>DNXB01000315.1 GCA_003506995.1 Verrucomicrobiales bacterium
GGCGGGTGGACACGGCATGCTGTGTTTGCGCGTCCGTGGCGGAAAGCCATCGCGTGCTGGGACGCCTGGGCGGTGTGACCTCGCGAATCTGTTGCAGCACCTCGAATACGGCCTTTTTGATGTCCTCCTTGCCGATGGGAGGCTCCCCGACAAGCAACTCATAAAGGATGACACCCAGGGTGTAAACATCGCTGCGGGTATCGATATCGGACATGCTGCCTGCCTGTTCGGGACTCATGTATTGCAGGGTGCCTATCACCATGTCCTGGGCCGTGCGCATTCGACTGGCCAGCAGTGCCTCGTCATCCGGAGACATGGCTTTGGCGATGCCGAAGTCGATGATCTTCGGCACGGGCAGTCCGTCCACCTCCGACACCAGAATGTTGGTCGGCTTGAGATCCCGGTGCAGCACCTGTTTCATGTGGGCATGTTGCACGGCCTGGCAGACGGGAATAAAAAGCTCAATGCGTTCGCGCACAGAGAGATGCTTTTCGTCACAGTATTTGGTGATGGGTCTGCCGGGGCCCTCCTGGCCCCTGACCAGCTCCATGACGAAAAACGGCCTGCCGCGGTCAGTCGTGCCCGCATCGTAAACCGCCGCAATGTTCGGGTGGTCCATCTTGGCCAGGAGCTTTTTCTCGGCCTCAAAGCGTGCGACAACCTCCTCCGTATCCATGCCCTGAAGGATGATCTTTAGTGCCACATCCCGGCGGAAGGGGGTCACCTGTTCCGCCCACCAGACCGTACCGAACCCACCCCGGCCGAGTTCCTGTTTCAGCACATAATTGCCAATGCGGCTGCCCGCGCCCTCCACGCCGGTTTGAGCGGCGGTCGGCGGACGCGCATCCAGCACCATCGTGACGTCATCTGCACCCGCAGTGCCTGAGGAAGGCTGCTCGGTCACAATCTCGCGCATCAGAGTCGCCACATCACTTTCTGAAGATGAACTCCGAACGGTCGGAACCTCGAAGTCGGATTGGGTGTCGTCGGCCATAGGAAGTGGGATCTGTCGAATGTCTTGAAAAGACGGATTATTTCCGTTGAATCTTCAGACGCATGAACTGCCGGGGCACGTCATCGAGCGACATGGCGGAATAGACTTCCAGTGTCTCCGCCGTGTCCAGCACGGTCACGGTGTGGGGACCGCCGCTGTGCCATGTCACGAGGTCGGTGGAGACTTCGACAATGTAATCGATGTCGGTGTGAATGCCACTGCGCGGCACCGTGAAGGCCATGTAGCGCTTGCCATTCGTCAAGTCCACGGTTGGCGCAGAAAACAACCCGATGCCGCCCCGAGCGCCAGTGCTCTGCGCTGAGTTGCCGATGATATCCGCCCGCGCACTTGGCAGGCTGGAGGCATCATGGCGCTGCCTGGGGTTGAGTCCGAGGGCGTACTTGAGGAGATTTGGTATGCCGTCACCTGCAGGGGTTGCGGTATCGGAAATGAGCGAATCATCAAGGATCTCGGCGACTGAGAAGTTTTGGAAATACCAAGAGTCGGCAATGTCGCCTGTGCCTAGAGTAGAGAGCGTTGTGGACACGGAACCAAAGCCGACGACAGGAACAAAAGTCGTCGCCCAGGAATCCCCCAAACCATTGCAGCCGATATTAAGGACATTTGCGTTTCCCCAAGCATAGACCGAACCGTCGTTTTTCAGAAACATGAATGCACCACGGCTGGCTGCTATATCAATTACGTTCGTTCCACCGTATACAGGCGACGGCTGGTCGGCGAGTGCCGGTGAACCGGGTTGGCGTCCGAGCCCATCCCCGCCAAATCCCCAACTCAGAACAGAGCCGTCACTTAGCAACGCAAGAATGGAATTTCCATTGTTCACAAATTTAACAATTCTTTCCGCGGGCGGTCTGTAAATCAGGGCGGGCACTAATGATCCTTTCCCCACATTCCCCCCCCATGCATGAAGCCCACCATCAGCCATCAATGCACAGCTGTCATTAGGCATCGCTCTGACCTGAATCGCACTTGTGATCCCAATCGCTTGGTGTGGCGTTTGACTGTGCGAAGTGGTGCCGTCGCCTAATTGTCCCTGATCGTTCCGCCCCCATGTCCAGACACTCCCGTCCGTTTTTCGCGCAATGCTCCAACCTGTTCCAGCGCTTACTTCAGCAACAGCACTCATTCCCGAAATAAGCACCGGCAAGCTTTCTCGGTTCGTGGTGCCATCGCCCAGCTCGCCGAAGTTGTTGTCTCCCCATGCATAAAGTTGCCCGCTTACGGTTGCAGCAAGACTATGACCTGGGCCACAGCTTAGCGATGTGATGCTTGGCAGTCCGTTTACCTTGGTGGGCTGATACCTGTCAGCGCTCGTATAAGTTCGGCCAATGTAGAGAGCGTTGCCCCAGGTCCATATCGAGCCGTCGGTGCATCGAGCCCCCCAGTAGCCCGAACCATGTTCGACTTCTTGCACTACCCCAGGCACCGGCGGATAAGCGGTGGGACGCTGAAATTTGAGCCTGCTTCCGTATACGGGGTCGGTATTATATTGGCCTGACATCAAGAACGTGTCATCGCTTAGCTTCACCCAATTGACCGCGAAATCGTCGAGCGAACCGCCGATCGCAACTGCATTGCTGACAGTCTCAATTTTTACAGGAATGGTCTTTAACGGATATTTTCCTGTCCCCAACTGACCATACAAGTTTCTTCCGCATGACCAGAGCCTCCCTTCGTTGTCTAGAATCAGCGTTGCGTTATTTCCAGCAGCACATGCGATTACTCCAGCCGGACCTGGCAGCGATGAAGCGAGTGGTTCATGACTTGGCAGAAGGGACCCTACGCCCAACTGGCCATCGCTCCCATCGCCCCAAGTGAATAGCATTCCGTCAGAATTCAACGCCGCCGCGTGAGACGAGCCCGCCGTCATTACTCTTATGTCGCTGAGCGAGGAGACCTGCTCCGGCATGCTCGATCTTTGACCACCGCTGGAAAGTTCGCCAGCCATCCAGACACTGCCATCTAGTTTAAGATATAACGAACAAAAATTCGCAGCATCCACATAAACCACATCACTGAGCGTCGGAACCATCACGGCCGAAGTAGCAGTGCCTCCAATTGCACCGTCTCCAAGTTGATTTCGGGAGGAATGCCAACGAGTCCCCCACGCAAAAACCGACCCGTCAGCACGTAAAGCCAGTGAGTGCGCCACCCCTGCGGCAGTTTGAGTGACGCCGGTGACTCCGAGCACACTAACCGGCGATGACCGGTTTGTGAGCGTGCCATCTCCCAGTTGACCCTGTGTGTTTCGCCCCCATGCGAAAACTGCTCCATCAGATCGAACGGCAAGGCAGTGTTCAACCCCGGCAGAGATCCATGCAATATCGCTTAGCCCAGTTATAAGCTCGGGAATGAGCGGCCTCCCCCCGGAGGTCGAACCGATTCCATGCAAACCGTACGAATTTGATCCCCAAACCCAAACTGTGCCATCAGCCTTCAGCGCAAAACTGGTCGAGTTGTAGTCGGCTGATGAAACCGTAACCATGGTGACCTCGGTCAGTCCATGAACCTTCACTGGAACAGCCGAACTATCAGTTGTGCCGTCCCCAAGTTGCCCACTGTCATTCTGACCCCAAGCCCAGACTTCGCCCTTATCAAGAAAAAGCACGTGGGTGCTGCTCATTGCAAACCTTCCGGTTACCCCCATGGCAGCTTGAAGAGCATCAAATGTGGTTCCGCTTCCGCCGGTTCCACCGCCGCTGCTCACCAAAACCGGCTGGTAGAGGCGGTCGATGATCTTGGCCATGTTAAGCCTGCCGCCGCTCACGCATTTGCTCTGGAGAGCAGTGACCTGATCCACCTGTTCAATGAGCACCTGGCGCGCTTGCAACTCCGTGAGGTTTGGCTGCCACATGCGCACCAGTGCAAGCGCCCCAGCCGCCTGCGGCGCAGCCATGCTCGTGCCGTTGCGGCTTTCGTAGCCGTAGGTGGGATCGCCCGGCGCCTTCCACTTGGTGCTCCAGATGCTGCTGCCTGGAGCGAAGAGGTCCACGTTCAGCCGCCCGTAGTTGGTTCCCGCGCCCCCGCTCCAGAGCGCCTCGGCATCGCTGCTATCCGTGGCTCCCACACTCACGATGAACCCGCTTGGCAGGCAGGCCGGGTAGATCGGGATGCGGTCCGCGTTGAACCGGCTGTTGCCCGCCGCCGCAACATGCACCACCCCGTAAGGTTTGGGACGAATCGGGTTGCTGAACGTCAATGCCGCATTGCTCCCCGCCACCGTGGTGTAGTCGCTCAATGTGATTTCGCTGCCATTGACGATCGTTACCAGCGTGCCGGACGGGATGCCCGTGCCGCCAATTGTCATGCCCGCTTTGATCTTGGCGATCTCGGTGCCGCTGCCGCTGGCCGTCAGCGTGTTTAAGTTGGTCGTGTACGTGGCGGTTAATCCCGCTGGCAGCGGGTCTGCGGTGCTAAGCGGATTATTGATTGTGTTTAGCATCGCCAGACTGTAGCCGCTGCCGCCCCACGAATGATTGGCCACAGCGACTTTACGCCCCGAGGTGTTCAGTGTGCGGATGTAGTCCAGCGCGGCGATCGCGGCGGAGTAGGTGCCGTAGGTGCCTCCATTGAGCGCCTTGATGATCCGCAGCGGCAGGATCTTCACGCCCCAGCACACGCCGCTGGCTCCTTCCGTGTTGTTGCCCACCGCGCCGACCACCCCGGCCACATGCGTGCCGTGGCCAACGTCGTCCATCACCTCGTTGCTCAACTCCACGAAGTTCCAGCCCCGCCAGTCATCGATCTTGCCGTTGCCGTCATCGTCAATGCCGTTGCTCTCCTTCCCGCCGCCGCTTTCACCGGGATTGGTCCAGATGTTTCCCGCCAGATCCGGGTGCGTGTAGTCCACTCCCGTGTCCACCACCGCAACCACGCTCTGATTCGCAATGGTCGCGTTCTTCGGCTGCTTGATCACGTCCCACGCTCTCGGGGCCATGATCTTCGGCAGGTGCCATTGCTTGGTCGTGTCACCGACATCCGTGGTGAACAGCGGGTCATCCGGCGTCGTGTCCGCCCCGCAGATGAGGAAGTCCGGCTCGGCAAACTTCACCACGCCCTTGAGCCTGCTTAAGGACAGCACCGCCCGCTCCACCGCCTTGTCTCCGTCTGCTGGCACCGCCACCAGATACAAGCCGCGCGTCGTGAGCGCATCCCGCACCACGACCCCCTGCGGCAGGGAGGACTGCAGTCTGCTGCGAGTAACACCCTCCTCAACCTGCACCATCAGGTGGTCGGCGATCATCGCATTGTCCCACAGCAGCTCACCCCCGCCCGCATCGAGAACGGCGGAGCCCGTGGGCGTGGGCGCGGCCGTGGCCGCAGCGGTGAACTCCGCAGTGCTGGATGACTGCACGCTTGCTGCCGGGGCTGGGGCCGCGCTCGGAACCACCCCGCCGCGGTCCATGCGATAGACTCGATCCACGCGCACCAGCGAAGCTGTCAGCTCCGGAATGCGGTAGAGCGCACTGCGGCGCTGCAGCGGCGTGCCCGGCGGCAGATCAAGCGCCTTGGCCAGATCCACCTCCCACGTCTGCGCCTGAAACATGCGTGTCTCCGTCTTCACCGGTTCCCGACCCGCGATGAGAGCCTCAAAGGCGAAACGCGGAGGCGCGTGTGCCTTCTTCATTGCAGGGGGGGCTGCCATAGTGGTGGCTGTTCTGGTCAGCGTTGATGAAACACTGGAAGCAACCACCCCTGGTTTAAGGTCGCGGGCGGGGACATGGGTCGAAGGTTCAGCGGCAATGTCGGAACTGGAAACTTCCCGCATACAACGAAGCCCGCATGCAAAGATAATTATCGCCATCGTGACCAGTGCCATCACGCGACTGCGGAGGAGGATGAAAAGCGCTTTCATGATTGAGGTTGGATTATGAAATCACGCACCATTCGATATTTGAAACCACCACATCAAAAGCTGGGGGTTCCGGAATAGGGAAAGGCATTCAGGCCACCTCCGGCAGAAATGGTGCCAGTGCCAGGGATGTTGTACTGGTGATTGTTGGAGTAAATGTCTGCCTGTCCAGTGACATTGACGCTGGCACCGGCATCGACACGTACCGTCTGACCGGAGAAGATCGCATGGGGGGTGTTCACGCTCACGTTGCCCCTGAACCAAAGCGTTGAAGCACTGCCGCCGTAGAATTTGAGCAAAGAATTGGCATCGTAGGTGCCGCCATCAATGACCAAAGCGTCTCCTCCAGGTGTGGAACTGCGGACTCGGATAATGTCGGCGGACATTGAGGCGTTGCGCAGCGTGACGAGGCCGTTTGCGCCTGCGTCCGTGGGATCCAGCGAATCCAGCGTCAGCGTGCCGCCTGCGGACAACATCGAGTTATCCACCGTGATGGCTCCGCCTTTCGACTGCACCGTTAGGTGGCTTAACAGCGCCGCGAGTTGTGTGGAATTTTGCAGCGTCACCCGACTGCGCACCTGTGGCGTGCCGAGCGTGACCGTACCGCGCGCCGTAGCCGTCGTTTGCGTCAGCGTAATGTTCTGCACCGGCCCGGTATTGGCCGTGCTTCCCGCCATGTTGATGGCGTAGGCTCCCAGAGTGCTTTGATCAAAGCTGACATCCCTTTGGGTGGCCCGAATGTCGAGGATCTCATCCGAGTGCATGGAGATGCCTGCCTGCACGGTCGATCCCGTGCCGGTAATGCCGAACGCTCCCAAAAATCCAATACCAACCCCGTCGGGAGTAAGTATGTCTGTCCCCGTCGCAAGGTGAAGCGAGTAGTCATTGAAAGGGTCCGCGCCGAACTCCTGAGACTCAAAGACCAGTTTCTTCCCCGCCACCTGGCTGAAAAGGTCCGCGTCCGCCCGGATCGTCCCGTGCAACTGCGCCGGTGCCACGTAGCTGCCAAAATCATCCGCTTCACTGGTCAACAACACCGTCAGTTCTTTGGTTCGAGCACCCGTGCGAGTCAGAGTGATGTCGGGAGTGCCTGGAGGAAAGGGGAACGAGTAATATGACAGGCCGTCGTCATAGGCTTTTTGCGCCACATTCGCCGTCGGATCAGCCAGATCGTTATTCAGTTGAAAAACCGATTTCTCGTCTGCCAATACACGTCCGCGCGCCGCATTGTCCACCAGATACATGTCTGGCGAGGCACCCGTGAATAGCAGCGGCGTGGGTAACAGATTTCCATCCGCACCCTGTGACGAAGCGGCCGCATCCATCAATCCTTTCGTGCTCGGTGAGCCCAGCGGTGAGGTGATCAACTGAGAGGTTGCGATGATGCGGCTCAGATCCACTTCCACCGGTTCCGGCAGGCGCTTGTCCGAGGGATTGATGATGAGCATTTGACCGGGATTCAGTTCCTCGAACTCACCAGCAAGGGATTGCAGTGCAACGGTGACCTTACCTTCGATCACGGTCACTTTCAGATACTGCCCCGGGTAATAGGCAATCTGCACCGAGCCCCGCACTTTCATGCGGTAGCCTGGCACATTCACCTCCACCATCTCACGCCGACCGCCTGGCTCACTGCCCACCAGCAACACACCTTTTTCCAATATGATGCGTTGATTCTTATCCAGTTTCACCTGCGAGTCGGAACCCACCCTGAAGAAGGAGCGGCTCAGACCCACTTGTGACTGGCTGCGCGTCTGCGTGGCAAAGGAATCCCCCGTCTTCAACTGAGTCCCCGCAGGAGCTGATGCCTTGCCCTTCACAAACTGAACATCCGCCGCAGGAGCGGGCAGCAACCTCATTCCCAATGCGATCGCAACAATTACTGTGTGTGTGTTCATGGCGGTATTGATCAGAAGGAAACCTGGAAACTCAGCCCCAGGCCAGTGACGATGTTGTTATAACTAAAAGCAGGCTGATTCGAGCGATTCACCGCGCCGGCAGCCGAGAAAGTCAGCTTCGCCCAGTCCGTAACGGCATAGGAGAGGCCCAGCGTCAGCCCCGTATTCCAATCTGAGCGCCCCACCACTGGATAATGAAAATAGGACCCGCGGAGCCCTGCCTGCATCGTCCATTTCTCTGTCAGGCGCAGACTGTGCCCCGAATAGAGGCTGTACTCATTACGCTCAGGTCCCGCAGGCATGGCCGCCAAATTTAGATCCGCACTGGCACCCAACGTGAACTGCTGGCCACGCGACACCTTCCACATTTTTTGCAGATTCAGATTCAGCATCTGGCTCTGGAAAATCGTGCGACTGAGTTCCGGGTCGGCGACGTGGAACCAGTAATAATGTACCGACGCAAATGCATCATTCAGCCACGGAAGACGGCGGGTCACGCCAACCTCCGCACGCAGCAGGTGAAAGTCGAAAAAGTCATATTTATCGTGCAGAAAGAAGAAACTGGAGACCGAGGCATCCATGAACCAGTTCCCCACGATCCGGTTTGCATACTGCGCATAGAGTCCCGTGCGTCGGTAAGTATCATCAAGCGCCCCACGCGGCGTCAACGCCACGTTATCCGTATAAAAAAATTGCGTGTCTATGCCTATCGTCCACGGCTCCGCATGGGCACGCCGTGCGAGAATCATCTGTTCGCCAAATTCATCATCCCCCTGCATTTTTGGTGCAGACTGGGCTTCCCTGTTCTCAACTGCCTCAGGAGTGCTCCCCCTCGCTTCACGAGGTATCTGCGCACGCGCTGAGTCCACGGCACGGTTTTGCAACTGGTCAACACTTTGCGCCATGCCCGACACCATCGCCACGATCAAGCACATGCTCACAAGAGCCAGCGTTGGCGCTCTGGAAGGTGAATCAATCATAAATTTGGTTCTCACTGACGGAATTTCTCAATCTACGTTACCCGTCCGAAGAGACTCTGTTATTCAGCAAAGGGTGAATTCTGTGCCTTTTTGCCTCGAATCACCACTTTTTTTTGCCGCAGCCCATGCGACGAAGCGTGTCATCGTAGCGACGGGCGTCAGCACGCTATCCTTTGACGTCGCAATCCCCCACTCCATGAAGGAAGGTTCACGCCTTCTTCTACATGACCACTCTCGAACTTCTCACCCTCATCGCCGCCGGATGCACGGCGGGGGCGGTGAATGCGGTGGCGGGCGGTGGGACGCTGGTGACGTTTCCGGTGCTGCTGATGTTTGGCACTCCGCCGGTGCTGGCGAATGCGACGAGCACCGTGGGGCTCGTGATCGGCACGGCGGGCAGCATCGTGAGCTTTCGCGGACATTTGAAGGCGATTCGCGAACAACTGTGGCGCTTCATTCCCATCGGCGTGCTCGGTGCGTCGATTGGGAGCTGGCTGCTGATGCGGACGAGTGATGACCAGTTCTCGAAGCTCGTGCCCTTCCTCGTTTTGTTCGCGACGGTGCTGTTTTTCATCCAGGGATTCCTGCGCAAGCCTCACGCAACATCGCGGAGGAACACGCTCTGGTTCTCGCTGGTGCTGCAACTACCCGTGGCGATCTACGGCGCGTTTTTTGGCGCTGGGATTGGCATCCTGATGCTGGCCTCGTTCGGTTTCATGGGCATGACGCACATCCATGAGATGAACGCGTTGAAAAACCTGCTCGGTTCGCTCATCAACGTCGTCGCGGCCGTGTGGTTCATCGCCGCAGGCATGGTGAACTGGCCCCAGGCGCTGGCGCTGACTGGCGGAGCACTGGTCGGCTACTATCTCGGCGCGCATTACTCGCAGCGCATCGAGCCGAGGCGTGTGCGGCATGTCATCACGCTGATTGGTCTCATCATCTCCATCGTGATGTTCTGGCGTATCCGTCATGCATGTCCCCATGGGGTTGGGGTTGACGGCGGTGGCTAGGTGGTCACGGCGAGCTTCCGTGCTTTTGCGTCGCGGCGCTCGGCCGCCCACGCCTTGGGGGTGAGGCGGTGGACGGTTTGGTTCGTCTCGGTGGGCAGGCGGGTG
>DNXB01000109.1 GCA_003506995.1 Verrucomicrobiales bacterium
GAGACCGGCGCCGTTGACGAGGCAGGCGATGTTGCCGTCGAGGCCGATGTAGTTGAGGCCGAACTCACTCGCGGCGACTTCGCGCGGGTCTTCCTCGGTCGTGTCACGCATCGCCATCACGTCCTTCTGACGATAGAGGGCGCTGTCGTCGAAATTGAACTTCGCATCAAGCGCCACGACCTGGCCGTCGGTGGTGATGGCGAGCGGATTGATCTCCACGAGGGAGCAGTCGGCCTTGAGGTAGAGATTCCACAGCGCGGTGAAGAGCTTCACGGCCTGGTTGGCCAGCGGCCCCTTCAGACCCAGCGATGAGGCGACTTTGCGGCACTGGTAGGGCTGCAGGCCGATGGCGGGGTTGACGAACTCCTTGCTGATCTTCTCAGGCGTCTTTTCGGCCACTTCCTCGATGTTCATGCCGCCTTCGGTGGAGGCGATGATGGCGTGGCTGCTGCTGGCACGGTCAAACAGGATGGCGAAGTAGTATTCCTTGGTGATGTCCACCGCCTTGGCGATGAGCACCTTGCTCACCAGCTTGCCCTCCGGGCCGGTCTGGTGGGTGACGAGGGTCTGGCCGAGCATCTTGCCCGCGATCTCTTCCGCCTGCTCCGGCGTGTCCACGACATGCACGCCACCTTTGAAGCCGTTCTTGAAGGTGCCTTTGCCACGACCACCGGCATGCACCTGGGCTTTCACCACGAGCCCTGGGCCGCCGATCTCACGCGCCGCCTTGCCCGCTTCCTCCGCCGTGCTGGCGACGATCCCTTTGGGGCTGGCGACGCCGAATTTTTCAAACAGTTGCTTGGCTTGGTACTCGTGGATGTTCATGGGGGAAAATGGGGGAAGCGAGCCGCGATAGTAGGGGCACGACCTGAAGCGTCAAGGCGCATTCCCCGGTGAAGGAAAGAATGCCGCGCTTGCTGTGCCGAACGGGCTGCGGCATAGCGCTGGCATGCAGATTGACGTGGTGACGCTTTTCCCGGAACTGGTCTCGGTGCCCATGGGCCTGAGCATGATGGGACGCGCCCAGGAGAAGGGCCTCTTGGACCTGCGCGTGCATGATCTGCGCGAGCAGGGGCTCGGGAAACACCGCCATGTGGATGACACACCCTACGGTGGCGGTCAGGGGATGGTGATCCGCCCGGAGCCGGTGTTTGAGACGCTGGACCGTCTCGACACACCCGAGGCGCGCATCATTTACCTCTCACCTGCTGGGAAGCGGTTTGATCAGGCCACCGCACGGCGTTTGTCCGCGGAATCGCATCTGATCTTCCTCTCCGGCCACTACGAGGGCATCGACCACCGCATCATCGAGCATTGGGTGGATGAGGAGATCAGCCTCGGCGACTATGTGCTGACGAACGGTGCCATCGCCGCCGTGGTGGTGATGGATGCCATCGTGCGCCTGCTGCCGGGTGTGCTGGGCGATGAGATGAGCGCGGTGGAGGAGAGCTTTGGTGCCAGCGGCCTGCTGGAAGCGCCGCAGTACACGAAACCGGCGGAGTATCGCGGTCTGAAGGTGCCGGAGATGCTGCTCAGCGGTAATCACGCCAAGATCGCCGCATGGCGGGAGCAGCAGGCATTGGAGCGCACGCGGACGAACCGGCCTGACCTGCTGTGAAAACGAGATGCGTCAGAGCATGACATTTCGTTTGACGATCTCCCACGCTTCACGCTAAATACCGCCGCGCTGCCCGACCGGCAGAAACACGCAACGGTGAGGTGGCTGAGTGGTCGAAAGCACATCTTTGCTAAAGATGCGTAGCCTTAACAGCTACCGAGGGTTCGAATCCCTCCCTCACCGCCACTTCCAACGCCAGCCCTTGAGAATCAAGGGATTGTATAAACCGCTCCGCCTGCATCCTGAGAATGGCACACCCACATGAGCCACCAGACGAATTGCAAAAAGTGCCGGGACATACCAGACTCCACCGCAGAGGCAGCCGCTATTATATCCGTGCGAAGGTGCCGACAGACCTTCAATCCGTGATGAAGCGGAAAGAACTCAAGAAATCCCTCAAGACCTCCGATTACCGGGAGGCTGTGCGGCTTGTGAAACTCGAATCCTCCCGTTTTGACGCTCTTTTTGATGATTGCGCGGGACGTTGTGAACCGTGGTTCACAAAGCGGAAAGCGGCCCTCATCCATGAGCGAGGCACAGGCCATGCAACTTGTGTTGAGGTGCTCCGTGTTCTCGAAGGAGTCTCTCCGCGTTCTCCCCCACTCGGGAATCCATGTGGAGCATCGCCAGAGCTTAGGAAGGCGCAAGAGTTCCGACCCAAAGCCTCTCGCGCCTTCCTGAACTCTCGCGGTGCGTTTTCCCTCAAGGGGGGCGGGCGAGAGCAGGAAGATGCGAGAACGATGGCCGATTGAACCGGGATCAGTGGTTCCTGATTGCCTTGCGGTTGCAAATCCGTGTTTCCCTGGGGTTTTGAACCACTGATCGGACACTCATGGTCTCTAACGGATACCCCCATTGAATCGGGATGAGTGGTTCCTGGCTTCATCATGAAAAAGGATGGTTGAATGCGGACGAGGGCGTCCGCGCTCCGGCCTTTCTCCGGCGCGTTGTTGAATCCCGGCTCGGTTACTCCCGAATCACTTGAATTTTGATCCACCGATTTCGCAGATGACGCAGATGGGC
>DNXB01000296.1:0-11538 GCA_003506995.1 Verrucomicrobiales bacterium
GGTCAGCCACATCGCGCAGACGATCACCACGCGGAAGGGATGCTCCGGGTCTTTGAAGGCGTCCTCCATGGTCAGCGTTTTGTCGCCCACCACAAAGCCCTTCTTCATCCGCTCGCGGTGTGGCACGATGTCCACGCCCCATTTGGCAAACTCGATCTTCTCGCCCTGCTGCTCGCTGATCTGAATCTCGATGATGGTTTCTTCCAGCCACCTCGCTTGCCTCGTCAGACTGGCCTTCCTTTCCGGGTCGGTTTCATCACCCGCAGCCGCTTTGACTTCCGCAGTCCTGGCCTGCCAGCGCGGCTGGATCAGGTCAAACATTCGACCGCAGGTGATCTTGTCGATGCACACCATCATCGACTTGCCAGTTTCCCAGCGCGTCACAAAGTCCGCCGCGATCTTCTCCAGCCGCTCGCCAGCGGTGATCACCTCGTAGTCCTTGCCCAGCAGCTTGTCCAGGTGCGCCTGCTGATCCATGTCCAGGTCGGCTTTGTCGATCACTTCCGCGATATGGTCGTTCAGATCCAGCTTCGCCACGCCGAGCTTCTCGCCCCGGTTGGCATACACCAGCTTCACCGTCGCGCCGTCCTGCTCGCTGCGCTTGAAATCATAGCGGGAGATGTAGCTGCCAAAGATGCGCTTCGTCAGATGATCCTGCTTCAGCAGCGGCGTGCCAGTGAAGCCCAGGAAGGCCGCGTTTGGCAAGGCCATGCGCATGTTGATGGCAAACTTCCCCGCCTGCGTGCGGTGCGCTTCATCGGAGATCACGATGATGTCATCCCGCGTGCTGTAAGGCTCGTCCGGTGTCATCTCCTGATTGAATTTGTGGATCAGGGTGAAGAGATGGCTGTGATTCTCTGCCAGCAGCACCTTCAGCTCCCTGCCGCTCCCGGCGCGCGGCGTGTTCTGCGGGTCGATCACCCCGCAACCACCGAAGGTGCGGTAAATCTGATCGTCCAGGTCCTCCCGGTCCGTCATGAGCAGAAAGGTGAATCTGCTCGACACCTTGCGCCGCACCTTCTCGGTGAAAAAAGCCATGCTGTAGCTCTTGCCGCTGCCCTGCGTGTGCCAGAAGACTCCCAGCCTGCCGAGATCAGGATGCGCCCGCTGCACCAGCGGCACTTCATCGGTGGAGCCTGCCATCTCTGCCACCAGCGCGGGTGCTTCGAGGTCTTCCTTGCTCAGGCGCGTCGGCGCAGGTTTGAAAATCTTGCTGGGCACTGGCTTGCGATACGTCACCGTTCGCCGCTCGCTGAACTGCTTCTTCAGTTCCTCCTGCCGCCGCACTGACTCCACCGCCAGATTCACGCCGAGCACCTGATGATTCCGCGCCACCACCTTGCGCGTCTTGCCCGGTTTGCTGGCATCAAAAAGGATGAAGTTCTCCAAAATGTCGAGCAGGCGATCCTTCCGCAGCATCCCGTCCAGCAGCACGCGGGCCTCCACATCGCCCTTGTCCTTCTCGTCATTGCGTTTCCATTCGGCGAAGTGATCCCACTGGCTGGTGATCGAGCCATACTTCGCCCGGTGGCCGTTGCTCACGATGAGGAAGGCGTTGTGATGAAAGGCGTGCTCCACCTCATCCATGTAGTTCGTGAGGTTGCCATCAAACCCCGCGCGGATGTTTTTATACACCGCCTTCAGCTCGATGAGGACCACCGGCAGCCCGTTGATGAAACACACGAGATCCGCACGACGGTTATAGTGTGGCGCGCGCAAGCCCGTGATCCACAGCTCCCGCACGGCCAGGTAGCGATTGTTCGCCACGTCGTCAAAGTCCATCACCCGCGCCTTGCCATCACGCAGCACTCCCTTGTCGTCACGGTAGCTCACCGGCACGCCATCGCGCAGCCACTTGTGATACTCTTGATTGTGTTGCAGCAGCGAGCGGGAGAAATCATGCCGCGTCAGCTTCTCGATGGCCTCATTCATCGCCTTCTCAGGCAAAGCCGGATTCAGCCTCACCAGCGCCGCCCGCAGATCACGCGTGAGCACCACCTCGCGCTTGTCCGTGCGCCCCAGCGTGCCATCAGGGCCGAAGGTCTCCTCGTTGTAAGCATAGACCGACTCCCAGCCCAACACGTCCCGCAGATGCTCCGCGAAGGTCGTCTGCACGAGCTGGTCTTCGCTGTTGATGTCGGTGTAGGCCATGAGCGGTTAAGAGTCGGCTTGCCCGTCAATCTCCGATTTGCCCAGCCAGTAGCAAGCAAGCGGTGCGGGGATTTTCAAAAGCTGCAAGTTCTGCCCCGGCTCCAATTCCTTCTCCATCAAACCGAAGTCGTTTGGCTCCTTCGTGATCACATAGCCCAGCGAAACCTTCCGCTCTTTGCAAAACTCGACCATGCCCTTCAGCTCGGCCCAGCCCGTGGCTTGATGCCGATACTTCACCTCGAACGGCACCAGCCGCCCTTCCACCTCAGCGATCACATCCACCTCGTAGTCCTTCTTGCCGCGCCAATACGAGAAGCCCACGCTCTGCTGGTAGTAGCGGGTGAACACATGCTTGAAGAACGCCGTCTCCACCGCTGAACCCATCGCCGAAGCATCTTCCAGCAGCGACTTGCCTTTCAGCAGCACGCTCGGCGCGATGGCGGCATCGGCCAGATACACCTTGTAACGTCCGCGCAGGATTTCCTTCCCGTAGCCAAAGGGCGGCAGCCGGTGAATGAGATGCGCGGCCTCCAGCAGGTTGATGTAGCTCGTCGCCGTCGGCTTCTTCACTTGCAGGTTCTTGCCCAGGTCTGCCATGTCCAGCAGTCCGCCGTCATGCAGGCAGAGATAGAGAAAGGTCTGCTCCAGTTCCAGCACGCGCCGCACGCCGTAGAGCGCCGTCATGTCACGCTTCAGCACCTTGTCCACGATGTCCTCCCGCAGCAGCTTTTGAGCCGCCACCACATTGTCCACCAGCGCGCATTGCGGGAAGCCCCCACGCATCAAGTAGTCGTGAAAATGCCCCGTCAGCGGCTTCGCATCCATCGCTGTGCGGGCGAAGTCCATCTCACCCCATGTCCGCAGTCGTTGAAGCGACGTCACATTCGGCAATGTCGGCACCGGCACCTTTTTGATTTGCAGGTATTCATAGAAGGACAGCGTCGCCAGCCGCACCGTATGCCAGCGGCCTGTGCCGGATTCCTGACCTTCCACCACGAGCGGCGTGGCCGAGCCCGTCACCGCGATGCGCCGCCCCTTGTGGAAATCCACCTGATGCTTCAGCCACGTCTGCCAGTCCTTCGTGTATTGGATTTCATCCAGAAACAGATACTCCGGCCCGTCCCGCGCAGGCTCGATCTCACGCCACAGTTCCAGCAGCCCATCCAGCCCCGCCAGTTTCAGCAGCGGATGGTCAAAGGTGGCATACAGAATCTGCCCCGGCGGCACTCCTTCCGCGAGCAGGCTGTCGATGGTTTGGAGCAGCAGCGTGGTCTTGCCGATCTGCCGCGCCCCGCTCAGCAGCATGGCGCGCGGAGCCGGGGGCGACTTCACCCACTGCCGCACCTCGGCGAAGGCTGCCCGTCGCCACGTCGGCAGGTCCGCCATGCGCTCCCCCTTCCACCACGGGTTGAACTGGCGGAGCACCGCCATCAGGTCAGTTCGGGAAGCAATCATCGCCTAATCTTCCAAAAACACGGTTTTAAGGCAAGTATAGTTTACTTATTTTCATCAAATAGGCAGATTTTTCGGTTTTTGGGTTCATTCGAGTCTCTTTGAGTCCATCGCGACCTCACACCTCAATCTCCCCGCTCATCAAGCGCGGCAGCAGCAGGTCGCGGGCGGTTCGGAGTTTTTGGGTTTGGTCGGCCAAGGTTTCGATCTGGGCGATGATCGGGACGACGTGGCTGGCGTAGTCGTCTTGGATGCGGCGCGGGGCGACGAGGATGGGCACGGACTTGAGCGAAGAGCCACTGAGGTTCGGCATGGTGGAACCCTTGGCGCGGTTCACGATGACGCCGAAGGTGTCGGGTGAGCCGAGGGTGTCGAAGAGGTAGCGCGCGTCTATCACGGATGGATTAGGACGAAAGCGAAGGCAGCCGGTGCCGCAGAACCAGCCTTCGTGTCGCTTCGAGATGTAGGCACGCCTGCCGATGTCGCCGCGTCGGCCATAGACAGTGTCGCCTTCGATCATGCGATGACGGCCCAGGCGGTCGGCGAGTTCTTCGGGGATGCGGGCGATGCTTTCCAGCGAGATGCGGAAGTTCAGAATGTCCTTCGGCATGATGACGGGCACGCCTTCGTCGCTGTAATCGGACTGGTGCAATTGACTACCGAATGGTCCCGTTTGGATGCCATCGCCGGGCACGCAGACTTCTTCGAGTGTGCGACGCTCCCACCCCTTCGGCACGCCGTCCTTCATCCTTCCGCCTTCATCCTTCATCCTTTCAGGATAGCGGAGGTGGACGAACCACTCCCGGTAGAGCAGCCGCGCCGACTCCTCCAGCAACGCCATCCGCCGCCGGTTGTTCTCCATCAGGTCGTCGTAGGCGGTCAGCGTGGATTCAATGCGTTCTTGAATGGTCGGATCAGGGGCACGCACTTTAATCTCGTGCAATACGTTGCGATCAACGCCGGGCACAGCAGCCTTGTCGCTTTGGTAGTCCTTCAAGACGTTCCTCAGAAAGTATGCTGCGAATCGTGGACGCGTTCCTTTGAAGTCGATGACATAGAGCGACGTGTTTAGCGGCCAATAGTCTTGATCCAGATAGAACACTTCGCCGATGGTGCCGTATCGACCTGTCACAACGCCCGGCGCTTTCGCTTTGGCTTCGTTGTGGAACCCAGTGATGCCGGACGACGACACAACCGGCACATCGCCTTCGATGCGGGTTTCTCCTGGCAAATCATGTCCACGTTTCAACGTGAGGACATCACCAAGCCGACAGTCACGCCAGTGCTTCTTCATATCCCCAGCCCCTCAAAATTCGCCTGAATCTTCGCGGCCAGTCCGCTGGCTTCGCGGTCCAGGTCTTTCAGTTCCCCATGGATGTCACGCATGGCCTGGCCGAAGTCGAAATCCTCGTCCACCTCCGCCGGGGCGACGCCGACGTGGCGGCCTGGGGTGAGGCTCCAGTCGGCGGCGGCGATGTCCGCCCGGCTGGCGATCTTGCACAGGCCGGGCACGTCTTGATACACACCTTCTGGGAAGCGGTGGAGCAGCCAGAGAAGCTGGCGATGGAAGTAGTGATGCTGCTGCACGGCGCTCTGCACGGCAGCGTGCGCGTTGTCGAAGGCTTCGATCAAGGCGGGGAGCTTGTCCTTCCATAGCGGACTGCGGCGTGCGCCGAGGTCTTTGATGCAGAGGTCGATGAGGCGATGCAGATGCTTGGCAAAGGCATCAATCGCGGTGCGGTGGGCACGGAGGTGCTCATCGTCGCGGGCGAGGTCTGGGAGTTCGGAGCGGAGGGCCTCCAGCCCTCCTTGGACATGGACTGCGGCAGCCTGCTGCCGCTTTTCCGAGCCAGCCCTGCTGGCGTGCAGGCCGGTGGACTCGGATTCGAGCGTTGAGCTTCGCCTGCGCGGCAGCAGTTCGGCTTTGCTGTGCCCAGGGACGTTCACGGCAGCAGGGCTGCCTCCCGAAAGCGGCAGCAGGCTGCCGCAGTCCAGGGCGCTGCGCGCTTCCTGGGCGATGTCTTGGATGGATGCGATGGCGCATTTCACCTGGGGGCGTTTTTCTACGTCGAGAGACTTGAGGTCGATGGATGCTGCGAACTGCTCGATGCTGGACACCATTTTGCCCAATAGCGCGGGCGGCATCCCGCGAGTCGCCGTTTCAAACATGTCCTTCGCCTCGGCGATCCTTTGCCGATACTCACCAAGCAAACCGATGAACCGCTCGTTCTGCCCGCGATACAGCCACACGATGGCGGAGAGGTTTTGCTGCTGCTCAGGAGAGAACTCCCAGATTTTGCGGCTGCCCGCCAGCTTTCGAGCCACATTCCGCGCATCGAGCATGAGCACGCTGTCCTTCCGCTCCTGCGGTTTGCCTTTGTCAAAGAACCACAACTCACAAGGCACGCCTCGGGTGTAAAAAAAGCCGGAACGGATAGATAACATCACGTCCACATCGCCGGTGGCGACGAGCTTCTGCCGCACCTCGGCCTCGCCATGCCCGGCGCTGCTGGCTTGCGATGACATGACAAACCCGGCGCGGCCTTTGGCATTCAGATACGAATGGAAGTAGCTGATCCAGAGGTAGTTCGCGTTGGAGATGGTCTTGCTCTTGTTCACCCCCGGCAGGCCGAAGGGCAGACGGCGGTCGCCCTTCACCTTCGCCTCGTCCACCATGTCCACATTGAAGGGCGGGTTCGCCATCATGAAATCGCAGTTCCCCCAGAGCGGGCGGCCATCGCTGAGGCGGTGCTCGTCCTGGTAGAAGGTGTTCGCCTCCATGATCTCTCCCTCCAGCCCGTGAACGGCGAGGTTCATCTTCGCCAGCCGGATGGTCGTGGCCGTCTTTTCCTGACCGTAGAAGGTCACGCGGTCCATGGTGCGCTGCCCGTGATCCTCCATGAAATGGCTGGTCTGCACGAACATGCCGGCCGAACCGCAGGCGAGGTCCGCGACGACGCCGTGGTCCGGCTCGATGACATTCACGATCATCTGCACCAGCGAGGGCGGGGTGAAGAACTCGCCATTGTCCTGCGCGCCCTGGATGGCGAATTTCATGAGGAAATACTCATAGATGCGCCCGAAGACATCGCCGCTGGCCTTTCGCAGCGCCTCGCTGTCGAAGATGCGGAGCATGGACTCCAGCAGGTCGTTCTCGAACTTCTCGTAGTCCTTCGGGAGCTGGTTCGCCAGCGGCTCAAAGTCGCGTTCAATGGCGTTCATGGCCTCCACGAGCGCGGAGCCGAGGTTCGTTCCCTTCGGCAGGGCGATCAGCGTTTCATAGCGTGCCTCCGGCGGCAGCATCAGCGCTCTACGGGCGATGAAGTGGGCCTTCGTGATGGGCAGCTTCTTCGGCAGCTTCCCAGCGGCCTTTTCCTCCTCGATCCGGGCGGCGACGGCGTTGTAGCGGTTCGTCGCATGACGCAGGAAGATGATGCCCAGGATGGGGAAGCAATACTCGCTGGAAGTCAGCTTCGAGTTGGCCCGAAGCTGGTCCGCCGCCTCCCAGAGGGTGTCTTCGAGCTTGGAAATGTCCTGGAGGGCGGAGGTCTGACTCATTCGGAATGTGGCAAAAAGAATGGCTGGCTTCAAACGCGGTGCTGCAGGTCATTTCCCGGCTGGGTGCGCCATTGCAAAGGTGAAAAGTACCCCCGACCGGACTCGAACCGATAACCAAGGAATTATGAGTTCCCTGCTCTAACCATTGAGCTACAGGGGCGTGGTGGAATGGCGAAGTCAGAATGACGAATGTCGAATGAAGGTCAAACCATCATTCCGCAGGATGAAGCTCGGTTCAGCAGGCGATTCCGTCGTGGCGTCCCGCGTGCGTCAAAGCAGCCCTGTTCCTGCGGAACAGGGAGGCATTGTTGCACAGCAACAAGGCAACTATGCAGCCCGCTCCGCCTCGATGTCGAAGAGGAAGTCGAAGTCCTCCTTCTGCAGGAGCTGGGTGAAGCCGCCTTCGCCGAGGACATTGTTGACCATGAGGTTTTTCTTGTGCTGCAAGGTCATGATCTTTTCCTCAATGGTGGACTTGGTCAGCATGCGGTAGGCCATGACGGGCTGCGTCTGGCCGATGCGGTGGGCACGGTCGATGGCCTGGGATTCGACGGCGGGATTCCACCACGGGTCGGCCAGGATGACGCTGTCGGCGGCGGTCAGGTTCAGGCCGTAACCGCCGGCTTTGAGGCTGATGAGGAAGATGCGGCAGTTCGGGTCTTTCTGGAAGCGCTCCACCTGGGCCGAGCGGTCCTGGCTGCTGCCGTCCAGGTAGGCGTGGTCGAGTTTTTGGGCTTGAAAACGTTCACGCATGAGGCGTAAGAACTGCACGAACTGGCTGAACACGAGTATTTTACCGCCTGATTCGAGCGCGGACTCGACCTGATCGTGCAAGGCGGCCCATTTGCCGGACAAATCGTCCGGTTCCAGCCCGGCCAGCGCCTCCGGGCGGATGCCGGTGAGGCGCAGATCGCAACAGACCTGGCGCAGGCGCAGCAGGACGGTGAACATGGTCATCTTGGCCCCGTTCTGGCCGGAGCGGCGGCGGGCGGCTTTGATCTCCTCCCGGCCCTCCTCCAGGATTTTGCGGTAAAACTCGGCCTGGACGGCGCTGGGCACGCACCAGAGCACCTGCTCGATCTTTTCCGGCAGATCCTTCAGCACCTGCCGCTTCATGCGGCGCAGGAAGTACGGCTGGGTCAGCTTTTGCAGCCGCTGGGCCGCCGCCTGGCCGGCTGGCAGGTCCAAACCGGACTCGATCGGGCTTTCAAACCGCTCTTTGAAGGATTTCTGGTTCCCGAGGTAACCCGGCAGCGCGAAGTGGAAAATGGACCACAAATCCCGCACCCCGTTCTCCAACGGCGTCCCGGTGAGGGCGATCCGACCGGTGGCCTTGAGGCTGCGCAGCGTTTTGGCGGCGTCCGTGTCGGGATTGCGGATGAAGCTGGCCTCATCGAGTAGAATCAGCCCGAACTTGATATTTAAGTAGTGTTGATTATCTCTGATAATCAATTGATAAGAGGTCAATATCACGTCATGGGCGGCCATCTGTCCCAGCGCCTTTTCCCGGTTCGAACCCTGCACCTGGAGCACTTTCATCTCCGGCGCGAAGCGCTCAAACTCCGCCTGCCAGTTCCCCAGCAGCGATTTCGGGCACACGACCAGCACCGGCCCCGAATTCCCGCCCTGGCGCTTCAAAAACAGCGCCAGCGCGATGCTCTGGACGGTTTTCCCCAAACCCATCTCATCCGCCAGGATGCCGCCGCGTCCTTGCAGGATGCGGGAGGTCATCCAGCAGACGCCTTCCATTTGATAAGGCCGCAGCAGACCCGCCAGCTCGCCGATCTGGGCGCGGATTTCCTGGTCTGAAACGGTCTTTTGCCCCCCTGCTCCGCTGTCCTCGCCGCCAAAGTAAGCCGCATGCGCCCCGTGCATCCGCGCTCCCTCCGGGGTCAGTTCCAACGGCACGTCGCGCAGCGATTCTTCCAAATCGTCCACCGCCGCGAGGTCGAGGACGTAACGCTTGCCGTTGCCCTGCACCGAGCGCTGCCCGGAGCGCACCAGCCGCAGCACCTCTGCGCGTGGCAGCCGGAAGCCGTCGGCTGACTCGTAGGCGAACTCCATGTTCATCCAGTCGCCACCGCCGGAGCGGCCCGTGTCCGGCACAAACCGGGTCGTGGGAACGATCCGTTGCACGCCTCGGGTGGCCGTGCGCCAGCGCTCGCCCTCGACAATCGTGGCCAGTTCGCGCAGGCGGCTCAGTTCCGAGGCGTAGAACCGCAGAACGTTCTCCCCGCCCTGCAAACGCCAGCTTTGAACCGTGTCCGGCTGAAATCCCAGCGCCTCCAAACGCCGCGAAAGACGGGATTCGCCATCTATGTTACGAACGTAAAATATAAACTCATGTGAATCATCTTGAAGCGGAAATGGTGAGGTTTTGCCGCTGACCTGCCACCCTTCCGGCACCACCGGCCAGCGATGCGGGCCGTGGCGGGCGATGATCCGCGCCTCGACACTTTGCAGCGAGCCTTCGAGGTGGATTTCGAACTCACAGGGCACCGGTGAGACGTGAAAACGCTCCAGTCCGCCCCGCAGCTCCATTTGAAAGCATTCGCCCAACCGCTCCCCCTGCTCCGCCAGCCAGCGCAGCGGGCGGGTGGCAGCGGCGCGGCCCAGTTCGGTCGCCAGGGTGGCGACTTCAGGATGGTCCGAGGCGTGGCGAAACAGCGCCCCAGTTTCCTGGCAGACCCACCAAGCGCCCCAAACCGGACGCTGAGCGCCACCCGCCAGTTGCAGCCGCACGGTCTGACCGGCAGTCGATTCCACGACCAGCGGCAGCCGCACCGGCTCGGCGGCGACATGGAGCAGGCGCTCCTTGCCATTCGGCTTCCCGGCAAAGACGCGGGGATGATCCGCCAGCGTCTTGAGGAAGGTGTTCAAGCCCTCCCCCCGCAGCGTGATTGGCAGGCTCTGCGGCTGCTTGATCCCCTGCCCCGCCAGCCAGGCCGCGAAGGCGGAGGTTTCGCCCTCGCCCCCGGCCTCAAACTTCACAAACACCCCAAACGGCTCCCGCGCATTGCCCGTGAGCACCGTTTCCGGCAAATAGATAGAAAACCGTCCCTGAATGCTGATAATCAGTGGTTTGGATATTGTAGTCCCGCCTTTAGGCGGTTCTGAACCGCCTGACGGAGGACCGACCGTGCTTTTTCTCACTGGCGCGGCATTCCCCCGCACCTGCATCAGCGCCACCGCCAGCGCATGCTCGCAGATCTGCCCGCTGCGCCTTGCATGCGGGCAGGTGCAGAGATTGTCCACATCACTCGAACTGCGGATGCGCAGGCCGGTGGTGAACTTCATTTTGCCCGACCCGGCCACGCCGCGAATCAGCCCGGCCTCGGCGCTCGACACCGCCGCCAATCCAGCATCCGCCAGGCTGCGCGCGGCCTTCATGACCTGCCAGCCGCCGATTTCACCGAGCCATTTCTCTGTGATTTCCATTTCCTTCTGGCGTGTCCCATCGTTTCTCGCCAAAGTCCAGCGCCAAGTGCCTATGCGGATCGTTGCCATCTCAAACCAAAAAGGCGGAGTCGGAAAAACGACCACCGCCGTGAACCTGTCCGCCTGCCTCGCCCAACGCGGCGTGCGCGTGCTGCTTATTGACCTCGACCCGCAGGCCAACGCCACCAGCGGACTCGGCCTCGCCCAGGAGGACGGAGGGAGCCTCTACTCGGCGCTCGTGGATGGCACCGACCCACGCCTCGCCATTCGCAGCACCCGGCTGCCGAACCTTTCCATCATCCGCTCCCACCAGGAGCTGGCGGGTTGCGAGATCGAGCTGGCGCAGTCCGGCAACCACCTCGCCCGCTTGCGCGAAGTTTTGGAGCCACTGCGCTCCTCCGGCCACTTCGACTACGCCATTCTCGACACCGCCCCCTCTCTCGGCGTGCTCATGACCGGCGCCCTGGCTGCCGCGGATGAACTCCTCGTGCCCATCCAATGCGAGTACTTCGGCCTCGAAGGTCTCTCCAAGATCGTCAACATCACCCAGCAGATCCGTGACTGTGGTGCGAATCCCAACCTGCTGCTCGAAGGCATCGTCATGACCATGTTCGACAGCCGCGCCAACCTCGCCAACCAAGTCGTCAGCGACGTGCGCAACTACTTCGCCGAGACGGTTTATCAGACCATCATCCCGCGCACCGTGCGCCTGGGGGAAGCGCCGAGCTTCGGCAAAAGCATCGTCGAATACGAGCCGACGGGCAAAGGAGCGCTCTCTTATGTGGCGCTGGCGGACGAGTTCATCGCCCGCCGCAGCCGCAGCGCGGTTCCCGCTCCCGTCGCGGCCTGACCGCATCCCAGGAGGCCCGCATGGAGACTCCTTCCGGCATTCGCGGACGCGGCGCGGGTTTCAACCCCGCCCAGCGCTTTGCCGAGCTG
>DNXB01000296.1:11549-13082 GCA_003506995.1 Verrucomicrobiales bacterium
CACGGCTGCGCCTACTGCTACGCCCGGCCCACGCATGAGTACCTCGGCTTCTCCGCCGGGGTGGACTTCGAGTCCCGCATCATGGTCAAGGAGGACGCCCCTGCCCTGCTCCGCGCCGAATTGCTCAAACCGTCCTACAAACCCCTCACCCTCTCCCTCAGCGGCGTCACCGATCCGTATCAGCCCATCGAGAAAAAACTGCGCATCACGCGTGGCTGCCTCGAAGTCCTGGCCGAGGCACGGCATCCGGTCGTTTTGATCACAAAAAACCACCTCATCACGCGGGATGTCGATCTCCTCGCCGAACTCGCCCGCCATCACGCCACCGCCGTTTACATCTCCGTCACCACGCTCGATCCCGACCTCGCCCACAAGCTCGAACCCCGCGCCTCCGCGCCCAAGATGCGCCTGGAGGCCATCCGCATCTTAAACGAGGTCGGCGTGCCCGTCGGCGTCTCCACCGCGCCGATCATTCCCGGCCTGAACGACTCCGAGATCCCCGCCCTCATCGACGCCGCCCGTGCCGCCGGGGCGCAATTCGCCGGATACACCGTCGTGCGACTGCCCTTCGCCGTGAAGGACATCTTCCGCGCCTGGCTCGACCAACACTTCCCCGGCATGCGCGACAAGATTTTGAGCCGCATCGAGGAAACCCAGGGCAAAACACTCTCCCACGGGGAATTCGGCAAGCGCCTCAAAGGCATCGGCATCTGGTCCGAGCAAATCGCCGCTCTCTTCCGCGTCTCCATTCAACGCGTCGGCATGCTTCACCACCGCCCGCAGGTCAGTGCCGACGCGTTTCGCCGTCCGCGTGATCCCAGCGGGCAGATGGAGCTGTTTTGAGCACGCTGCGCTGTCTCAAGACTTCTGATGTTTTTTCAGGCAATTTTCACCTTTGGCTGTGAGCTGGTATTTTTGCAGCCTGCTTTGTGGCTTTTCAGGAATGGTGCGCGCCAGCCAGCCTTGCTTGAGAAGGTAGTCCAGATAACCGCGCTGAAACGATTCGCGATGCTTGATCCCAGCCACGATCTGCAATTCGACACTGCGTTGAGGCTCGGTTTTGCACGCTTGCAACACGCGGACGACCCAAGGGTCCACTTGTCCGGCGACTTGTCTGCCAACATGTCCGGCGCGGAGTTTGACTTGTCCGGCCACTTGTCCGGTGACTTGTCCGGTTTTGTTTCCATGTGGCACGGTCGGTCGGAAAATTTTGACCACAAACCCATCGCTGATTTGAAACTCGGGTTCCCTCAGTTTCGACTCCACACACCGCTGGATCATATCACGGATTCCGGTCCCCATTTTTTCGATATAACGGCTCAGATACATGGGTTCGGCCAGCAGCGGGTTGGCAGGGATGGAGCAATGAGGGCCGCGGATTTTTTCAAGCGTCAGCGTGGCCGGCAGGCTGCCAGGATTCCAAATCTCCAGGCGGTCCGCGAACAACATCACCTGCACGCTGCCATGGCTGGTGTAGTCCCTGTGAACCACGGCATTGACGATGGCTTCAGACACCACGTCTCGAGGGATTTC
>DNXB01000122.1 GCA_003506995.1 Verrucomicrobiales bacterium
CCCTCCGCGATGGCGGTCTTGCCGACGCCAGGGTCGCCCACATACAGGGGGTTGTTCTTGGTGCGGCGGCAGAGGATCTGGATGACGCGGGCGATCTCGTCCGCACGACCGATGACGGGGTCCATCTCGTCTTTCTGCGCAAGTTCGGTGAGATCGCGACCGAATGCCTTGAGGGCCGGGGTCTTTTCGTTCTTCTTCTTGTCGCTCGCAGGCGTGTTGCCGCTGGGGGAGACGGGTTCGCTGTCGTCGTCTTCTTCCTCGCTCTGGGAGGTGAAATTCGGATCGAGCTCCTTCAAGATCTCGCTGCGGGCCTTGTCGAGGTTCACCTCAAGATTACGCAAGACCTGGGCGGCGACGCCTTCGCCCTCGCGCAGGAGGCCGAGGAGGATGTGCTCGGTGCCGACGTAGCTGTGGTTGAGCGCCTTGGCTTCTTTCGAGGCGAGGGCGAGCACCTTTTTCACCCGCGGCGTGTAGGGGATGTTGCCGACCATCTTGGTCTCCGGGCCGGAGCCGACCTGCTGCTCGACCTGCATGCGCACGGTCTCGAGATCGAGGCCGAGCTTGGTCAGCACATTGACGGCGACGCCCTGGCCGAGCTTGATGAGGCCGAGGAGCAGATGCTCGGTGCCGACGTAGTTGTGATTGAAGCGGTCGGCCTCTTTGCGGGCGAGTGCCAGGACCTGTTGGGCGCGTGGGGTGAAATTATTCATCATTGGGGGCGGAGGGCGGGCCTCCTGGGGTTGATTGAGATGGGGGAAAGCTACCCGGACCGTCGATGGATTGCAACCGTGCGCGGGTGATTTCGGCGCGCATGCTGTCACGCTCGTCAGGGGACAATTCACGCGCGGCATTGAGCTGCAAATGCGCAGGCTGGATCTCCAGCAGCATCATGTCGATGAGGCTGCGGTCGCAGTTGCCCACGAGATCGAGATCGGCGCCGAGGCGGAGCATGGAAAGCAGGTTCAATGCCTCTTTGGAGGACAGGACGTGCGCGTAGCGCAGGATGGCGAAGGCGCGGCCCACCTGGTCCTGCAGCATGGTCTGATGGTCTTCCTTGAGTTTGGCGCGGGCGTTTTGCTCGGAGCGGACGACGCCCTCGATGACTTTTTCGATTTGCGCGATGATCTCAGGCTCCGCCTCGCCCAGCGTGTGCTGGTTGGAGATCTGGAAGAGATTCCCCAGCGCCTCGGTGCCCTCACCGTAAAGGCCGCGCACCGCCAGGCCGATCTTGCCGACGGCCTTGATGACGGGATTGATCTGCTCGGTCAAAACGAGCGCCGGCAGGTGCAGCATCACGGAGGCGCGCATGCCGGTGCCGAGATTGGTCGGACAGGCGGTCAGGTAGCCGAGTTTCGAGTCGAAGGCGAAGGGGAGGGCGCTCTCCAGCTCAGTGTCCACGCGGTCCACGAGCTCATAGGCGCTGTGGAGGCTCAAACCGGGGCGGATGCCCTGGATGCGGAAATGATCCTCCTCGTTGATCATGATGGAGATGCTCTGCTTGCGGTCCACCACGACCGCGCAGCCGGAAGAGCGCGCCGCATGCTCACGGCTGACGAGATGACGCTCCACGAGCACCTGTTTGCGGATCTTGCTCAGTTCGGTGTAATCCTCGCTGTAACCGTCGCGCATCTCAGGCAGTTGCTCGACCACCGGGCGGACCTGTTCGAGGAGGTCCACCCGCTGGCGCTCCTGGCTGAAGCCGGGGAATGGAAATCCGCGCAGATTGCGCGCCAGACGCACGCGCGAGGTCATGACGATCTCAGAATGCGGTCCCGCGCCCTTCATCCAGTCGGCGGGGTTTTTGATCAAAGTGGCAAAGCGCATCATTGGGAGGGAGCCTTGGGCTGCAGCCGCTCGATCTCGGCCTTGAGTTTCGCCGCGTCCTCGTAGCGCTCCTCCTGCACGGCCAGATCGAGATCGGCGCGCAGTTTGGAGACATCGGACGGCTGGGCCGGAGCGGGAACCGGCATGGGCGGCGGTGGCGATGAAGTTTCCTCACGCACCACGGAAGTGCGCTGGCGCGGCAGCAGTTGCGGCGCGGTGCCGCCGACGCTCATGGGCCGCTTGCCCACATGACGCGTGCCTTTGTGCATGTTCCGCAGCAGGCCGTCCAGGCCTTCACGGAAGGAATTGTAGCATTCCGGGCAGCCCATGCGGCCGATCTTTTTGAGCTGCGAGGCGGTGAAGCCGCAGGCGTTGCACACGACCTCCATGGAGTCCTCGGAGCGCTGGGTGGGCGACAGAAACGCCTCCGCCAGACCGAAACCGGTCTCCTCGGTCACGCCCTTTGCCTTCGAGCAGCTTTCACACAGGTTCACCGTGGTCATCTGACCGTTGATGATCTGGGTGAGGAAGACCGATGCCTCATTCTCGCATACGTCGCATTTCATGGGTTCATACTGTGCTGCTTTCGTGCCACATGAGATGATACGAACGGCGGCTGGTACTGGTTATGACAGGTATTTCCCCGCGTCAACCAATGCCCTGCCCCGCCAGCCATTCGTCCAGTTCAGTCTGCATCTGGTCATGCTTCGCAAAGCTGTAGTGAAATGTCCGAAAACCCAGCCGCTCCGCTGTCGCGATGTTTGCCTCCAGATCGTCAATGTAGAACGTGCGGACCGGGTCAAGATCGAGCTGCGCGATCGTTTGGTGAAAAATCTCCTCCCCTGGTTTCGAGCAGCCGGCTGAAAACGAATACACGCCGCCCTGGAATGGCCGGAAGATGTCAAAGGTGCGCAGAAAATAATCTTTGTGCAGACCGCTGGTGTTCGAGAGCAGATACATCGGCAGCTTTCCCGCCAGGGCTGTCAGCGTGACGTGCATCGGCTCGTTCTGGGTGAAAATCCCGCACCAGATCGCCTCGAACTCCTGCTTCGAGCCACGAAAGCCGGTCACGGCCATCGCCTCGCGCACGAACGTCTCATCATCCATGCGCCCGTCCTCGTAAGGCCCCTTGATGTCCTCAAACAAGGTCAGCACCGTCTCCGCCGGATGATCGCACCGCTCCGCCAGCCGCCGGGCGGCGATGCTGAAGTCGAAGTCGATGAGTACTTTGCCGACATCGGAGAGAAGAACAGGCTGGGGCATGGTTTGAGATAAAGCATCTTCGCGCGGCTTTCCAAGTCACCGTTTTGACCACAAAACCCCGCAGAACAGCACCACTTCAATTGATGGCGGGCAGAAACGCCGACCAGGCATGCGCTTGCAGCAGTTTCGGCTGCCGCGCCGACTTCATGAAGGCTGCCCACGCGCTGCCCAGGGCCACATCACTGCCAAGGTGGCCGATCTGCTTCCAATACACCGGCGCACACCCCACAGCCCAAACGCGATGACAGCGCTCAGGACTGCGGCGGCGGCATGATTCTCTCGGGACATGGGTGACAATTTTGCCATGTGGCGGCATTGGCACGCTCGACGCGTTGACCCTGCGGCACAAATTTCAATCATGAGGCCATGCAAGTTTACCGCCGCCTGCCGTTTCCCGATCTGCCTCCACGCAAGCGCTCACGCGTTCACTGGCCCAAGATCCTTTCGATCGTCGTGCTCGGCATCACCCTCATGGTGGTGATCCGGGCCGTGCAACGACCCGGCATCACCGCCATGCCCAAACACACCGCCCCGACGCTGCCTGAAAAGAAGCTGATCAAGTAGTCCTGCGGCTGTATAAAATCAGCGCTGCCGCCACAACGCCGAGCGCGGCATTCAGCGTCCACAGGACCGTGGGATGATGATCATAGAGCGGCATGCCCAGCGCGGAGCTGGCCGTGTTCCCCGCGCACCATGCGAAACTCAGAAAGCCGACGTAACGCCCCCGCATGTCATCAGGCGCAAGGCTCGCCGAATAAGCCTGCTGGCGCGAGAAGGCGGACATCTCGCCGATGGTGAACACCACCATCATCAACACAAAGGCCGTGAGCGATCCGCTGACAAGAAACGTGAGGAAGCTGGCCCCCATGAGGATGTAGCCGAGCGCCAGCACCTGCTTCACCGGCCACAGACGCAATCCTGCCGCCAGCGGCACCTCAAAAAGGCAGATCATCACGCCGTTCATGGCCAGCACGAGACCGCAGAGATGCAGCGAGAGACCGTTGCGCTCGAAGTGCAGCGGAAACGTCGTGTTCGTCTGCCGGAAGATCCAGGCGACGCACACGCAGGCTCCAAACAAAGCGAGAAACGGCTTGTTGGCCCGGATCGACTGCCACGCATGATTCCAGCCGGCATGCTCACGCGCCGTCTGACGGCCACGCGGCAGGAACACCCATGCGATGATGCCAAACACGACCGACGTGGCCGCATCGACCACGAACAGCCAGAAGAACGAGTGCTCAGCCAGGAAGCCTGCTGTCGCAGGGCCAAGTGACCATGCCAGATTTACGGCGAACCTTTGCACGGCAAAAGCGATGACCCGATGCTCCGGCGGCACGATGTCCTGCACCAGTGCCGCGCTGGCAGGGCTTCCAGCCTCGGTGATCATGCCCGTGATGAAAGCCAGCAGCGCCAAAGTGCGCCAGTCAACCGCCTGCGACATGGCGAGCATGCACAACGCGCCCGCGAGCGATGAAACCGCCATCGTGATGTTCCGACCCAACCGGTCGGCCATCCAGCCGCCGATCCAGGCGGCGGCGAAACCGCCCAGCGAGTAAGCCGCCACCGCCAGGCCTGCCTGGGCGGCGGAATTGCCGTTCCGCGTGATGAACAACGCCAGAAACGGCACGACGAACACGCCAAACCGGTTGACGAACGTGGCTCCTACGAGAACCCAGAAGGGCCGTGGCAGGAGATGAAGCTGGGAAAACAAAGACATGGTTGGAAACTGAAAAAGAGGTTCATGGAAAGTTGGTGGGTGAGCTGGAACGCAAAACGGGCCGGCTCGTGTGAGCCGGCCCGTTGAAGGCTTTGAAGGTTGCTGTGTTCGTTTCGGATTACAGGCCTTTGCTCACAATGTATTTCACGAGATCGACGACTCGGTTGGAGTAACCCCACTCATTGTCGTACCAGCTCACGAGCTTGAAGAA
>DNXB01000118.1 GCA_003506995.1 Verrucomicrobiales bacterium
GCGGGACAGCCCGTCGTAACTGTTGTAGCCGCCGCCCATCGTCAGCCGGTTCCATGCGTCCCACGCCAGTGTCAGGGGACCACCGCCGACGTTGTAGCCAAAGAAGCTATCGGGCGTCTGCGTCATGTTCCCAGCCTTGTCATAGACCAGGCGGGCCGAGCTGCCATTCATCTGCACGAGCTGGTTGTCACGGTTGCTGACAAGCGCAGGCTCTCCTTCCAGGTCATCACCCAGCCAGTTGCCACTGGGGTCGTACATGAAGTCCTCCGTCTTGATCGGCTGGCCGCCGATGGCCGTGCGGCNNGTAGTGCTCGTCCTGCGGCACCACCCGCTCAGGCTCTTCCGGCGGGGCATGCCATATGCGCGGCAACGCCGCGTTCTTCTTCCACAGCCGGTTCCCGGCTCGGTCATACCCATACTGGAAATGGTCCACGATGTGCCCGCCCGTGATCCGCTGCCAGCGCATGTCCACCGTGCGCCCGAAGCGGTCGTAACCGGTGTATTGATCCCCGGCGTCCCCCGGCCACGGCAGGAGATCCCCGGTTCCCACCTTTTCAGAAAGGTAGGAAAGCCGCACGTCGATGGACTCGTAGTCCAGCGTCACCAGCCTCGCTGCGCCCATGTAGCGGTAGCTGGCACCGGACACGCCGCTCACCCGGCTGAGGCAGTCGTCGATGTCCCCCGGCTCCACGCCGTAGGCATAGCCGCTGCCGCCTCCGCCGGGGTAGGTGATGCTCAGCCGCCGCGCTGTGTTGCCGCTGCCGTTGCCGTAAGTGTAGGTGACCTTCGGCGTGCTGCCGTCCACCTCACCGTCATGCTCCTGTGCGTCCTCGATCAAGTTGCCAAAGCCGTCGTATTTGAGCGCCACCTCGTTGAGCACCGTGCCCATGCCCACCTCCGCGTCATCATGGCTGCTCACCCGGCTGAGCATTCCGCGCGGCTCGTAGGCCCGGCTGATGCGCCGCACCGCGCCGTCGATGCCCTCAGCCAGCGTGATCACGCGGTCCTCAGTCTGGCGGCCCAGCTTGTTGTAGTCGTAGGCATGCACCGTGCCGTTGGGGTCTTTCATCGTCGTGCTCTGCCCCGCTCGATTGTAGGTGTGTTCGGTGCGCTCGTACTCGCCGTCGATGCCATCGGAGAGCGGATTCTCCTCGTCATCGGCCATCGGGTAAATCTTCGCCCGCAGCAGGTCCGCTCTTGCCACCTCCGAGTCATCCAGCGTGGTGCCATAGACCCAGCGCGTGACTTGGTTGCCGGTCACGGCATTGCGCAGGATGAGGCGTTTCATGAGACCGTCGGGCGTGTAGCCGTACTCGGTGATGCGCTCGTCCTTCTTGCAGCCGTCACAGCCTGCGGCGTTTTCAATGAGCTTGATTCGCCGCCCGGCGGCGTCGTTCATCCAGCGCGTTTCGATGCCATTGGCATCGATGCTCGCCGCAGGCTGCCCGTCCGCCGCAAAGCGACGGCTGCTCACCAGCACCGTGTCGGAGCGCTGGGGCGGCACCGCTGGCCGCACGAAGGTCACCGCCGCGTTGGTGCCGTAGTTCGCCGTCACCCGCAGCCTGCCGATGGCATCATGCCACAGCGCCTGATAGCTCACCCGCGCCTTCGGTTCGGTGCCGACAAACTCCAGAGGTCCATTGCCCACCGCGTCATGAAAGCGCTGCTTGCTCGTCACCTGCAGCACATGGCCCGCCGCGTCGTACACCGTTTCCTCCTGCTCTATCACGATGTCGTTGCTCACGTCATTGGCCGCATGCAGCACCGGGTCTGAGAGGCCCAGGCTGCCGCTTTCGCTGCCGTCAGAGTGGTAGTACAAGCTCGCAAAGCTCGTGGTCGGTGCCTGCGCATCCGTCATGCTGGCGCTTGGATAGTCCCGTCGCTTCCACACCGGATGGATCACCGCCCCCCGGGCGCTGTGGCTGCGGTAGGCGTAGCTCTGCTTCTTGCGGACCGTGCCGCCCCCGCCGCGCCGCACCGCGCGTAGCTCCCGGTAGCCTGCCACCGCCCCGGTCCCCGCGTCCGTCGTGCTGAAGTAGGCGTTCTGCCGGATCAGGCCCTTGTTCACCCACAGGCTCACCGTCAAAGGCTGCCCTGCGGTGGCCGGTTCCGCCACCGACTGCACCGCCGCCGAACTCACGTTTTCCAGCACCCGTCCCTCCGCGTTGTAGGTGTGCTGGCGGTACTGCTTCTGGCTGCCGCTGGCGTTGCGCGTCTTGCTCAGCAGCGTTTGCAGCGCCCGGTTGGTGTACACCGTCACCTTGCTGCCGTCCGGCCGCGTCTCCTCCGTCTTCATGCTCCAGGTGTTGTAGTCGTCAAAGTCCGGGGCGGGAGAAGCCACCAGATAGCTGTAGCTGAAGGTCATGCTGCCGCCCCGGATCTTCTCCAGCGTCACGCGCCGCTGGTTGTCATACTCAAGATACAGGTCCGCGTACTCCGCCATCACGGCATCCGTGCAGGTGTCCGGGTTGATGCCCGCGCCCACCAATTGCGCGTAAGCCTCCGGCCCCAGGCGGAACTTCAGCCCATGCACCAGCCCGCCGCCGCCGCCGCTGAGGTGATAGCGGTAGAACGTCTGCCGCACGCCGCGCCAGACGGCGGTTTCAGGCGCGAACTCCTCCACCGTCACCCGTTTCAAATCCCCCGTCCGGCCGCTCGCCTCCCCCGTCACGCAGTAGTCGAAGAGCACCCGCCGCGTGTCCTGACCATCCACGCTCATGAGCACCGCCGATAGTCTCCCGGCATTGACGCCGGTGGCGAGATACTCATAATAAAATCCCAGCGTGGCCCCGGTCGCCTCGTCCAGCCACTCAAAGCGGATGGGCTGGAAGTCCAGGTTGTAAATCACATCACACACATGGCCGAAGCGGTCGATCACCGCCTTGAGCCGACCCCGCAGCGCCTCCTCCCACGCGCTGCTGTTGTCATAATACACCTCCTGGATGCCGCCGGGGCTGGTCAGGACAAACGTGTCGTCGTCCGTGACCTCCAGCAGTTGGTAACGGGTGGGAAAGCGCGGCTCATAGCCGCCGCCCGTCGCCGGTTTGAACCACAGGTTGTCATTCGCGCTGCGGAACACCGCGATGTCGCTCCCCGTGCCCAGATTGAACTGCAACTGCGGCATCTGCCACACCACCCAGTTGAAGCCGTTCGCCCCGCTGCCACCCAGCAGGTTGCCATAGCTGCGCTGATGCCCCCACGGCAACCCGAAGCCGCCGGACACCAGATCCGTCTCCACCAGCAGCAGTTGTCCGTTGGCATAACGCACCGGGTTGGGCGCGTAGCTAGGGGCGCATTCCTCCGGCTCCATTTCATCCTGCGTTTCCTCCGTGCTGGCCGGGCATCCCCCGCCTCCGGTGCCACAACCCAACGTGCCTTCAGGCGGCTCGGGAGGTGGTGGGGGAGGGGGAGGACCGGACGTGCTGGAGGAGGAACTCAATGAAGAACTCGACGAGGAACTGGGGGAAGACGAGGAACTCGACGACGACGGTGCCGTGGAACTCGACGTGGGAGGGCTGGAAGAAGAACTCGACGAGGAACTGGAGGACGAGCTGGACGAAGAGCTTGAGGATGAACTGGAAGAAGGCGGGGCCGAGCTGGATGAGCTGGTAGGAGCCGAAGAACTGGAGGAGGAGGCAGGCCCAGGGCAGGCCAGATAGCGCGTCACCGGCCTGCCCAATCCGTCATACACAAACTTTTGGTAGGCGCTCCGCCCGGCATCGACCTGCTTGATCACATTCCCGTCCGGATCGTGCCACTTCTCATTCACCAGGGGATATGGCCCCAGTTCCCCCGTGGCCGGGTCCACGGAATACACCGACTCCCGGAACACCCGGCCCAGGTTGTCATACTCCGTCAGCGTGTGCGCGATCCGGTTCGCGTCTGCCACGCTGTCCTTGTAGCGCGTCACTGTCTGCAAGCGCCCCAGGTTGTCATAACCACGCTTCTCAATGAAATCTTCCGTGCCATCCGAGGCTTCCGTTTGCTCCAGCCGGTCCTCGCCATCGTAGGTGTACAGGGTGATCCGGTCGTTGTCGGAATCGGCATCGACATGCCGCGTCACCTTCGTCAGCAGCCCGTTGCCGCCGCTCTGGCCGTTGTCGTACTCGTGGGTCAGGACTTTGACCATGTTGTTGGAGCCGCCACTCCCGGCCGGGTTGCTCTCCGTGGCCCCCGTGTCATTCGTTCCCACCCATTCGGAGAGGACCCAGCCCAGCGCGTTGAACACCTGACGCGTGATCGTGCCGCCCGGACTCACCACCCGATTTTGCCTCCCCATGGAGTCGTAATCGTAACGCGTCTCGTTGTAGTGCTCGTTCTTGAAGCCCTCACCGCTCTCCGGGATCTTGAAATACACGCGCACCGCCCGCAAGCGTCCCCAGGTGTCGAGCACGTTGTGCGTCCAGCGTGTCCAGCGTGTCCAGCGGTCCTGCGTGAACTCCTCGGTCGAGGACAACGGCCCCGCGTCGCAGAGCCGCCGCGCCTCGATCTCATCCACCACCCGNNCGCTGGCGTCCATCCGTGTCAGACGCACCGGCCCCATCGTCAGGTAGTCGTAGTTGGGAGCGGTGCCGCGTGCGTATCCGAGGCAGTGGCGCACCTCATGGATGTCATCACGGTAAACGGTGTAGCGCACCGTGCGCAGCGTGATCGGCTCGCTGTCACACTCCTCCAACTGCACCTCATGCGGCGGTCCCAGTTCCCGCAGCGGCCTTCCTTGCAGGTCGTTTTCGATGCTCGTCACCAGATGCATCCCCCCGCTCTCCAGCGTTGTCCAGCCTGCGGGAGCGTCTTCGCTCATCTGCGCCAGATCAGCATCGTCGATGCGTTCCACCAGCGCGCCCGTGGCAATGTCGTGCTTGAAATGGGTGATCAGTCCGCCCGGCTCCAACGCCCACTCCGGTTTGCCGTAGTTGTCATACGCCATCTGCTTCTGGGAGGGAACACCCGTGCCATTCTGGCTGGTCGGCACCGCTGGCAGCGTCGTCGCCTGGGCCTCGGCTTGAAAAGTGTCTCCGGGTGGCAGGCTGCTGCTCGAACTTGAGGAGGACGAGGAGCTTGAGGAGGACGAGCTCGACGATGAAATGGTAGATGAAGACGAGCTTGACGATGAGACAAGCGACGAGCGACGAGCTTGATGAAGGCATGGTGCTGGAGCTGCTGGAAGGCATAAATGGCAAAAGCTAAGGTGATGCATTAAGTCGTTTCGAAGAAAATCCCCGCACTTCCAATCAGCCTATCAAAAAACTTGAGATTGAATCAATGCTTTTTATCGAACGATGAGACAAATGACCTAACTCATTTAGGCAAAAGCATCTGCGTTGCAGCCAGCGGAACGCTCGCCTCCTTGCCCGCACGGCCTTTTTGACCTTCCAACCATTTAACCCTCACTTTTTTGCGCACATGATCTCCCGCCTCTTCGTTCACGGCTTCCCTGCCAAATACGGCGGCGCGGGCACGGAACTCCATCATCAGATCGTTCTTTGGCTGTCGATGGGACTGGAGGTACACCTGATTCCCACCAGCCCGCATGCGGAGCGTGAGCCGCTGTTCAAGGCCATGACGAACGCAGGGGTCGTCA
>DNXB01000002.1 GCA_003506995.1 Verrucomicrobiales bacterium
TAAACCAACCGCGAACGGTCAAATTTGAGCACTCCAGCAGCTTCCAACGCCTGCAAAGCCTCTGCCATCGGCCCTTCCTTTCGACTGCCACGAAAACCGCGCTGATAACAGAGCATGTAGAGCAGGCTTTTGATGTCTTTGAACTGTTCCGGTTTGCTTTTGAGGCCAGCGCGAACGGCAACCGCGACATGTGCCAGCAGATTCACGACGGAACAAGCCTTCACGGGCTTTGTTCGGCCCTTCCTTAGCTCATCCATGACCTTGTTCATGTGAGCGGCGGCCCGGTTGCGTAACGCCTTCAAGATCATGGGAAGCTCACTTGGCGAAACAAAGGCAGAATATCGCCAATGGCCTCCCGCAGCCGCTTCTTGCCACGGGTCTGATGTTTCAAGAGCTTCCTCCCGCAGCTTTTTAAGCTCCTTCCGAAGGCCGGATTGCACGATTTCAAATCGTATGCGTTTGGTTGTCTTGGCATAAAGGCGAAGTTTCACGCCCTGCGCGAGAGGAATGGAAAAAGAGGGGGCGTTGTGAATGCGGCCCGTCTCTTTGACTTCGTATGGATAGGCTTTCGCGACGGCCTTCCCTTGTATCAATTGCATCAACTTCGCGCCAATTTCCAAAGTCTGTCCAATCGGATCATCAGAAGGAAATTCCCACATTGTTTCGACCACGGACAATGCGCAAGAAGGGGCAGGGCGTCTGAGTTTAGCCTCTGCATATTTGCAGGCCCGGCCCAAGTCCGCATCCATCTCCTTTGTGATAAGGGCGAGGTAATGGGCAAAGTGTTCTTTTGCGCCAAACTTGATCCATTCGGATGAATTCGGGAGCCAGTTATCTTCCCCGTCTAAGGATTGCTCGTTGCCGTGAAAAATGCGCGCTTTTCTACGCCGTTGAAGCCGGTAGGCCCAAGGCTTGCGCGGGTCATCACCCTGCGGTTGATGGCGTATGAAGCGTTGCAGGTTTAACGAGAGTGTGAGCTTGGCGCGAAAGAGAGGTTTTCCGGTTTCAAGATCGGGTTTTGCTGCTTTGAAGAACAAGCAAAAGCCACCACAAAGCGGGGCTTCGTGGCGGCGGTTCGTTGCCTTGTGCGTGATGCCTTCCTCTCGAATCCACAGTTTGTTTGTGAAGGCTTTGAGTCCCGGACGGCAAAAGAATTTGCCATTCTGCGGCGGCTGTCCGTTTGCGGGCCATGCGAAATCTTCGCAGCCATCGGGCGGGCCTCCCATCCGCTGTTTGAACGCATGGACAGTTTCCCTGTGAGTCTCCAGTTCCTCGACTTCCCAGCCCTCTAACGACAAATCAATCTTGTCCTCCCCGGCATCCTCGGGGCGGAAGGTGGTGCGAAGTGAGAAGGGAGACGAATTCAAGCAAGAGCGAGAGGGCGGAGAAACGAACATGCCTGTTCTTTGATCGTTGTCTCCGACAACTCCTGTCTATAGTATCGCTCTCGCACATGTGTTCAAACTGGCTAGCCTCGGTCAGGTGAGGGCGGGTAATCCGGGATTTGGGGGTGATTCCCTTTCCCCACGAAGTTTTCTTCGATGATGTAAGGCGGTGGTATCGCCAGCTTGCTGCCGCGTTGGTCAAAATGAACCGTGCCGTTGCCGTCAATAGCATAACGGAATGTGCTGTAGCGGTAGCCCTTCACCGTAGCATACGAGGTGATGAGGTAGTATTTTAGAGTTTCGTTCAATGCCTGTTCTTCGGCAGACATGTCTTTGGCTGGCCCGTCCTCCACGGCTGATTCTGGAAACGGCCTTTCCTTCATCTCGAAAGGCTGCGTCATGCAGTATTCGCGGTGATCGTAGGCATCTACGAAGCGAACGGCTCCGCTCGGCAGAGTTTCATACTCGAAAGCAGAGCGTGGCTTGTCGCCATACAGCGGCTTGAAAAAATACACCGGGGTTCCCGCTTGGGCGTGGTGATACCTCTTTAGGCTTGCTGTGGCTGGCGCTGCCGGTGCTGCTGCCGCGACGGTTTCAGCGGGACGGGGGGTAAACAAGAGCATCACAAGAGGCAGGCCCGAATCAGATTTGCCAACGGAGAGCATAGACACACTGAGATTCCGAAATAGTTCCCCCTTGCCGTTCCCATCGTCGGCTCCATCCGCCTCCTTTGTTAGACGGTTCACAAGTTCCCAAGTATCGGCGGAATTCGCCTCCGGTGACAGAACATAAACGACCGTATTGGCGAGGATNNTCGTGGCTTTCCTCTGGCGGCTTCTTGGTAAAGGCACACATCACGGTGCAAATTCGGTTCGTTTCAGGCTCTAGGTTGATTTTGAGGCCACTCCCATCACCGAACACGCATGACACCCAAGGCTCGCCATTAATCGGCTCTTCCTTGAAAGACTCGATTTTCAATCGTGGCTGCATTTTGTTGAAGGCGGCGCGGAACTGCTCCGCAGTCATGGGAAAAGCTCGTTTCTGTTCGGAAACGATTGTTTCGCCTCCACTGGAAAAGCAGCTCTTCAACATCAAGCCAAGCACCAAGACAATCACAGCAAGACAGCCGCACCCTTGCGCCGATTCTTTTGTTGTGGGCTGCTTTTTTTCGGGAGCAGGCCCGCCAATCGGCTCTCCAGCTTTTTGTGTCACTACATGGTTGGAGGTAGCAGTAGGCGGTGTTGCAAGCGGGGGCGGTGTGCCTTGAACAATTTGCTTGTTGCTACTGGGAGACATGAGGGACGCAAGCGGCCTCCATTCTTCTTGCCCTTCCGGCACAACGAGCGTTTCCGCATTCAGAAGCCCTTCCTCTGCTTTCTTGAGCAGTTCAGGGAGTGTAAAGGGGCCGTTGACGGCTTCCCCTTCGGCGTAATACCACAGTTCGTTTGATGTCGATTTGTTGTCCATGTGTTCAAGAGCAAAAAAAACTTTCCACCACCACGCCCGAAGGGTTCCGAACGGGTGGCCGGAGAGTTTAGAAGCCGCGTAAACACGACCGCGACGGCCTTTAGCCGGAGGCTTGGACATAACCGCCGCCTCCCGGCCATTATTGGTCTGGGAAGCGGCGTGTTTGCGGCACACGCCCGCCGGTTTACGCGAGGTTCTAAAGTCTCGTCTGACATCTCTGTCAGCGAGTAGATGCTACAGAAGCGGCAGAAGACGCGCAACTGTGAAAAACTGCCTTCTCACCCCTCACGGAGCCGATGAAGCGGGCGATTTGGTATCGCGGCAGAAGACGGGTAGAGATGCGACAAATCAAGGCCGGGGTGTTTGACTTTGGCGAGGTCTTTTGCCAGCGTGTGGAGAAATCCCGGCCCTCTGCCATAATGGTTCATCTGCCGGTTAGCCGGGCCTTCCCCAGCTTCCCAGCCTGCAAGTAAACCCACTGTTTCAACAGGAAGGCCAGCAGCCCGTGTAGCATCTCTAAATTGGTGTCTGAAACTGTGCATCCTCGCCTTGCAGCTTTCGCCCAAAGTCACTTGCACAAAACGGGTGAACCACTTGGAAAAAGCGTCGGATGGGTAGCCTTTGTGCCCCAGCGTAAGTTCGGGGAAAAGACGCGGGGAAGATGTGTCCCGTCTTCTGCTCTCCACGAATTCAGCAAAACCCATTCGTATGAGTTCGGGATGAACAGGAACCTCTCGCCTGCTCTGTTTGGTCTTGAGCCTTTTTTCACATTTGCTGCCGTCTTCTTCTTCCTCACGAATCGAGATAAAAAGGATGCCGTCTCGTGTCTTCACATCCTCCGTGTGAATTTGGCACGCCTCATTGCAGCGCGTTCCATGAAACAGCGCCAGCAGTGGAACCCAAAAGCGCCCTCTTTTTGGATGGCTTTTGCCGGGCATTCTAAAATTCCTCTCATCATCCAAACAACCTGAATAAAGCGGGGCGCGGAAAAGCAGGTTCAGTTCATCAATCGTAAATTGTTCGCGTGGTTTTGTGTCCACTTCCTTCTCAAAAGACTGGCGAAGCAACGGGCTGTCTGTTGGGTCTTCAGCAAGCCGCAGTTCTGCAACGGCCATTTTGAAAATTGTCCTAATTTGAATGAAGTTGTTTTGCAGAGTCTTGGGACTCAAGCGCCGTTCATCCCCTGCCTTGTCTGCCGCTGCTACGGCTTGAGCCAAGGTCATGCCCTTGTATCGTTTTGTTGCGTTCGGCGGGACTCGCTCAAGCAAATCAAAAAGCTGGTGCATATCCTCCCTGCTAATGCTGGAAACCTCGCGTCCACCGCCGAAATACTCACGCAGCAACCGAGCTGGCAGTTTGGAGGCATCAACAGTCTTTTCGGATCGTTTCAGTTTTTTGATCACACGCTGCCGGAGCGCCAAAATGTCGTCCACTGTCGGCCCTTTTGCCTTCTTCAAAGTCGCCGTGGAATAAGAATGCACCCCTTTGAAAAGGTGGCTCCTCTCCCTCACAGCCTCGCCATTAAGCATGTCCTTGGCTCGCTCAAAGTATTCCAGACGGGCATCAAAGAACAAGGGGCGTAGTGTTTGGAAAGCCGGGCTTGTAACAGCACATTCTCGCTGTTCGCTTTCTAAAAACGCCTGTAATTCAAGCGTTCCGTCCAATCGCTTCCCCTGAAATTCTTGCCCTGTTGCCAACTGGTATTTGTCTTCGGCAAGGGTGGACTGGATTTCGTCCAGCTCGTGAGGCTCCAAGAAACGCCCCTCCTTCTGCATCCATGTTCTGAACTCGTGTTCGAGAGATGCCAGATAGCGGATTGCCATTTCGTGCGCCTCTTGGCGGGAAACAACAGTGAGAAGCGTTCTTTCAGTGCTTGGTGGCGGAGCTTGCAGCACTTGCACTTTCTTCAGTTCATTCTCGAAAACGGCGGTCCAATGCGCCCGTTCATAAGCCACCTTGCGGCACGCCTCCCGGTGGTCAGAAGTCCCCAAAGCCTCGCGAATATGCTCTTTCCCAAGAGCGGCGCGAAGTTCTAAAGGGACTTTGAAATTACAAAACCAGCGTGAGCCGCGAAGCAGCAAACCCTGTTGGCGGGGCATGTCTTTGGAGTATTGAAGTGTGACATTCTGGGGTGACATGTCACCACCTTACTCCTTGATAATCAATGCTGTCCACGCATGTAAGGTGCGCGAAAAGGCAGTGGCGGAGAGGGTGGGATTCGAANNACCACTCGACCACCTCTCCAGGTGCTGCTTCGCGGCGCGTGGACAGTAGGCAACAGGCAGCGGCATGCAAAGCGGAACTTTGCGCGAGTTGAGCCAAGGTCGGGATTGATCCCGCCCAGGGGCGCATTCATGGTCCGTCCGCATGATTCACACGACCGCCTTGATTGACCCGCGCGCCCATATCGACCCCACCGCCGAAATCGGGCCGTATGTGGTGATCGAAGGGCCTGCGCAAGTGGGCGCGGGCTGCCGGATCGAGGCGCATGCGCAGCTCGTGGGGGAGGTGGTGGTGGGCGCGGGCACCAAGATCGGACGAGCGGCGGTGATCGGCGGGGAGCCGCAGGATCTCGGATTTGATCCCGCCACACAAAGCATCGTGGTCCTGGGCCGGAACAATGTGATCCGCGAGCATGTGACCATCCATCGCGGCAGCAAACCGGGCGGAGTGACGCGGATTGGAGACGGCAATTACCTGATGACAGGCTGTCACCTGGCGCACGACGTGGTGCTGGGGGACAAAAACATCATCGCCAACGCGGCGCTGCTGGCGGGGCACATCCAGGTGGGAAACAGCACGTTCATCGGCGGCGGGGCGGTGTTTCACCAGTTCCTGCGCATCGGGGATTTCTGCGTGGTGCAGGGAAACGGCAGCTTCAGCAAGGACATCCCGCATTACTGCGCGGCGCAGCGCATCAACCGCATCACGGGATTGAACGTGATCGGCTTGAAGCGCCAGGGCTTCACAGCGGAGGAGCGGCGGGCGATCAAGGAGCTGTTTCAATTGCTGTTTTGCGACGGCCTGAACCTCTCACAGGCCGTGGAGAACGCATCGGCGCGAGAATGGCCGGAGAAGGCCGGACGGCTGATGGATTTCGTACGCGCTCCCAGCAAAAAAGGGGTCTGCCCCGTGCGTCCCGGACGTGAGGATGATTGAAGCGAGAGGCGTGAAAAAAAGCCGGGCTTTTTCTTGTCACCGGGACGGCGGTGGCCTATGAAAGGCGGATTTTTTAAAGCCCGCCCTGCCGGGTCATTTTCCCCTCGTACCATGAACTTTCTTCGAATCTGTGTGGCGGCTCTTTTTTGTGTTCTGGCGGCAGCCGGTTCAGCGAGGGGGCAGGGGCTTCTCGAAAGCCTCACCAGCGACCTAAACATCCGGGGGCTGGCAACGACCATGGACCCGGAAACTGGCATAGTCACCGTGACCGGAGATGTGAACATCGTGTACGGAGATGTCGAAATCCGCTGCGGCAGCGCCCGCTACAACCAAACAACCGGCGAGGTGGTGGCCCAGGATGGCGTGACGATTTGGAAAGCTGGCACGATCTACCGGGGGGACTCCATCACCTACAACTCGGTTTCCGGCGAGATGTCGGGGCAAAATGTGATCTCCAGCATGGTGGCCGGCCCGAGCATGATGATCTACAAGGCGGAGGAGTTTCAATCCAAGGGCAAACTCGAAAATCAGATTGATGCGAAGGTGGTCAACTTCACCTCGCACGATGTGCAGAATCCCAATTTTCACATCGGCGCGAAGGAAATGACCGCCTACCCGGGTGATCATGTGGTCATGCGCAGCATCAAAATTTATGGCGGCGACACCCCCTTTTTCTGGCTGCCTCGATACACACAATCATTGGAAGAGAACGGACTGAGTTTCGCGCCGGGCTACCAGAGCCGCTGGGGGGCGTATTTGCTGACCCGTTACACGGCCATTCACGGCGATCACACCCTGGCCAGATACAAGCTCGACTTGCGCAGCGGACGTGGTGTCGCGGGAGGAGTGGACTTTATTTCCCTGCGCCACCAGCAGAATCAGGACAACTTTGGCACCCTCAAGCTCTACGCCGCGCATGACACGGACAACACCACCAACCAGGCTGGCACCACCCGTTTTCCGGTGCCTGAGAACCGCTTTCGCATCAATTTTCAGCACCGTATCTACCTGCCGGGCCCCGATGTGAGCACCTGGTATCTTGATTTCGACATCAACAGAATCAGCGACTACCACTTTTATGAGGACTACTTCTTCAATGATTTCCGCACGGATCGAGAGCCAGACAATCATGTCTCCCTCATTCACACGGACGACGCCTACGTCGCCACCCTGATGGCCAAGTTCAAGGCCAACAATTTTTACCGCACCACAACACGCCTCCCGGAGCTTTCTGTGGATTTCACCCGCAGACCGCTCTGGAGCAGCGGCATATACCACCAGGGCAGCATTTCCGCCGGCCTTTACAATGAGGTGGTGGGCAATCAGGAGGAGGCGGAATTACTCCGCCTCAGGACACTGGGAGCAGGCCCCAATTTGGCCGCCGTGCTGGCCGATCCGCTTGGCACAGCCCCTGCAGCCTTCCGCACGCTGGCGGGACGTCCACAGGATGCCTCGCTCACCGCTGCCGACATCTCCACCGGCCTGGGGGCGATCACCAGCCGCCTGCAGGAGCCTGATTTCGCACGTTTTCACACCTACCACGAGTTGCTGTATCCCAAGACCTACCTGGGCTGGTTGAATGTCACGCCGCGTGTGGGGGCCGGGGTGACCAGCTATGGAAGCATCGACGGAAGCGTCACCGGGCTGCAGAGCTTCTCGCGGGGAATTTTCCACCTGGGGCTGGACGTGTCATTCAAGCTGACACGCTCATGGGAGGAGGTCCAATCTCAAACCTTCGGGATCAACGGCATCCGTCATGTGTTTCAGCCATACATCAATTATTCCTACCTCGACGCAAAGATGGATCCCGGGGTGCCGGCGATTGACCGTATTTCATCCCCCACCACGCGTCCCCGCTCCATTGATGTGCCTTTCTTCACCGCTGTGGACAGCCTCCGCTCTTGGAATGTGGCTCGAATCGGATTTCGCAATTATCTTCAAACCAAGCGCGACTATGTCGGGGCAAACGGCTACGGCACCTTCTACGGCTCGGATGACCAGGACACCCCTATGAGTTACACCTGGGCCGGCATGAACACCTATGTCGATGTGTTTGCCAAAGACCCTGAGTTCGGGCGGGACATCTCCAATCTCTACAACGAGATCTTCTGGAATCCCGTGCCGTGGATCTCCCTGCGCTCCGACTGGCAGATTCCCATCACCAGTGGCATCGGCAATTTCACCGAGCTGAATAATTTCATCACTTGGATGCCAAATCGGAACATGTCTTTGGATTTGGGTCATCAGTACATTTCAGACCATCCCTTCTTCCAAGACAGCAGCCGCCTTTTCACCCGCGTCTATTCCCGGCTGACAGAGAACTACGGGTTTAGCATGACTCACATTTTTGAGGCGGACGATGGCACGCTCGAGTTCCAGAGCTACAGCCTGACCCGAGACTTGAGCAGTTGGACCGCGTCTCTTGGAATCATGGCCCGCGACAATCGCAACGGCGTCAGCGATGTCGGACTCCTGCTCACACTCACGCTCAAGGATTTCCCGAAACTCAACTTCGACTTCAACATTGACCCCAATCCGACCGGGGCTGGCGGCAGTCAATAGCCGCATTGGATGCAAACGGTCTGAGACCGTAACGCTTGTTCAAACAGAGCCCGCCACCGGGCCTGGAGTCGTTTGCAGAGCAACCAGGCAGTTCTGTGCTTTTACATGAGACAGCGGCTTGATTGACAAGCAGAGCCAACGCGCTGTCCACTTTCAATGATCAATCGTCACGCAAAAAAATCACGTCTCCGAAGTGGCGGCACAGCTTTGCATGACCCTACCGCTCCTCACTTGAGGCATTGACCGATTCCTTCAATCGCATGAAGGACAAGGAGAGGGAGTGTGGCACCCCCTCACATTCCACCACCACTTTTGGCGAGGAAATTGAGTGCCAGGGTGGCGACAGCGAGGAGAAAAACTAACCAGGCAAGCGGCATGATAAGAAGCAGGTTAAATCAAGTCGTCGGATTGTTGTCAACTTAGGGGATCGGCAGCAACGTGTCTTTGAATTTGTTGGTCCACACACCTGTGATGATGCTGCGGCTCTCCCAGCTTTGGGCAGCGGCTGATGGCACCATGATGGGGGAGGTGCCGGTGGGATCATCTTTGACCGCGTCAGCACCAAACATTTGCACCGCCATCAGAATGGCGGAAAGCACGAAACAAATCGCCGAAAGAGGCACCAGCCCAGCCTCAGGGTCTTTTTCCTCATAAAACTGCTCGGCGTCAGCGGCGGCGCTGCGTTTCACTGGAGCGCTGGGCGGCGCGGAGATCGACGGGCGCTGCATCACTTGTGTGGGGGCCAGCTTGACCGTCGCCTTTGGCAGCGGGGCTGTTCCCCCGACCATCGGCCCTGTGCCGCTTCCTGGCGGACGCGGTGCGCCTCCTTTTTGCAGAGGAATGGTGGGCGCGCCAGTTTCAACACGCGGGGCCGGTGGAGCCCCAGGATTTTGAGCCAAGGGGCGCGTCGCGGCAGGTAGTCCTGCCATGGGTGGGGCAGTGGGGCGCGGTGCGGTCGGGGCTCCCGGCGGCTTGGGTGCCGAGGTAGCCATCGGAGCGCTTGGGCGGACCGGCGGCGGCATCGGGCTGGAAGGCGGAGGGGCCGCAGGCGGTGGAGATGCCACCACGGGAATGGCCGATGTCGTCTTTTTCGAAGGGGGGGCCAGCGGAGGCGCGGGGAGCTTCACCGGGGAGGTGCTGCTTTTGGGTGCTGGCGGTGGCAGCGGAGCCGAGGGCAGTTGAATCGGGGCCGTGGCCTTCTTCGCCATCGTCGGCACCACGGAGGTGGTGTTGAGCGAGGCAGGAACGCTGCCGGTGGATGGCGATACCGGAGCAGTGGCCTCACGCGGCTGGGTCACACCAGCACCTGGACGTCCACGCAGGGTGATGCGCACAGTTTCCTTCTTCAGCGGCACGGCTGCGGTCTTCGGAGTCGTGGCTGGCGGCGGCGTTGGCGTGTTTTCGGGTTCGCTCATGATCTGGGTGTGAAAATATCTCCGTGAATTCCGCTCATTTAGCGAAATCCAGGGCTTTGCGTCAATCCCTTTCTCCTCAGGTCTTGCAATTGTCCGGCAATTGCCCGTAAATCCGTGTTCATGAACATTCTTGTCACCGGCGGAGCCGGTTTCATCGGCTCCCACACCGTCGAACGACTGCTCCGTGATGAAGCTGGACAGATCACCATCATCGACAACCTCAACGACTACTACAATCCGGCCATCAAGCGCGAAAACCTCAAGGCGCTCGGTTCCAGAGTGAAATTCCGTCAGGGAGACATCACTGACCAGCTCTTTGTCGCTGAAACGTTTGATGTGGGGCAGTTTGACGCCGTCATCCATCTGGCCGCCCGCGCCGGCGTGCGCCCCTCCATTGAGCAGCCGGAGCTGTACATCGACACGAACATCAAGGGCACCTTCCGCCTCCTCGAAGCCGCCCGCCGCACTGGCGTGAAGCACTTTGTCTCCGCCAGCAGTTCCTCGGTCTATGGCGTGAACAAAAAAGTGCCCTTCGCCGAGACCGACCCCATCCTGCAGACCATCAGCCCCTACGCCATGACCAAGATGGCCGGCGAGCAGATGTGCTCGAACTACAGCCATCTCTACGGCATCAAGACGGTTTCCCTGCGCTTCTTCACCGTCTATGGCCCGCGTCAGCGCCCCGACCTGGCCATCTCCAAATTCACCCGCCTCATCGAGGACGGCAAACCCATCGACAAATTCGGCGACGGCACCACCCGGCGCGACTACACCTACATCGACGACATCGTGGACGGCATCATCGGTGCGTTGAACTACAACACGGGTCCAATCTGCGACATCTTCAACCTCGGCGGTTCCCAGAACGTCTCGCTCAACGACCTCATCGCCACGATTGAGCAGGCGCTTGGAAAAAAAGCCGCCATCAACCAGCTTCCCGAGCAGCCCGGCGACGTGCCCATCACCTCGGCTGACGTGAGCAAGGCAAAAGCCCTCATCGGCTTCAAGCCCACCACCACCATTGCCCAAGGCGTGCCGAAATACGTCGAATGGTTCCGCGACATGCGGGCGCGCGGCATCACGGTGTGCTGAGCTCAGTTGATATTGCCCCATGTCTTACCCGGTTTCCCACCTTGGCCAAGACACACGAATGCTCTTCCTTGTTGCCAAACTGCGGTGACGTGTACGCCTTCTTTCCTGGCTTCATAGATAGGGTGGTAGATCGGCCGAACCACCCACCATTCTTGAACCGTTGGCGGCATGTTTTCGGTTGGGAATCGAGCTAAAGGAGGGGTGTTCGGAACTCCGTGAATGCTGGCTTGCCAACTGCGGAATTCACTCTCCGTGCACGGAATGTCACAGTATGCATCGGCGCAGTAGAAAAGGCGGCTGCGTTCGAGCCAACAGTGTTCAATGCGCATCGATCCCGGCAGATCGAGCATTTTCCCCAACCACACGCTCGGTCGAGTTGCATGCCAAAACCAACTTGCGGTAATGCATGCGACAATTGAACAAAGAACGATGAGGCGATGCTTTGTCACGGGGTAATCCGATGCTTGTTTTTCCCAAGTAGGCCGGCAAACTCAGGTTGTTCATTCAAAAATGCGGCGCTGACACCGTGCCATCTTCGATCTCCTGGCGTTTTTTGCGCACGATGCCGTCGGCGATTTCCAGCACCATTTCCTCCAGCAGCAGCCGCAGGTGGCTGCCGGGGCGGTAATCGGCAGGCGCGATGTGCTTCACGCGGTCGGCCAGACCGTTGAGCTGGTAGCATTTGCGGAAGCTGCTGCGGCTAGGCTCGTCGGGATTGTACACCGCCACCGCATGCCCACCGTAACGCTTCATCAGCGTGAAACAGGGCACGTCCGTCGGTCCGTCGCCCACATAGATCATGTGCTGGAAGGGAATCGGACGCAGTTCATGCGCCATGTGGTCGTTCACATCCTCGTGCGGCTCCAGCATGCCTTTGTTGATACGAAAAATGTACTGAGTCTTCGTCGTGTGGCTGATCACACGCTTCGGGAAGGTGATGCGCCCGTTCTTGTCCTCGCCAAACTCGCAGCCAAAGATGCGCTTCACGAACGGTGCCAGCGCCGAACCGTCCAGCAGCGCCTTCAGGCCGCTGGAGACGATGTAGTGCTCAATCGTCACGCCCAGCAGCCGGTGCTGGTCATTGAGCACGGCGTTCAGCTCACCAAACAGCTCAGGCACCCCTTTGTAAAAGCGCAGCTTCTCACCGAGCTTCCGCAGGTCTTCATTCGTGGGCCGGTCCATGTCCAGGTAGTCCAGCATGCACTTCAGGTAGGCCAGTTCGCCGTCGTAGCCCTCGGTATCGACCAGCTCGCGGCTGCGTTTCCAGAACTGCCCTGGATTGATCCCGAAATGCGGGAACAGCGTCTCGTCCTGCATGTAAGTCGGGCTGAGCGTCTGGTCGTAATCGTAGATGATGCCGATGGTGGTCTGCTGGGAAGCCATGGTGGGAGTTTGCGATGGTTGGCAGTGGTTGGCAATCGTTTGCAGTGGTTTGAAACAATCGCCAACCACGGCAAACCATTGCCAACAATTGCAAACCTCATACCAGCGCCTTGAACGCGCCAGAGAGTGTCGGATGCTCAAAAGCGTAGCCCATCTCCGTCGCAACGCGAGGAATCACTCGCTGTCCGCCCAGCAGCATCTCCTCCGCCATGCCGCGCAGCAGCAGTTTGAGCGCAAAGGCGGGCGCATGGAAAAAAGCCGGTCGTTTCAGCGCCGTGGCCAGTTTAGCGGTGAACTCCGCGTTCGTCACCGAGTCCGGTGCGCACAGGTTCACCGGTCCTCTCACCGTCTCAGTCTCTATCGCCTTCAAAATGATCCCCACAGCATCCTCGACGTGAATCCACGCCATCCACTGCTTGCCTGATCCGAGTCTGCCGCCGAGTCCGAGGCCAAACACACGCTTCAACAGCGGAAACGCCCCGCCCGTCGGCCCCAGCACCATGCCCGAGCGCAGCAGCACCACACGCATGCCCGGCGTTTCAGCGCTCAGGGCGGCCTTTTCCCAGCCAACGCAGACATCCGCCAAAAAGCCCCCGCCATGTGGCGAATGTTCATCCACCGGCTCATCACCGCTGTTGCCATAAAAACCGGCTCCCGAGGCACAAACCAGCACCTTGGGCCGGTTTTCTGGTTTCCACGTCGCCAGATGCGCCACCAGCGCCTCGGTGAAGTCCACGCGGCTTTCCCAGATGCGTTTCCGCTTCTCCGCTGTCCACAAACCCATCAACGACTCGCCCGAAAGATGAACCAATGCATCGAGTCGAGCCTCCGGCAACGCATGCGGGGCTTTGGCGGGTTGCTGAAGGTTTTCGGCGGCTTGCGGCACTACTCGCCTGCCACGCGAATAAGCTACCACCTCATGCCCATGGCTTTTCGCACCTGCCGCCAGATGACCGCCAATGAATCCCGTTGCTCCTGTGATGCCGATGCGCATGCACAGCATACGGGTTGGCACCCTGGTTTGACGCATTTCACTCCTAGCCGCGCTATTCCAAATCCAGCTCAGGCTTGAAATCAGAGGCGTGATACGAGCTGCGCACCAGTGGCGCGCTGGCCACATGGCGGAAGCCTTTTTTCAGGGCGATCTGCTTGTAGTTCTCAAACGTGTCCGGGTGGATGTACTCGATCACCGGCAGATGCTGCGCGGAGGGGCGCAGATACTGGCCCAGCGTCAAAACGGTCACATCATGCTCGCGCAGATCGTCCATCGCCTGAAACAGCTCTGTCTCCGTCTCACCGAGGCCAAGCATGAGCCCGCTCTTCGTGGCGCATTTCGTGCCAAGCTCCTCCGCCATCGCTTTCGCGCGCTTCAGCACATGCAGGCTGCGATGATACATCGCCCGGCTGCGTACCAGCGGCGTCAGACGCTCCACGGTTTCCAGGTTGTGATTGAAGATGTGAGGCCTGGCCTTCATCACCACTTCCAGGGCGTCGTCCTTGCCGTTGAAGTCGGGGACAAGAATCTCAATCGTGATCGTCGGCACCGCCTCGCGCACGGCTTCAATCGTCCGCGCAAAATGCTCCGCACCACCGTCCTTCACATCATCTCGTGCCACCGCAGTGATCACGATGTGGTTCAAACCCATGCGCTTCGTCGCCTCGGCCACACGTTGCGGTTCGTCCGCTTCCAAAGCGAAAGGTTTGGCCGTCTTCACCGCGCAAAAGCCGCAGGCCCGCGTACAGCGATCCCCCGCGATCATGAATGTCGCCGTTCCCTGGCTCCAACACTCCCAGCGGTTCGGGCATTGCGCCTCCTCGCACACGGTGTGCAATTTCAGGTCCGTGATCAGCCCTTTGGTGCTCCAAAACTTCGGATCACGCGGCAAAGTCACGCGAATCCAGTCCGGCTTTTTGTCGCGGTGCAGGGCGGGGTCGATTTTCGGGGTCATGGGGGCTGCATGCATCGCAAATTTGGGCGCAAATGCAACGCCTTTGCCCGCCTGGCTCACACCAGCCCCCGGATCGGCTCGCCACGCGTGAGCACGTTCAACAAATTCGGCGGCAGGCCGTCGGTGACACGCGCCTCACCGAGATCGACGAGCGTGTGCATGATCGTAGCGATCAAATCAGGGATCGTGATCGGTTCGGAGGCTGGTTCACCCCCATTCCTCGACGACTGTCCGATGACCTGGCCCATCTTCAAACCGCCGCCGTAAATCATGAGCGGCGCAAGACCGCCCCAGTGATCGCGACCACCTTTCGCATTCAGTTTCGGCGAGCGGCCCATCTCTCCGCAGCAGACGAGCATGATTTTTTCGCTCAATCCGCGCGCTTCGATGTCCTCGATCAAAGCGGAGACGGCGTGATCGAACGGACGGCCCACGTAGTCCATGCCAGTGCGGCAAGGGGCGTTGTTGTTGTCGGCGTGCATATCCCACACAAAACTCGTGGTGACGGTGACAAAGCCGCAGCCGTGCTCGCACAGTCGCCGAGCCATGAGCAGCAGCTTGCCGAGCGTGGCGGCGTTGTCGGCGTAGTGCTCGCGGTTGTTCCACTGCGTGCTGATGCGTTCCTTCGGCAGCAATTTGGAGGTGTCATAGCGATCAATAAGGCGCGGATCTTCCTTGGAGAGATCAAACGCGTCCGACACACCGCGCCGCAACACATCGAAGGCCAGGGTTTGGAACTCCGACATGCCGCCGACTGCCTCGCTGGCATCCATGCGGCGTTTCCATTGATCCAACGAGGTCAGCAGAGTGCGGCGGTCATCGAGACGGCCTTGCGGCAAGCTCAGCGTCATGTCCGCCTGCGCCCCGCTGCCTGCGCCAGGCACGAAGGGCTGATAAGTCGCGCCAAACTCACCGCTGGAGGTGAAATCGCCGAATTTCTTGATCACCGGCATCGCCGCCGATGAAATGGCCTGTGGAAACAACGCCACGTTGGTCGGCATGGCACTGCCCTTCCGCAGCGGCCCGGCAATGCGCGAGTATAGCGAGCCGACATTCGCCTTCAGGGTGTCTTTGCCGACGATGGTCTTGATGTCGTGAACCGCATCGCCCGTGACGAAGGAGCGCACGATGCTGAACTTGTCCGCCAGCTTCGCCAACCGCTCAAACGTGCTGCCAAAGGTGATTCCTGGGAGCTTCGTCTTGATTTCACCCGTCACACTGCGGATCTCCGACGGCGCGTCCATCTTCGGGTCAAACGTCTCGAATTGCGACGGACCGCCGTGCATGAAGAGGAAGATGACCGACTTGTCCTTGAGCAGCCGCTTCTGCGAGGCTCCGAGCGCCTTGAGCGCCATCATTTCGCTCAAACCAAGCCCACCCAGCCCAAGGCCGCCAATGCGCAGAAAATCACGCCGCTGAAGGCGTGATGCCCCTTGGCTGTAGTCGGAAAAAGTGAGCATGACAAGGCCAATACGAAGATGCGTCGCCTCTCCTTCCGGTTTGTTCTTGCCAGGCCAGCACGAGACGGGGATGCTCGCGCCCATCATGCGCCTCCACCATCTCCTTCTCGCCGCAGCATCGCTCGTTTCGAGTGCTTTCGCCGATTCCTTCGACTGCCGACATTGTGAGAAGCATCTGCTGCCGCAGCCGATCAAGATCGTCGCCGGTCGGAAGTATGCGCGGGACAGGCGCGTCGATGTTTTGCATCTGAAGCTCGATGTGACGCCGGATTTTGCGAAGCGCACCGTCTCCGGCACGGCGACGATGCGGTTCAAGCCCATCGCTCTGCCGCTGGCGAAACTGGAGCTCGACGCGGTGGATTTGAACATCGTCGAAGTGAAGGCTGAAGGCGCGAAAGTGGCCGAGCATGAGGTGACGAATGAAAAACTGATCGTCACCTTCGCATCCGCCATCGCACCCGAGGCCGAGGTCACGCTCACGGTGAAGTACTCGGCGCAGCCGGAGCACGGGCTTTACTTCCGCACGCCCGAGATGGGCTACAAGGCTGGCGACACGCAAGTGTGGAGCCAGGGGGAGGCGGAGTTGCATCGCTTCTGGTTCCCGAGCTACGACTACCCGAACGAGCGCTTCACCAGCGAGGTCATCTGCCATGTGCCGGAAGGCATGCAGGTCGTTTCCAACGGCACGCTGCAAAGCGAGAAACCAGGCGCGGCCGGACTCGTCACATTTCACTGGCTGCAAAACCAGCCGCATGTGAACTACCTCATCGCCCTGGCCGCCGGGCATTTTCACAAGCTGGAGGACAAGGCGGGCAAGCTGCCGCTGGCGATGCTCGTGCCCCCCTCGCATGCCGCGCAGGCGGCGAATGCGTTCACCGACACGCGAAAGATCATCGAGTTTTACCAAAAGGAGATCGGCGTGCCTTTCGCCTGGGACAAATACTGGCAGGTCTATTGCCTCGACTTCCTGGCCGGCGGCATGGAGAACACGAGCTGCACGTTTGAGGCCGCCGACCTGCTGTTCAACGCGGACACGGAGGAACTGCGCACGCTTCATCGTCTCGACGCGCACGAGACCGCACACCAGTGGTTCGGCGATCTCGTCACCTGCCGCGACTGGGCTCACCTGTGGCTGAATGAGGGCTTCGCCAGCTACTACACCATCCTTTATGAGGAGCAGAAGCTCGGCACGGACGCGACCAAATACTCCCTCTGGCTGGAGGCGGACGAGGTCTTCCGTGCCAATGACACACGGCCCATCGTCTGGCGTGATTACGGCGATCCGATGCAGCAGTTCGACAATCGCGCGTATCCCAAGGGCGCATGGGTGCTGCACATGCTGCGCAGCCAGCTTGGCCCTGATTTGTTCCGCAAGTGCATCAAAACCTATCTCGAACGCCATCGCAGCGGCATCGTGAGCACGGATGACTTGCAGGATGTCGTCGAGGAGGTCAGCGGCCTGTCGTTCGACCAGTTCTTCGATCAATGGCTGCACCACGGCGGCGTGCCGGAGCTGAAAGTCGATCACGCGTGGGACTCCAAAGCCAAACTGGCAAAGATCACCGTGCGCCAGACGCAGAAGCTCAGCGAGCAGGTGCGCCTGTTCCGTGTGCCGTTACCGGTGAGCTTCAAGGTGGCCGGGCAGAAAGAACCCATTCGTTTCACGATGGATGTCAGCAAAGAAGTCGAGGATTTCCACTTCACGCTGCCCGCGCAGCCGGAACTCGTGCGCATTGACCCGGATTTCACCGTGCTGGCGAAGATCAGCTTCACACCGCCCGGCCCAATGCTCGACAAACAGCTCGAATCCGACCTGATCGGCCGTCTTTTGGCCGTGCGGACGCTGGACCGCAAACACACCGCCAAACTCGGCCAAATCCTGCGCGAGGATAAATTCCACGCCGTGCGCAGCGAAGCCGCCAAAGTGCTCGCGAAGCTCGGTGAGCCAGAAGCACGCGCTGAATTGATCACCAGCAGTGGAAATCAAAAACACGCCGCGACACGCAAAGCCGTCGTGCAGGCGCTCGCCAGCCTTCACACGCCAGAATCTCGCGAAACATTGTGGAAGATGGCTCAAAGTGAAAAGAACCCCGCCATCCTCGCCGCCCTCATCGAGACCTGGAGCGCACGACCCGGCGAGCCGACGGTCAGCGCGGCTTTGAAGCAGCATCTCGCCGCCTCCAGCTATCAAAGCAGCCTCGAACTCGCCGCCATCAAGGCATTGCGTGCCCAGGATGATGAATCATCGGTGCCTGCCATCCTCGCGCGACTTCAGCAACCGCACGAGTTGCGCGGACGTGATGCCAGCACCGCCTTCGATGCGCTCGCCTTCCTCACGCGTCGGCCCACGAACCCGAATCGCGATGCTGTGCGCGATTTCCTGGCTGAAAAACTCAGCGATCCACGCCGCGACTGGCGCGTGGCCGCCGCGAAGGCGCTCGGCACGCTGCGTGATCCGAAAGCGCTCGGTTTGCTCGACCTCATGCTCGCCATCAGTGGTGGAGATCGCATCGATCCCGTGCGCGAAGCCTCCGCCAAGGCCGCGCAAGACATCCGCGCCGGCCTCGAAAGCCCCGCCGACCTCAAAAACCTCTGGGACCGCGTGCAGCAGCTCCAGAAGAAGGCCGAGGATCAGCAGAAGGAGATCGAAGCCCTCAAAAAGAAGCCACAAACGGCGAAGAAGTAACACTCATGCGCTTTGAACGTCTCCAATCCGTCGCCACCAGTGTGGTGAAGTCCGCCCTGCTGGCCCTGCCCCAGGAAATTCGTGATGAAGCGGCCGAATGCCGCATCGAGTTCTGTGAGATGGATGCGCTGATCGACATCGACGAAGAACTCGACCCCGATCTGCTCGGCCTCTTTGAAGGCAATGCCCGCTGCGATCCCCTGCCCTCCGCGCCGGATGAGATGCCGCGCATCCGCCTCTTTCTCGACAACCTATGGGACGACTGCAACGGCGAGCTCCAAACCTATCGCGACGAGGTGCGCATCACCTTCTTGCACGAGCTAGGGCACTATCTCGGGCTGGATGAGGACCAAGTGGCCGAGCTGGGCCTGGCGTGACCGCTCTCACCCCATCTTCCGCCGACCATGCAGGGCCTGGTAGAGCGTGAGTTCGTCCACATGATCGAGATTGCCGCCCGCAGGCATGCCTTGGGCCAGACGGGTGATGGCGATGCCCGCCGGACGCAGCAGATCGGCGATGTAGCTGGCGGTGGCCTCGCCTTCGACATCGGAACCGAGGGCGATGATGACCTCTTCGGTGTGCAGATCACGCACACGCTCCACGAGCGACTCCATGCGCAGGTCTTCAGGTGTGACGTTGTCGAGCGGCGACAAGCGACCGCCGAGGACATGATACAAACCTTGGAACGCGCCGCTGCGCTCCAGCCGCAGCACATCGGCGGCTTGTTCGACGACACACAAGAAACGCTGGTTGCGGCGCGGATCGTGGCAGAGCAGGCAGGCGCTGTCGTGCTCGATGAAGAAGCCGCAGTCAGAGCACGTCACGATGCGCTCCTTGGCCTCCAGCAGGGTGTGTGAGAGCGAGGTGATGCGCGCATCCGGCATCTGCAGCAGCCAGAGCATCAGGCGCTCCGCGCTGCGCGGACCGAGGCCGGGCAGCGACTTGAGCTGGGCCACGAGGCGCTGGATGGCGGGTGGGTAGTCGATGCGCACGGCGGAAATGACGAATGTCGAATGACGAAATGCCGAAGGGTCGGAAATCAGGTGGCGGCGAGTTTGCGC
>DNXB01000083.1 GCA_003506995.1 Verrucomicrobiales bacterium
AACTTGCTGTATCGGCTGCACCAGCGCCCCACCTTGCCGAGGTCCAGGCCGAGGCGTTGGGCGATGTCCTTGTTATTAACCCCGTCAGCGGCCAGCACCACGATGGCCGAACGTTCGACCAGGCGTAGCGCAGTCTTGCGCGAGGCTCTCAAGGACTCCAGCTTCCGGCGCTCCTTGCTTGTCAATGTAATCGGCGGGGCAACTCTCATTCTCCATCATACCCCACACGCCACTTATAACAAGCAATCTGTTGGACGGACTACACTAGGCACGGATCGTCGGACGATTATCGGTCGTTATTCCACCGATCAATTCATTCCTCATTTGATGTTCTTTGATGACTCCCCGTTGGTGGCCGCAGACATTGCGCTGGCTGACTTCGAAACCAAAGTAGTCGCCTGCGTCGGATCGCATCTTTACATTTGGTGCGTAGAAACCGCCGAATTGATTTTAGGGGTCGATATCGAAGTTCGGCTTTCTTCCGTCGCGGCATTTGACGGCTGCCCTTGTGTGTTCGCCGGTACGGCTGATGGGAAGTTGTTAGCCCTGGATATGCTCACCGGCCGAGAAATCCTGAAGGTTGCGGTTTCCCAGGGCCCTGTTCGAAGAATCGAGATGTCCGTAGACCGATTGAGGCTCATTGTGAACGGCTGCGTGATTGTTCATCTGTTTTGGGAATTTGATTTCGGAGTTGAATCAGATTAGGGCCTAACGGCTCATCCAATGTCATCCTTTGCATCAAGGTCGTTACCCGAATCGTTTGCCCAAAATAGGGAGGCTTCAAGCTGCATGATGAGCTGACTTCGGTCTTGTACGCCTTCGCTTATTGACCGTGCCAAAGGAGCGAGTGTGCCAAAGCCGCCTTGATCCAAGATTTCGCCAGCTTTGTCGAAATTGCGTAGATAGCGGTAGATTTCTGCGCGCAGGAGTCTGCCGTGGGCGCGCGAATCATCGCGAAATATCTCCAGAACACTCATTAACAGCCAGCGGTACTCACGCCCAAATTCAAGGTGTTGTCCGCAAAGCTGGAATTGACCCGTCTCAATGACGGCTCTGAGCGGTTGGTTGGCTAGCCAAAGTGCTGTGACAGCTAAACCCTGCCTTGTACCAAGAGGCAAATCCGCGTGCTCAGATCCCAGGAAGTCGAGAATCTCGTCCCAAGAAGGCTCGATGACGATTCCGAGGTCATCTGGGCTGGGATTTTTCGGCTCTGTCATTTTGCCGGTGCCATCGACGAATAGATTTCCGCAACTGCCGCACATCCAAAGGTGTGGGAAACCACCCGAACTCGAGTATCCACAACGCAATCCATCGGTCCAGGAATCACCGTGCTGTGCCCAAGTCGGCAAATCGCAAAGCACCAAATAATGACAATGCGGACATTGAGCAGTCCAAGAAGTGTTTACACGCTTTGAAGCCTCAACAAAGCGCAGTTCGTTTTCTTCGGGCATATGAAATGAGGTAGAGTTGTGGGTGCGAGTTCAAGCGCCCTAAAGCTACCGACACATCCCGCCGAGCACCCGATAAGCAGCCAGATATTTCTTGAATCGGGCAGCCGCTTTTTCATCCACCGCCTGCAAGCGCCGAATATCCATGTTGTCCTCCAAATCAGCGAGTTTGGTCTCTGTGGCGATACGATTGGTCTTCACTTGATCGATGTAGTCCGCATACGGCACCTCGGAAGCGTGAGTGAGCAACCGCAACGCTGCCAGGACATCCGTTGAGAAGCCTTCGGCTTCCAGTTCTTCAAACGTCACCGAGGTGTCTTCCACCACGTCATGCAGCAGCCCGACGATCTTCGCCTCTGGGGAGGTGCAGCGCATCATCACGCGGATGGGATGGAAGATGTAAGCGGCACCGCTTTTGTCTTTCTGTCCAGCATGAGCCTGGACGGCGATTTGGAGAGCGCGTTCGAGTGTAGCCATAAGATGGGTTGCGTTGGAATTTTTGAGTGAATGGCTATTTACAGAAGCGGACACTGAAAGGCCAAGCATTTTACACCGCGAGAATGGAACGCCGCAGAGGCCAGAAGCCTGAATCAGAATGCCTCTGCGGTTTTCCTGATTGCCTTCGGCGCTTTCGCTGCGCTACAGAGCTTGCGGTGTTTCATCTGAGGTTTGAATGCTTTTCAAAGCTCACCCGCATCGCGCAAGACGCGGTCTTCGAGAGCGGCTGAAATCCAGAAGCGCGACTTGGTGCGCAGCTCTTGCAGGAGCGGCTTGATCGCCGGGATGATGCTTTGTTGTCTGGCCTGCACCAGGCAGCCGAGGGTGCCGGTAAACAGCAGACTGTTTGATGCGGCCAATTCACGCGCGGCGAGGTCGTCCAGCAGGAGCAATGAGCCGGGATGCTCCATGGCCAGCGCCAGGCATTCGGCCTCGCCAGGATGAACCCGGCCCGCAAAGCCGCTGACGAGCAGCCGGTCCGCCGGAGCCATGAGGCTGATGCCGGTCAGCGATGGCACCTGTGCGGCATGCGGAAACAGTCCCGCTTTGGCAGCAAGTTCATCCACGACTGCGGGCGGGATGGTGATGGAACCAAACAAGGCCTCCAACACATCCATGCGCCCGATCTCGGCGAAGTTGATGAGCGGTGTGGTGTTGGAGATGATCAGCGGGCGTTCCATGCGGCGAGATTGCTGAGATCCTGCTCCAGGTCTGGCACATTCAATGGCTGGGTGATGCCACGCTCGCCGAGCAGGTGCTGGAACTCAGCCTTGCCCATGCCTGACATCCGACAAGCCGAGGCACCCGACAAGATACCGTCTGAGAACAGCGCCGCCGCGAGACGGCGGCGCAACTCCTGCTCCAAATCACGCGGAGGGATGCGGACACCGATCAAGGACTCCGCTGGCAGGGTGAGGGTCATGGCTTGCATGGGGTGAAGTTAACCGTGTAGGTGACGGATGCCAGACCAAATCTGCGCCAGCCAGCTTCACTCTGAGTGATCTCGTGCCGCAGGTTCTCGGGTCGTGGTCTGCAAAAAGCCTTTGGAGTCGAGTCCGCCGAAGCCCTGGGCGGCCAGTTGTCCTCGGAGGTTGTCCAAGGCCGCAGCGGCGGCCTTGTGGACCGCCTGCTTGGAGACGCCCAACCGCTCGCCGATCTCGGAGTAGCTGTGGCCCTCGGCGACGAGGGCGAGTATCTGGCGCGTGCGTGCGGGCAATGCGGCCAACAGGTTTTCCAACACGCGCCGACTCTCTTGCGAGCGGACCTGGCTCAGCACATCCTGAAACTCATCCGGCAGCCGCTGACTGGGCGAGGTGCTGCCTTCTGTGGTGGCGGAGACGGCCAGATCAGCCTCCGGCAGATGCTGCCGGGCATGACGGGCCTCCTTTTGATGCAGCGAGTTTAGCGCATTCCGAATGGCCCGCGCGGCATACGCCTCAAACACCCCGCGTGCCGGATCAAACGCCAGCGCCGCTCGATGCAGCGCCGCGTGCGCCACCGCACGCACGTCATCAGCCGTCATGCCGGGAATGTTCGCGTAGCCACCCGCGATCTTGTCGGCAAGCGGCAGCGCCTCACGGAATAATGAATCGGCATCGGGCATGAGACGATGTCTGGCACGGAACGCGGGTTTCGGCAATCGCCGGGATGCGCCGAGCCTATCCTCGCTGGGTTGACGATTTCCCGCGTCACCGGTAGGTGCGGGCATGAACAAATCGGTGGCAATTCTCAGCGACATCCATGGCAATGCCCATGCTCTGCGCGCCGTGCTGCAAGACATGGCAGACCACGGCATCAACGAACGCGTGTGTCTCGGCGACGTGGTGGGCTATGGCGGCAGCCCCGGTGACTGCATCGATCTTCTGATGGAGCACGGCATTCCCTGTGTGCTGGGCAATCACGATGCGATGGTGACCACTGGTGTTGGACTGGATGGCGTGAAGGACGCCACGCGCCAGTCCATCGACTGGACACGGGGCGTGCTGACGCCGGCGCAGCAAGGCTGGCTGACGGCGCTGCCCATGACGATGCAGGCCGAAGACTACGAGGCCGTTCACGCCTCCCTGCATCATCCTGGAGAGTGGACTTATGTGCTGAGGGCGGACGCTGCTGCGCAGAGTTTTCCGCATCAAACAAAACCAGTCTGCTTCATCGGACACACGCACTCCCCTGCATTCTGGGTGGAGGGCGATGCCCTTGGCATGGACATCACTTCGATTGAAGCTTTGAAGCCGAACCGCAAGTGCCTCGTGAATGTGGGTGCCGTCGGTCAGCCGCGTGACCGTGACGAACGGGCTTGCTATGCCATCTATCGCCGCGACACCCAGGACATCCTCTGGCGTCGCGTGCCCTATGACATTGCCGGTGCGCAGCAGGCGATCATCCAGGCCGGTCTGCCAGCCTACTTTGCGCAACGACTGGAACTGGGGAAGTGAAGGCAGCCACATCTGTGGTGGTCAATTCGTCAAAGCGCTGAAAATGAGCGCTTTGAAGCTCAAACGCCCGACCTCAGAGGTCGGAAAGCGGAGCAAAAAGGTCCGATGTCGGACCGAAAAGCTCGGCGTTCCGACCCCTGAGGCTTCGATGTCGAAGCAAAAAGGTCGGAGGTCTGTCCTAACGGCTTGGAAAGTGAAGCTCCATGCTTGGACACCCGACCTGAGATTTCGGGTGTCCGACCTGAAAGGCATCGCTGTCCGACCTCCGAGGTGCGTGCGCCGCGCCAAAAGGTGGGGCGTTTTGTCGATTTTGACCGGCAGCAGCGGAGAGGAGTCTCCGCGCTCCTATCATCGAGTTACTTCTCCACCGGCTTGCCCGCAGCCTCCCAGCCGCCGAAGCCTTCGTCGAGGTGGATGAGGTTCTTGAAGCCGAGTTTTTCAAAGACTGGGAGGGCGCGCATGCTGCGGCCACCAGCCTGGCAGTGGACGAGGGTGGGCTGGGTTTTGTCGAGCTTGGCGAGCTGAGCCTCGAAGTCAGCGGCCATGATGTCGATGTTCTTGGCGGTTTTGATGTGGCCGTCTTTGAACTCGTCGGGCGTGCGCACATCGACGATGGCGACTTTGCCTTCGGCGATGATTTTGGCGGCTTCGTCGGCTTTGACGTGTTTGGCCTTGTCTGCGGCGAATGCGAAGGCGGGAATGAGCAGGAGGAGGGTGGTGAGGAGGGTTTTCATGGGGGAGGTTGTGTGAAGGGTTATGAGATATGGGTGATGGGGATCATGAGGGGTGGTGGACTTCCACAGGCATACGACTGAGGCGCTGGTAAAGTCGGCGCAGAGTGAGCACGGGCCACCAGCGGTAGAGACAGATTTCGAGCGGCTTCCACATGGCGACCCAGCCGATGATGGTGAGGCCTTCACGGGCGACGGTCTGCCAGCTTCCGTACGATTGAGTGAGCAGGGTGGCCGTGATCTGGCAGATGGCGAGGAAGGCCAGCCCCACGAGCAGCGCGGCGCGGCCTTCGCGCATGAGATGCTTAAACTCACGCAGAGCCATGTTGGCGCGATACTCGAAGTAATGCGCGACGGAGTCGGCGACGAGCTTCTGCGCGTCGGTGGCATCGGCGGGACGTTTGGCCAGATGCACGAGGAGCTTCAAGTCATGCTGCTTGGGGTGCTCCTGCGCCCAACTGACGATGAACTCCTCCGCGTTGCGATCCAGATCGCGCTCATGGAAGGGCGAGGGGTCCATGGAGTTGAACAACTGGTTCAACTCCGTGAGCTTGACCTCGATGAGTCCGGTCATGACGGGAAAATGACGAAGGACGAATGACCGAATGACGAAATAATGACGAAGCCCGAATGACGAGACAGAAGCTCACCCCGATGTTGACGTTGATCACCGAGCTTCGTCATTGGGACTTCGTTCGTCATTCGGGTTTACTCATTCGTCATTTGCCGCTCGCGGCGGCATACTGCTTTGCCACTTCGGCCCAGTTCACCACGTTCCACCACGCGGCGATGTAGTCGGGGCGTTTGTTTTGATACTTGAGGTAGTAGGCATGCTCCCAGACATCGAGAACCATGAGGATGTCGAACCCGGGCATTACGTTCACGTTGTGCTTTTCTATCTGGATAACGAGCGGTCGACCGGTTTTCCAGCAATAGGTCAGAGCAGCCCACCCGGAGCCCTCGACGCCTGCCGCAGCCTGGGTGAATTCTTTTTTGAACCGGTCGAATTTCCCGAATTCCCCGTCGATCGCTTTGGCGAGGCCCGCTTTCGGGACACTACCTCCCCCTTTGCCCGCGGGAGCCATGTTTTCCCAGAACCGGTTGTGAAGCCTGAAACCGCCGATATGGAACG
>DNXB01000177.1 GCA_003506995.1 Verrucomicrobiales bacterium
GCCGATCAGGCGACAGCGATGTGGGGTCTGGGCAAAGGCGTGGGCGACACGCTGGATTATCAGGACGCGAGCGGGAACACGTTTCAGGTGAAGATCGTCGGCCTGCTGGCCGGTTCGGTGCTCCAGGGCAAGATGATCATCAGCGAGCAGGCGTTTCTGGCAAAATATCCCGACGCGGCGGGCTATCGCTTCTTCCTGATCGACGCGCCGCGTGAGCAAGCCGCCGAGATCGCCGCGCATCTGACGCGCCAGCTTGAGCAGCGCGGTCTGGCGCTCGAACCGGCGAAGCAGCGGCTGGAGTTGTTCATGAGCGTGCAAAACACCTACATCGGCATCTTCACGGTGCTGGGAGGACTGGGGGTCTTGCTTGGCACGGCAGGCATTGGTGTGCTCATCGCGCGGCATGTGCTCGAACGTCGCGGAGAGCTGGGACTCATGCAGGCGCTTGGGTTTCAGCCAGGATCGCTGCGGATGATGATTCTGGGGGAGCACAGCGTGCTGCTGGTGCTGGGCGTGCTGCTTGGCGTGGCCACCGCCGCGCTGGCGGTGATTCCGCAGTTGATCGGCAGCAGCGGATCGCTGCCAGTGGTCTTCCTGGGCAACCTCATCATCGGCGTGCTCGTTTTCGGCCTTCTGGTGTGCGTGATCGCTGTTTCGGTCGCCGTGCGTGGGAAGCTCACGGAGTCGCTGAGGCGGGAGTAGAGGCGGGGAGCCTTGCAGGTGACGGCGCGGGCTTTCTCGGCTCCGCTTGCTCATCTGTAATGGCGTGTGCTACAATTCTTGTAAGGTCCGTTTTCATCACACCTAAACTAAAAAATATTTTTATCCGTGTCTTGGTGTTTGCAAATCAGGCGTTTGGATTAGCGGGTCTTAAGCATTAAGATGATGCACGAAAAGCCCAGTGTTGATGTTTGATCCGTGTTTGAGGTAATTTCATTGGAAATTCGGAAAAAATCATGAGTACCGTTTCTCCAACGATTCATCGGTTCGCGGTTCGCAAAACTGACGGGCGGGGCTTTCAAAAAGCCGTTTCAAACCGGACGGTCGGATGTCCAAATCGCGCGGTCGGAGCTTCAAATAGAGCCGTCGGACGCCCGAATGACGGCGTCGGGTGTCCAAACGTCACGGTTGCCCGCCCGAACGTATCAGTTGTTGTGCCAGATGATCGGGTCGGCTTCTCCAGCCACCCGGTCGTGCGCCCCAATCGCATCGTCGGCAGCTCAAACCATCCCGTCGGGAGTCCAAACGGTCTGGTCGGGGACCGAAAATGTTCGGCAGCGCCTCCAAGCGGGGCGGGCAGGACAGGCATGCTGCCTGTCACGAGTGGCTGGGGTATTTTGCCCCAGGCGCAAGCAAGCGGGCCAAAGGCCCGCTCCACTGGCGACAGGTGGCACACCTGTCCTACGGACAACAGCGAACAGAGAACCGCCAACCATCAATAGAAAACCATGAAAGACGAATTCACCAACCGCCTCGGCGCCTTCCGCACCACGCTCGATTTTCTGCAAACCCCGGCCAACAAGGTGAAGTGGGATGGGCAGCCGCCCGTGCGTTTCACCAGCCGCGTGGCCGAGGCGGTGACCGCCGTGGCGGCGCTGGCGGTGTTCTGCCAGGCGCAGGGCGCGGTGATCAAGGGCGCGGCGGTGGACAAGGCGCGTGAGGAAAAGGAGCTGGAGGACGCGGCCTTTGTGCTGGGTCAGGCGGTGGGGGAGTGCTGCCGGGACTTGGGGAATGCGGCAGATGCCTCCCGCTGCGCCTTTCCAAAGAGCGCCTGGCGTGGCATGCGGGACGCGGCGCTTTTGGCGAACGCGCGGGAGGTCATCCGCGTCGCCGAGGGATTGCTTGCGGGTGCCGACACCGCCACGGCGGCGGAGTGCGGCATCACCGCCGCCACGGTGGCGGCGTGCAAAAAGGAGGCGGACGACTACGAGGCGGTCATCAGCGCCCCGCAGCAGGCCATCGCGGGCAGGAAGGCCACCACCGGCCAGTTGCGTGAGCGGTTCAATACCGTGGAGGCCGTCTTCGCCAGTCTCGACGGTTTGGTGGAACAGTTTCCTGACAAGACCTTTGTGGCCGCCTACCACGCCGCCCGCATCGTGCGAGATCTCGGTCACGGACCGGGAACGGAGCCGACCCCGGCTCCACCTGCTCCGCCGCCCTGAATTGAAGCAGCCCCACCCGAAGTTCCCTCCTCAACCTCACCCACCCCTTCTGACATGCCTGCATCTCCTCCTGTCACCACTGGTTTGAATTTATGGCTTTGTTCTGACACCAATGTCAGCACGAACGCCAGCAACCGTGTCACGAACTGGGCGGATGCGCAAAGTGGCGCGGGCAGCGTGTCAGCAGCAGAGGGGGAGCGGCCGCTTTTAGTGCCGGACGTTTTTGGCAGCGTGCTGGCGCCCGTGGTGCGTTTTGATGACGTCAATCAGTTGATGCTTGTTACCGGTGTCGATTTGAGTTCCTCTGACTTCACCCTGTTTGCTGCGGGAACGGCCGCGGCGGCACGTTCGGTGGGGACTTCGGGCGTTTCCGGCCAGAAATTTTTGTTTGGGCAGACGGGTGATGCCAGCAGCACATTTCCGAGCATTTCAGTGGGAGACAACAGCATCGGGGTCTATGAGTTTGGACCAGGTGACGGCGTGCGTTGCGAAGGCAGTCTGCCGGATGGCAATCTCTGCGCTTTGAGCATTCGCTACCTGGATGGTGCGGTGCAGGTGCGTGCCTGTGGTGTCTTGGTGTGTGAAAATACCAGCACACCGGGTTACGCCCTGGCCATGCCGGACGGCTTGGGCAACAACAATGGCGGTGACAGTGCCTTCATCGGAGATGTCGCAGAAATCCTTTGCTACAATCGCGCTCTGGATGACTTGGAACGCGCCCAGGTCGAGCAGTACTTGCAGCAGAAATATGGTTGCCAGGGCGGTTCGTCATCCAGTGAAGAGCCGCCGGAATCATCCAGTGAAGAGCCACCGCCGGAGTCATCCAGCTCCTCCTCGGAGTCGAGTAGCGAATCATCTTCGGAACCGAGCAGCCAGTCGTCCTCTGAGCCGCCGTCCTCTGAGCCGCCGTCCTCTGAGCCGCCGTCCTCTGAGCCACCGTCCTCTG
>DNXB01000131.1:0-2238 GCA_003506995.1 Verrucomicrobiales bacterium
GACCTTGTTCACGTTCTGGCCGCCCTTGCCGCCGGCACGGTAAGTATCCACGCGCAGGTCTTCATCCCGCACGACGATGTCGATCTCCTCCTCGGAGTCCGGCGTGACGTCGATCGAAGCAAAAGACGTGTGGCGCTTCTTCGCCGCGTCGAAGGGCGAGATGCGCACGAGGCGATGCACGCCGCGCTCGGTTTGCAGGAAGCCGAAGGCGTTTTCGCCGATGATTTCGAGCGTGGCGGAGCGTGTGCCGACATCGTCACCCGATTCGTGGTCGATCAGCTCGACCTTGTAGCCGCGGCGCTGGCACCAGCGCTGATACATGCGCATCAGCATGTCGGCCCAGTCACAGGCCTCCGTGCCACCGGCGCCGGAGTGGATGGTGATGAAGGCATTGCCACGGTCAAACGGCCCGCTGAGGAGCTGGCTGAGCTCAAAGGCGCTCACGTCGTTTTCGAGCTTCGTGTGCTCCTGATCAACTTCGCGCCAGGTGTCCATGTCGCCCGCTTCTTTCGCAAGGTCGATCAGACCGTCGAAGTCACCTGCGCGCGACTCCAGCTCCTGGAGCGGTCCGATTTTCTTTTTGATGACATTCGTGCGGTCGATCGTCTTCCGCGCCGCGTTCGCATCATCCCAAAAGCCGGGGGCGCCCATGCGGTCCTCCAGCATGGCCAGCTCGTCTTTTAATTTCGGGACGTCAAAGATACCTCCGGAGTTCCCCCAACCTTGCCTTGAGGGCGGTGGTGTCGAGGGCTTGGAGGTCGGTGAGGATGGTCTTGCTGGTCTTTTCCATGCGGCGTAGATAGCGGCTCGGGCGCGCAAGTTCAACGCCTTTGTCACCATGGAAAAAACCGAGGCCATCCTCATCGGACGCACGCGTTACGCGGAGACGAGCCTCATCGTGCAGTGGTGCTCGCCTGAGATCGGACTCTTTCGAACGATGGCCAAGGGCGCGCTGCGGCCCAAATCGCCGCTCAATGGCGTGCTGGACCTGTTTGTCTCCGCCGAACTGCGCTTCGTGCGCAGCAAATCCGGCGACCTGCACACGCTGGCCGAGGCACGCTGGACGAATCCACGCCTCGGCCTGCGTGAGAGCTATGGGCGCGTGCTCGCCGCGACCTATCTCGTCAAATTGATCAACCTCGTCGCTGAAACCGGCTCACCGATCCCCGAGATCCACGAACTGCTCGTCAAAGCGCTCGATTACCTTGCCGCGAAAGACCCCGTTCCCGCGCTGATCACACGTTTCGAGCAACGCCTCGGCGAAATGCTCGGCATCATCCCCGAAGGCGAAACCGGCATGGCCGCTGCGGCGATTGAAGACAGCTTTCACCGCAAACTGCCTGTGCAACGCAGGCAGTTGGTGGATTGGATGGCGAAGCATTGAATTTCATCAAACACACCATCATGCAGCTCATTCGATCAAAACCCTATCTCTGCTTTCTGGGAGTTTTGATCCTCATCTTTGGTGTCATCGACTTTTTCCCGTGGCATGGCCATCCATTTTTTAAATACCCAGGTTCAGATCCAAGACATTACGTCTGGAATTTCGGCTGGCCCCTGACCTGGACCATTTATGATAACGATACACCGCCCTACTGGATCACATCTCCACCGCGAGTGTATTATTTTGTTTTAACCGCTCAAGGAATCGCGTTGCCACTTCTTCTAATGCTATTCTGGATGTTGCGGAAGAAATGATTACGCAAACAATCTGAAGGCCAACGGCCTTCCGTCATGCAGCCCAGGGTTACGCGAAGCGCTACCCTGGGTCTCGCCGAAACGAAGCCTATTCTCTCAAGGGCGAACCGCAACGCGGTTCCGTCCTCCCTCCGGCGACGATGGACGGAACCACGTTGTGGTTCGCCCTTGGTGTGAAGAAGGTTTGATCTGTATTCCCAGGGTTCTACGAACCCTGGGCTTCATGCCGCAAGCCCGTTGGGCTTGGAGATTGGACAGCGAACCCGACTACTTCAGCGCCGCCTCAATCGCCGCCAGCAACTCCGGCGATTCTGGCTCCACATCGGAGCCGAAACGCTTCAAGACCCTGCCGTCCTTGCTGACGAGGAATTTCTCGAAGTTCCAGCCGACTTCACCGGAGGCGGATTGCAGGGCGGCGTAGAGCGGGTGCTTGGCATCGCCTTTGATCGCGACTTTGGAGAACATCGGAAAGGTCACCTTGTAGTTCTCAGTGCAGAAGGTCTTGATGATGGCCTCAGAGCCGGGCTCCTGGCCGCCGAA
>DNXB01000131.1:2311-8299 GCA_003506995.1 Verrucomicrobiales bacterium
GCCGTCGATGTCTTTGACGGCGATGTCACTCACGTTGGTGTCGGCGGCGATGGCAAGGGAGGTCATGAGGAGGGAGAGCAGAAGGGTTTTCATGGTGAATTGAGTTACGACGTGAACCGAGGCAGGCGCTCAGAAAAAGGATGATTTTTGAGCCGGGTCGCGTCTGAAGACCGGACCAAGGCCCGAAAGTTCATGCCAGATTGGCCCGGCGTGTGCGCTGCCGGGAGTTTTGCCGCCTATGCACGAAACCCCATCCCGCCATTTCGACGTTGCCATCATCGGCGGAGGTTTTGCGGGGGTGTATTGCGCGCAGCAGGTGCTGAAGCGCCTGGGGGCGGAACAGATGCGCGTGGGCGTGATCGCGAGTGAGAACCACATGGTCTTCCAGCCGATGCTGCCGGAAGTCGTGGGCGGGTCGCTCTCGCCACAACATGTGGTGAACCCGATCCGCATGATCTGCAAAGGCGCGGATGTGCTGAAGGCGCAGGTGACGGACCTGGACATGACAAACCGTGTGATGACGCTGGACGGGGGGCGTTTCACCCCGGCGGTGAAGGTGAGCTTTGACCATTTGATGCTCGCTCCGGGCGCAGGCGTGGATTTGAGCCGGATACCGGGCATGTCGGAGCATGCGTATCTCATGCGCACCGTGGGCGATGCGATGAAGCTGCGCGCGGCGATCATCAGCCGCATGGAGGAGGCGAATCTGATCAACAAAGCCCAGCAGCGGAAGGAAATGCTTTCTTTCGTGGTCGTGGGCGGCGGTTACTCGGGCGTGGAGNNGGCGGGGCAGATTCAAGACTTGATCGTCGGCGTGCGGCGCTACTACGACAACATCGAGGAAGGCGAGGCGAGCGTGACACTGATCCACAGCGGCGACCGGCTGCTGAGCATGCTGGGAGAGCGGTTGGGAGACTATACCGGAAGCTGTCTGGCCAAGATGGGCGTGAACATCGTCTTCAACAAACGCGTGCGGGCCGTGACGGCGCGCACGGTGCAGCTCAATGATGGAACCACGATCACCTCGCACCTCGTCGTCTGCACGGTGGGCAACGCGCCGCATCCGCTGATCAAGGCGCTGGGCGAAAGCGGCGCGGTGCCGTTGGAGCGTGGCAAGCTGGTGGTGCATGCGACCGGCCAGGTCAGAGGACTCGAAAAAGTCTGGTCGGCGGGCGATTGCGCGGTGTTTCCGAAGGCCGATGGCGGCAACTGCCCGGAGACCGCGCAGTTTGCCATGCGCCAGGGCGCTTTGATCGGCGACAACATATTCGCCTGCCTGCGCCAACTGCCGCTGAAGCCCTTTAAGTTCACGGGATTGGGCGAACTAGCGACCATCGGGCATCGCAAAGCGGTGGCGATGGTCATGGGCATGCGCTTCTCCGGCCTGCTGGCCTGGTTCATGTGGCGCAGCGTGTATTTGATGAAGCTGCCGGGCCTCGACCGCAAACTGCGCGTAATGGCGGAGTGGACCTTCGAGCTGTTCTTCCCACGCGACATCAACCTGCTCACGCCGAGTTTCTCTTCCCCGTTGGGTGAAATGCATCTGGAGGCGGGAGATTCACTGTTCCGCTCAGGCGAGCCAGCGCAGTCGCTGTATGCCGTGAAAAAAGGCTGCGTGGAGATCACGGACGCGCAGGGGCAAATTGTGAAGTCCGCAGGCGCGGGCGAGCACTTCGGCGAGCGGGCGCTCATGGGCGACGGCATCTGGCGCTTTGACGCGACGGCGAAGGAATCGAGCGAACTCGTCGCCATCGACGGTGGCACCTTCAAGACGCTGGTGAAGAGCATCGGCTCTCTGAACGCGTTGTTCAAATCGACCGCGCAGCAGTACCACCTGCCGGAGGAAATTCAGAAAACGGTGGATGCGATCTCCGAATCCACACGTTCGGCCACAGCGGCGGATGTGATGACGAAAAACATCGCCTCGCTCGACGCCAGCCTTTGCGTGCAGGACGCGGTGGAGGAGTTTCAGCGTCATCCGCACAGCACTTATCCCATCACGGAGGACGGCAAGGTCATCGGCCTGCTGCGGCGCTCCGTCGCCTACGACTGGCTCAAAAACCACGGCCTCACCTGCCGCGACGGGTTGAAAGACCTGCCGCTCACCACGCCCTTCTGCGTGCGTGGCGATGTGCTCGTGCCCGAGCTGGTGCAGACCCTCATGCGCACCGGCGTGAGCAAGGCCGTGGTGGTGGACGCGGAAAATCACCTGCTGGGCATGGTGACGGTGTTTGATCTGCTCAAAGGAGCGCGGTAATCTCGCGGTTGAGGCTGTGATGCAGATGAAGCAGTGTGCCATGTGATTTCCAGACAGAAAATCAAACGCTACTGCGCGGCCATCGCGGAACTGGTGAAGCCAAAGAAAATAAGTGCCGTTTCACGATCAGGTCTGCTTTCACTGCCAGCAGAGCGCGGAAAAATGCCTCAAAGCAGCAGTCAACGAGACGGGCATATTCATCCCAAAAACCCATGACCTGCTTCAGCTTCTGGGGCTGCTCACGAACGTCAATCCCGCCTGGGCCGCGCTCTCCATGCAGGCAGGTTCGCTGACCGTTCATGCGGTGCGTATCCGCTCTCCATGCAGGCAGGCCGGTGCTGGTGATGCCAAACAGGCATTGGCAAACAATCGCTCGATGAGCAAGACCGCTCGCAAAGCCCTGGGACTTTGAATCCATGCACAGCGCCCTGGAGCTGGACGTGAAGGCCCTGAATGTCATGGGCAAACCCGGCGATGCGATGGAGCAGGCGATGCGCCGCTGGAATGCCTACCTTCCACCTGCTCCTTCCGGTGCATGATGATGAAGATGCTTATGCCAGCATCGTCCGCGAGCGACGCATCCAGTTGACGCAGTTGTTTGAGAAAGACCGGGCGGAGGCGGAAAAGTAGGCCTGTTGCGCCGCAACAAGCCCTTCCATGCCCCGGTTGCGGCGCAACCGGGCTACTTTACTTCGCCGTGATCCTGATGTTGCGGAACCACGTCTCGTCACCGTGCTCGGTGAGCATGATCTTGCCTTTACCGGGGGCGAAGCCTTCCTTGTTCTTGAACTTGCTCTTCGCGATCATCTCCTGCCACTCAGGCGTGGTGGTGTTCGCCTCGCAGGTCAGCGCGCCATTGAGCCAATGCTGGATCAGACCGTCCTGCACGACGATCTTGCTCGTGTTCCACTCACCGGCAGGCTTCACGGCCTTGTCCTTCACCGGCTCCTTGATGTCATAAATCGAAGCCGTGGTGTGCGAGCCGCCTCTGAGACCGTCGGGATGGCCGCTGTCGTCGATCATCTGGTATTCGATGCCGAGCCATTCCTTGCCGCCGACCTTGGTGACCCAGTACTTGATGCCGTTGTTGCCCTTGGCATTGAGCTTCCACTCCCATTCGAGCTCGAAATTCGTGTAGTCGTTCTTGGAGATCAGGCTGCCGCCGCCTTTGCCGGTGAGATGAATCGTGTTGTCACCCTCGGTGGTCCAGCCGCCGGAGGGAGCGGCATCCTTGGTGTCGGTGAAATCGGCGAGCGTCAGATAAACCGGTTCAGCGGCTGAAACAAACGAGGCGAGAGCGAGGGAGCAAAGAAGCGTGCGCATGGTTGGAAGGAAGGTTGCAGTGCATCAAAGGCGAGAGGTCAGCGGGACGCCAGCGCGTTTTTCAATTGAGAACTCCCAGAAACCGAATGACCGCAGATTGGGAAACCGCAGATTTCCAAAGAAAACAATCTGCGGCATAAACAAACCCGGGAACTGAAACCAGAATCCAGCGGGTCATTTTTTGCCCGTGGCTGAGAAAAGTCTTGCTGTGCCCATGGTCATTCTTCACCCTCGCAGTCATGACAGGTCATCACGACAGCCAGTTTTTCACCCGGCATGCCGGAAATTTTGCCGCTGCTCATTCCTGCTTCAACGTGGCTGCGGGCGTCTCGATCTCCCGCAGGGAAACCACCGCGCTCAGCGCCACCACCTCAATGCCGGAGCCATGCGAGAAATGCACAAAACGCGAACCCGCGCCTGGCACCGCCACGAACTCCGGGTGCCGCACTTCCAGCCTGCGCCCGTCCGCCAGCATGATCTCAAACGGGCGGGTGGTGGAGTTCCGCGCCATGTCCTGAATGTCTTCCAGACTCATGCGCAAAATTCGCCGACACTGCCCCAAAACGCAAGCCTCTATCTTTGCTGCCTTTTCTCATTCCTCGAGGTGAAGCGCTGATAGCAGGACGGGTATGGCGACAGCCCGCCCGTCTGTTTGGGAGCTTTCAAACACCACACGCCGCCAAACCGTCGGGCGGGCTGTCGCCACACCCAACCTACGTTCAATCATCCACCGCGACTTTACGCGGCGGGTTCACGCGGATGATCTCGTGGTCGGTGGTGAACAAAATCACATAGCCGCGAGTGTCGAAGGCCATGGGCGTGCCGACGCAGGGCTTGGGCAGGTGGAAGCGGCGGGTGATCATGCTGGTCTTTTTGTCCATCTGCACCAGCACGTCGGGACGTTCGAGCCGCCAGGCGCGTTTGCGCTTGGAGCGGCCCGGTTTGCAGCCTGCGGGCATGTCATCGGGCGTGCCTGGCTCCACGCTGAGCAGGCGCAGGCCGTCGCGGTGCTCCATGTGAAAGAGCAGGCCGTCCTCATGCAGCGTGAATTTCGTGCCGCCCGGCCCCCACCAGGCGATTTCGAGGCCGGGACTGTTCTTGATCGGCGGACGGGGCAGTTTGACGACGTGGCACTTCCCGTCCGGCTCCACCCAGGCGCAGGCGGGTTCGGGATTTTCGCCGCGTTGCGAGGACACCATCAGCACCGCGCCGTCGAGCCATTCGGAGATTTCCCCTCGAGTATAACTCGGCAGCGGCAGCTCGATGCGGCGGCAGGCGGCGTAGCGCTCCCCGCGCACGTCGAACGGCACGAAGCGCAGGCCCAGATTGCGCGTTTTATTCCATGACGGCTCGATGACGAGGCTGTGCTCCGGCGTGAAGACCATCGGCCATTCATTGCCCTCGATCAGCTCCGACTCGGCGCGCACCAGCGGCCGCCACGGGATGTGCATCACATCGAAACCCGCCAGTGCGCCTTTGCCTGTGATTATGCCGCGATCTGACGCGAAGGTGACATGCCACGAACGCACCGCGAAGCCGAGATCGCCGATGTACTCGTCGTTCAACTCCGGCAGCTCGGGGGTGAACGAGCGAAAACTTGGATCCGCCTTGCCCGGCATCGACGCGGTGCGATACGGGCGCAGTTGCAGCAGCGGCAGTGTTTTGGGCGCAACCTCACGCGTGACGAAGGCGATGTAACGCGCCTTTTGCTCGCCGGCCCGCCCGTCGCTGGGAAACACGAGATCGCCATCGCCCGCCCAGTCGCCGGGGCGAAACCGCTGGGTGCGAACCCGCGACACCCGGTTCACCGGCGTGTGGGTGAGCGCGAGGCTGCCCGCCTGCCAGCCCATGCTCGCCACCGGCACCGGGCCGAGCGGGCGCTGCTCCGCATCGAGCAAAATCATGCGCGTGTTGCTGAATGGCGTGTCAGACCATTGCGTGAGCACATATTCCGCCGCGTCCTCGATTGCGACCGGCGGGGCGATCACACGGCCCCAGCGTTTGGCATCCTCCGGCTGCCATTTCTCCGGCTGCGGCACTTTGGCGAGATCAGGACATGCCACCGCTGAGATTTCCTCCGCCGCGGCCGGTTCGCGGCCGTTCGCGAACAACGGCGGACGGGTGGAGAAGGCGCGGGGCTCGCTCGCGGCGGTCATGCCATTGGCCTGCGAACGCAGCATGACCTTCAAACAGCCGGAGGCGGGCAGCGTGATGATGGGATGCGAGCCGCGTGCCGGTGCGTTGGAGATGGTGGCGATGGAGCGCAGCTTGTCAGGACCATCACCGGCCAGGATTTCGATGGAGCATGTGCCACTGAGTCGTGCGAGGGCTGACAATGAAGTGCCAGCACGCCACCAGCGGGCGTCGGCAAGTTTGTCGGCGGGTTTGCGGCCATCGCGGTCGCCGGT
>DNXB01000319.1 GCA_003506995.1 Verrucomicrobiales bacterium
CATCGGGCCCGAGGACGAGGCTGTTCCCCTGGCGCGGCGTGGTGGCGGACTCGGTGTCATAGGCCTGCTCCGGCGCTTCCTTCGGCGTGGAAAAGAGCGTGTGCTCCATCGTCGTGGTCCACTTGTAATACTGCGCCTCGCGGCCGTACGAGTACACGTTTTTGTCATCATGAACGAGGATGCGTCCCGCAGGCGCATACTTGCCGGCCTGGAAGTAACCGCCGTGACCGCCGGCGAAGCTCTTGCCATAGACCCAGTAGCTGCGGTGGAAGTTTGAGTCATCAAGGAAGCCCATCGGGGCGAACAGATGTGCGCCCGCGCCTTTGTGCGCGCCGCCTTGCTTGGCGAAGTCGCCGCTCACGGGGCCGATCTCGACGCGGGTGCCGTCTTCGATAATTTTCTGCGTGCGCAGGTAGGTCCACTGGCCGTCGCTGCTGAGGATGTCGTTGGAGGCGACGGGCATTTGCAGCGTCTTGTGGCGGTCATTGAGGTCGCCGCCGGTTTCGGGGTCTTTGTCGTCGTAGTTTTTCTTGATCTTCACCTCACCTGTCTTCGCGTCCAGGCGGTAGAACCACAGGCCGCCATCAAGGAAGCAGCTACGGCCTGCCACGCAGCTCACGAGGCCGTTTTCGACGAGCACACTGCCATGCACAGGCCAGACGCTTTCGGTCTGCTCCCATGCGGCATGTTTGAGATTCGAGGGCGCGGCCTGGTATCTCCAAACGAGCACGCCATCGGTGGCGCGGAGGCAATAGACGTGGCCGTCCTTGCCACCAAAGAACACGCGCCCCTTCCAATACGATGGCGGCGAGTCGATGCGGCCACCGGCGATGAAATGCCACGCTTCTTTGCCGGTGGCGGCGTCAAAGGCGTGCAGCGTGTGCTTGTCCACCTCGGAGACAAAGGTGAGACCGGCAGCGGTCGTGGTGGTGCTGAGCGGAGGCGTGAGCTTCACTTCCCAGGCCATGCCGAGATCCTTTTTGAGATCAGACTTCGCCGCGCCGCTGCGGGCGTTGTCGGCACGGTAAGTGGGCCAGTCGGCGCTGTCCGCTTCAGTCTCGGTGATGGCATCCGCATAAGCGGGGCCTTTGATGAGGCGCTCGCTGTCAGGCGTGTTCGCAGGCAGCGGATAGGTCGGCGCGCTGGCCATGACGGCCATGCCGTCGAGCTTGGCCTCGGGGTAGCAGGCGCAGTTGTGCGGTCCGGCGTAAGTGAGGCCGTTGCAGGGCATCACACCGTAGAGACAGGCTCCGCGCACCCAGTGATTGAGATCCCAGTGCTGCTTCTCCATATCGACATACTCGATGCCGGTGCGCGATGGCATGATGTACTTCTCCGTCGCCTTGCCCATGTAGCAGCGATGATGGAACCAGTAGGTGCCCTCCGGCACGTCGGGGAAGAAGCTCTTCTTTTTCTCGCCAGTGATCGGATCGAAGCCGCGATACTCACCGCTTTGATTCCCTTGGAGATTGCCCGAGTTCCACACGAGGCCCTGGGCCACGACGACATCTTCCAGGCTGCGGTAGCCGCTCTTTTCATGCGGCGCGGTCCACATGTCCTTGCCGGTTTCGGCGTTCATGCCCTTCATGCTGCCATCGCCACCGGCGTAAATGATCACGTCTTTGTACAACAGCACGCGGGGGGCGAAGTTGAACTCATAGAGCTGCTTCCGCTTCGTCGGATCGGTGGTGAATTTCACCGCGCCGGTCTTCGCATCGCGGCAGGCCAGACCATCGCCATTGTAATAGACCACGCGCTGCTCATCGATGGCCAGCGTGACGGGGGCGACGCGGTCCTCCTGCTCCCACAAGGTCTTGCCGCTCTCCGCCTCGACGGCGACGAGATGCTTTGGCTTGCCATCCCAGTTGAACTCCGTCTCCACGCGCTTCTGGTCACTCTGCGCCTTCACGGCAAACTCCTGGTTCAAGCGCCACGCCTCCTTGTTCACCAACGCGTAGAGCGTGCCGCCATTGTAGATGATTTCCTCCGTGCCGGCCGTCTGCGGATACTCGCGCACGACATCCCCCGTGGCTCCGTCGAGGCAGACAATCGGCGCCGTGATGCCGAGCGTGACATACACCTTGTCACCGATGCTCACCAGGCGGCGCGTGAGCTGCGTGGGGCCGGATTTCAGCGGCCAAAGGTGCGTGCTCCAGGTCGGGATGGTTTTTTTCCACAGCACGGTGCCATTGAAGGCATCCCGGGCCACGAGCGTCCACTTCGGCGGCGTGAGGATGCTGATGCGGCTGCCTTCGTCGATGATGTAATAGATGCGGCCGCCGCTGCTGACCTTCGCGCAGACGGAAGACATGCGGTCGTGATGACGGCTCCAGCGTGGATTGCCCACCCACTGCATGCGCGTCGGCGGACCGACGAGGTAGTCCTTCGAGGTCGGGTTGCCCTTTGAGTCGTAAGTGTAGTGCGTCCACTCATCCATCTTCTCCGGCCAGGGCTTCGTGATCTTTTCCCACGCCCCGCCCTTCTTCACCATCGCCACGCCCAGCGGGGTCAGCACGCGGTCGATCTCCTCCTTGGAAACGGACGCCGCGTCTTCGACGACGAGCAGGTTCACATAATTCTCGATGTAGGGCAGATGCTTCCCATTCCACACATCCACGGCCACCGCGCCACTGACACCGGCTTTATAGATGCTCTCACGAATTGCCGGCACCTGCGCGGCATCCTGCGTGAGCCCTTGGACCTGATACGCTTCATTCAACCGCAATTTTTGTGTCGTGGAAGCATCCCCGCAGCCGACATGGACGACGATGCCGCCTTTGACGCCAGACTGGTTGAGGATGTCAGAAGCTTCGTCCGCGAAGAGCGGAGGGAATAGGGCGAAGAGAAAAAGTGCGAGGCGTTTCATGGTTGGCGGAAAGTGAGGCGGCTGTAACGCGGGCACAGGGGTGAGCTTTCAGGCCTGTTGGCCTCAAAACGCACAGCCCCGGCCAAAATCCGCCCGGTTTACTTGAGATACTTCTCAAAGTCCTTCGGCAGCGCGTCTTTGCCGCCCAAATCGCGACAGACCAGGGCGAGCGATTTCGCCTGCTTCGCCAGTTTTTCATCACTTGGCGCGGCGGTGATTTTCGTGTCAGTCAAACGAAGCGCGGCCACCGCGGCGAGACGGACCAAGAAAGCGTCAGAGCCGAGATCGAGCGTGAGCGCACGATGGAAGTCCATCAGCGCGAGGTCGGGCTGCTTTTGGGCCTCCTCGTTCCAAACCGCGCGCAAGTAGCACAAACCGGCGAGACGCGAGGCCCGCAGACGCTTGAACGGCGCCTGCGGCAGCTTCAGTGAGTTCGTGTCCTCGAATTTTTTGATGAAGGCGCCCAGGGACAGCCAGTCCTTCTTGCCCATCAGCGCCCAGCCTTCGAGATCGACGAAATCCTCGGTGTAATGCGCGCTGAAGCTCAGAGGATTGGCCAGTTGCTTGTCCATCACCTTCGCCAGATCGGCGTGACGGCCCAGCTTTTGCAGGGACATGAACTGGTGCAGCCGCGCCAGGGAGCCGAAGCTGTCCTGCAGCGGCACGAGTTTATCAAATTCATCTCCAAGCTGAGCAAACAGCTTCTCCGCCTCGGCGAAATTGCCTGCGGCAAAGGTCTGCATCGCGAGGGACCAGCCCTTCGGCTCGTCGATGCTCATGTCACGGATGTTTGCCAGCGGCAGCTTGTAGCTGCTGCCGCCGGTTGGCGAGGTGCTGATGACAATCCCGTCTTTTTCAGCGCTGATGAGGAAGGCGGCGGTCGGCTCGCCATTGAGATTGGTGATCTGGATGGCAAGAGGCTCGGCATGCAGGCCGCAGACCGTCAGCAGGAGGAGGAAAACGGGCTTTTTCATGGCGTCACAGCGGTTCATTCACGCACCCCCCACAGCCCCTCGTCGGGATGCTCGGGCGCGTTGAGCTTCTTGCGCAGGGTTTTGTAGTGCTCCTTGGCTTTTTTGACAAAGGGGCCGGCCACCTCGTGCTCACCGAGCTTGTACATGCGGGAGACGGTGTCCTTGATGAGACGAAACGCCTTGTCGTCGTTCCCCTTTTTCATTTGGATCTCGGCGGCGCGAAGACGCGCCTCGGCGGAATACTGCACGACGTTTTCCAGCGGCGGTCCGACGAAAGGCGTGTAGGCCTCCAGCGCCTTGTCGGTGTCGTTCAGGTTTTCGTAGCAATGTCCGAGGCGGTAATAGGCCTCGGCGCGGGTGCGGGTGAAGCGCTTGTCCTTGGCCATCGCGAGCAGCGTGTCGGCGGATTGCTGCCACTGCTTGCGGTTGTAATAGATGCGCGCCTTGTCGATCATGGCCTCCTCGACGTATTCAGGCTTGTCCTGCAGCTCCCGGATCACCTGGTCAAAGGCCGCCACGGCTTCCTGGAAGCTGCCCGCCTCGCCCGTCTTTGCCAGCACCCGCGCCTTGCCCATGAGGGCGAGCGG
>DNXB01000023.1 GCA_003506995.1 Verrucomicrobiales bacterium
CATGGGGACATGCATGACGGATACCGTGATGCGGCCCTCAGGCGCTGTGCCACGCTGAAACCACCAACTCATAACCTCTAACCCATCACAAACTCCCCTTTACCGCTCCGCCACCGGGTTCTTGCCCACAAAAATCCCCAGCACCACGCCGCCGATGATCCACGCGATCACATGATCCGCGATGTTCACCACCGTGTCCCGCGCCGGGTTCTCAAACCAGATCCACATCGGCAGATCGCACGTCAGCCCGGCAAACAAGCCAGCCGCCGCCACAAACGCGATGCGCGCCGGGTAAAACAACGCCACCTGGCTCAGCAGCGCCGCCACCAGCAGCGCGCAGATGAAACTGCGGGCAAAGCTCAGGATCATGTTCGTCGCCATGCTCGTCTCGCCTCGGCCCGGGCGGATGATCGCATAAACGTAAGGCCCGTCCTCCTTCGCCTGGGTCTGCTTTTCCAAGAAGGCCTTTTTCTCCTCCGCCGTGGCCACCTTTGGCGCCTCCTCCATCGCGGGCAGCAGGTAGATGCCGTGCCCAGAGGTCACGTTCGCCTTGATCACCTCGGCCACGGCCTCCTCGTCACGAAACGAGCGGAATCCGTTCTCATGCCAGCCCAGCACCGTCCACGACAGCGCCTCCCACGCGAAAACCGCGATGGCGGCCAACAAAGCTCCCAGGATGATCTTGAACATGCGATTCTAGTAATGTCTGCCTGAGGAAGGGGCAAGCAGCCTTTGCGCCAAGCCCCCCGAGTCTCACCTCAGCACACCGGCGTCAGCAGCGGCTCGCCGCTGAAATGCGCCGCCAGATTCTCCACCACCAGCCGGGCCATCTCATGCCGCGTCTCATGCGTGCCGCTGCTGAGATGCGGCAGCAAAACGGCGTTCTCGCACCGCATCAGCGCCTCCGGCACCTGCGGCTCGTTTTCAAACACGTCCAGCCCCGCGCCGCGAATCACGCCGCTTTGCAACGCCGCGATCAGCGCCGCCTCATCCACCACCGAGCCGCGCGCGATGTTGATCAGCGTGCCCTTGGTGCCCAGCGCCGCCAAAACCGCCGCGTTGATCAGGTGCTTCGTCGCCGCGCCGCCCGGACAGGCCGCGATCAAAAAGTCCGCCGCCTCGGCCATTTCGATCAGCGACTCAAAATACTCCCACGCCACCTCCTGCCGCGCGCGCCCGTGATAGGCGACGCTCATCCCGTGTGCTTCAAGCCGATGCGCGATCGCCTTGCCGATCCGCCCCAGGCCCACGATGCCCGCCCGCTTCCCGCGCAGCGCATGCGCCAGCGGAAACGGCCCCCGCGTCCACGCTCCGGCATGCAGAAAGCGGTTTGCCGCGATCAAGCGCCGGCTCGTCATCAACACCAGCGCGCTCGCCGTGTCCGCCACGTCCTCTGTGAGCACGTCGGGCGTGTTCGTCACGCGGATGCCGTGGCCCTGGCACCAGTCCACCGGCACGCCGTCATAACCCACGCCAAACACGCTGATGATTTCCAGCCTCGGCAGACGCTCCAGCAGCCCCACGGGCGACACACTGCCTCCCGCCATCACGATCCCGCGAATCTCCACCCCGACATCCGTCAGCAGCGCGTTCTTGTCCTCCGCACGGAAGTAATCGTGGCAGACATGCGCCGCGCGCAGCGGCTCCATCAAAAAATCTGGCAGCGGGGCCAGCACCAGCACCGGGGTCTTTTCCATGAGAGTTTACGAGCGTTGGCGGTTCCAGTCCTGCGGCGGCACCAGGCGTGTGCCCTCCGGCCATTCGGCCCCCTGCTGAATCCAGTCGTGGATGATCTGCTCGTGCTCACGCTCCAGCTTTTCCGGCGTCGGCGGCATGGCGATGGGGTTCTCATGCCCCAGCAGCAGCACTTTGTACAAAAGGCTTTGCTGCGGCGCTCCCGGCACGATCACCGGGCCGCTGCGCCCGCCCTTCATCGCCAGTTTCTTCGTCTCCAGGTTCAATCCCGCAAACACATAGCGGCTGTGGTGGCATTCCAGGCAGCGCGACTCCAGGATCGGCTTCACCTCACCCACAAAGTCCACCGGCTCGTTGCTGAGCTGCGTCACCTTCAAAATCATGCAGGCAGGCAGCAGCGCCACCGCCGCCAGACCCACGAAGAGTTTTCGTTTCATGCCTTCACCATCCTGTGGCAGCACCAACTGACAAGCGGCGATTCATCACCCGCGATTCCGCATCATGTCCGCCACCTGTCCAAAGAACGCCCCGATCACCGGTGCCTCCGTCGGCGGAATCTCCACCTCCTGCATCGCCTCGCCCATCAGCTTCATCCACCGGTCGCGCTCCGCCTCGCCGATGGGAAACGGCAGATGCCGTCCCCGCAAACGTGGATGCCCCCGCTCCTCGATGTAGGTCTGCGGCCCGCCGAAACGATACACGATGAAATCCGCCAGCCGCTTCTCCGCGCCCTCCCAATCATCCGCCGGATACATCGGCCCGATGAGGTCATCCACCCGCACCCGCCGGTAAAACGCCGTCACCATGCCGCGCAGCTTCGTTTCGCCCACACGGCCAAAAAGAGTCGAGATTTCATCCATGCGCCCAGCATAAACACCGGCGTCAGGCAGGAAAGCCGGAGTCCAGGATTTTTCCGGCTCAGGAAGTCCGGTACAGCGCATCAAAGGGGGCTCAAGAGCTTCAATCCATGATCCCGAAGGGATCAAAAGAAGGTAGCCAGGGGGCGAACGACCCCTGGACCCACGAACAACCTCGCCCCACTCAAGGGCGCATCCCAGGGCAACTTTGATCGCGGCCATCCACGAAAATCGCAGCCTCGAAGGGTGCCTCAAGAGCGTCGATCCATGCTGGTTACAGAAAGAAGCGCTCATCGATCCGAAGGAGCACGATGACGCCGTCACGGCGTATGAGCATGCCCGGAAGGTGTGTCGGGAGAGGCTGGCGGAGTGATGTATCTTAGTCCCAGCTAACTTTGCAGGCCAAATATTCGGCAATCATGATCTGTACGGAGATGGCTGCTCCTGCGGCAGCATGATAGCGGTACAAACCATTCTGGATGACAACCCAAGGAGATACCAGCGACGCCTCATCCATAATCAACATCCTTTGCATGGCTCTACTTCCTGCTTCAGGCCAACCAGCAGGCGCTTCAGGAAGCTCGAAGTTCTGTCGCTCTTCCTGTGTCATGAGTTCAACGGGGACAATCTGAATCAGATCGGGTTCGCCCAAACATGGTTCATTTAGTTCAAACAGAGCATGCCCCTTTGCTAGCTTTGTCACCACCGATTCAACTCTTGGCATTTCGGGCTGAAAAACGATTCCATTCGCTGACTCGTTTTTCTGCTGATCGATCCTGGCGCGAAGTGCTGGCGATGAGTTCAGAATTCGTCGAATCTTCGGGCGCGTGACGTTATCAGGGTCGGTTGAACCCGCGAGTACACAGGCGACAAGACAAGCAAGATACTCTTCGTCCAAGGAAAAACTGTTGTTGCACGGAAGACAAGCGGGGACGGTGGGCAATTGCTCCGGATATGGCTCATCTAACAGAACTCTAGAAGGGCAGTGATCCACTGTTTGTGTCGGCCCACCACAGAACACGCATTGGAGTAATTGCCGTTCATCACCGTAGTTCTGAGGATGCTTCATGGGCAAAGGGGTAAGTTTTGGACGTGCCACATTAGCATGATCCCGGAGGGATCAAAGAAGGTAGCCAGGGGCAAGGCTGCGAAGCAGACGCCGCCCCTGGAATACTTCAAGGCCAACGTTCTCCCCATGTCGCATGCCGGAGGTATGCGAGAGGCGTTCGTGAATTCGACGTGAACGAGGAGGCTGCCAACGCTTCTTGCATCCCTTCAGGATGCGACCTTGATCGGGATTGGTGTTTTCGTTGATCCAGGGGTCGTTCGACCCCTGGCTACCTTCTTTGATCCCTTCGGGATCGCGGAAGGTGGAAACGTCACTCCTCCCGCACCATCACAAACGTCCTCGCCTTCAATCCACTCGTTTCATCGCGCAATTCAATCTCATGCCTGCCAGGCTTGAGGATGGCGAAGGTGTGAGCGCCCTCCGTTTGAAGTTCGAGCGTCGCACAGCTCCAGCGCGGCTGATTCGCGCCGGTGGCTTGCAGCAGCAGGCGGTTGCCGCTGTTGCGGATGTCGGGGTCGAGGATGACGACGGTGCCGGGGATGGGATTGATGATGCGCAGCACCGGTTTCGCATCCGTTTCGGCGAGGGTGATGAGATCACCAAGCCAGTTGGCGCTCGTCGGAATCCACGCGGCGTATTCATATGGCAGGATGGCTCGGCCACGGGCGTCGTAATCGCTGGCTTGGGCGACAGGCGGCATTTTTTCGGCGATGAACCACTCCTCGCGGCTCAGACGCGACGGCGGCGTCTGCGGCGTGAGGCGTTTGCCGGTGCGCGGGTCGATGCGGGCATGCGTGATGGCCGCAGGGCGGTCAAACCAAGTGGCGGGATGTTTTTCGTGCAGATGCAGCATGACATCGCGGAAGATCGGCCCCGCGCCGGTGACGCCGCTGACATCCTGCATCGGCGTGTTGTCGAAATTGCCGACCCAGACACCGACGGTGAACTCACGCGTGAAGCCGAGCGTCCAGTTGTCGCGAAAGGTGGAGCTGGTGCCGGTTTTGACGGCGCACTTGAACGGCAGACGCAGCACGGAGTAACTGCCGAAGGCCATCTCACGCGCCTGATTGTCGCTGAGGATGTCGGCGATGAGCCAGCTTTCGTTTTCACCGAGAAGGCGGCGTTCCTCCGTGGGGGGAGCATCACTGCGCAAGGTCCAAGGCTTGAAGCGACCGAGTCGAGCGAGACAGGCGTAGGCGTTGGCGAGTTCGATCAAACGCACCGAGGCGTTGCCAATCGTGAGGCCGAGGCCGTAGTGTGCGGCGTCTTCGTTCAGCGTAGTCAAACCGAGTTCACGCAACCTCGGCAGCAGCGTTTCCGCTCCGCCGATGGAATCGAGCACACGCACGGCGGAGATGTTGAGCGAATTGCCGAGCGCGTTTCGATACGTCATCGGCCCGAAGCTGCGCAGGGAGAAATTTTCGGGACGATAGGTGCCGGATGAGGTGGCGAACTCGATGGGCAGGTCAGCGACGATGCTCGCAGGCGTCGCGCCGCGTTCAAAAGCGAGCAGGTAGGTGAACGGCTTCATCGCCGAGCCGGGGGAATGCGGTGCCCAGGCACCGTTGATCTGACCGCCCTCAGTCGCGAAGAAATCACGCGATCCAGCAAGCGCGAGCACGGCTCCGGTGGTGTTTTCGATGACCACGACGGCCCCATGCGAAACATGGCGGCCTTTGAGCGACTCCAAGCGCTGCGCAACGATCGTCTCGACCTGCTGCTGAAGCATGGCATCGAGCGTGGTGCGGATCGTCGTGATGTCGGAAGCACCGCGCAGCATTTCAATCGCATGCGGAGCCTCAAATCCGCCGCTGAAGCGTTGCAGCACGATGTTTTGGCTCAAGGCGACGCGATGCTGCTCGTCATCGAGCCAGCCGAGCGTGTGCATGTGATCGAGAATGCGACGCTGGCGCGGCAAAACGGTCTCCAGGCTGCGAAACGGATTCAAACGGCCCGGCGACTGTGGCAGCGCGGCGAGCAGCGCGCATTCGGCAGGTGTGAGATCATTGAGCGGCTTGTGGAAGTATCCCGAGGCAGCGGTGGCTGCTCCGGTCATGAGATTGCCGAAGGAAATGCGGTTCAAGTAGGCGGTGAGCACGTCCTCGCGGCTCCAGGACATCGCGAGGCGTCGTGCTTGCAGTGCTTCGACGATCTTGACCCCCAGCGTGCGTTTGCCGGAGCGCGGTGTGGTGTTTTTGATGAGCTGCTGGTGAATCGTCGAGGCACCGGAAACGACGCGTTTCGCCTGCGCATTGTCCCAGGCGGCGCGTGCGATGGCGAGTGGATCAATGCCGCCGTGCGAGAAGAAGCGTTTGTCCTCAGCGGCGAGTATGGCGTGAACCAGCGTCGTCGGAATCTCCGCGTATTGCACCGGCGGCGCGGAGCGCGTGCCGTCTTCGTTCAGCAGATGCCGCAGCGGTGTGCCATCACGGGCGAGGTAGAGTGTGGAGCTGGGTGGTGGCTTGAGCAGCGCCTCTGGCAGCGGCACGAGCCACGGAATGCCCCACCAGCCGACTGCTGCGAGAACGAGCAGGGTGATGAGAGTTGGAATCCAGCGCCGACGCATGGGGAAAGAAACATGCGCTGTGAGGGGAATGCCAGCGTGGGTTCGATTTTGACCCCTCACCCCAGCCCTCTCCCCGAAGATGATCTTGAAGCGAATTCAGACTGGGGCGGGGAGAGGGGGATGCGCTTCGTGTGCCTTGGAGATCGGTCGAAGCGCAAGGCGTCCTCCTCTCCCCGTCGAGGACGTGGCCTGGTCGTGTTTTACTTCGGGGCTGCGAAGCCGCGAAGCGAAAGGCTGGGTGAGGGGAGAATCAGGAGCTTCGTCAACGCCGTTTGATGACACAGCTTGACCACACGCACGCACCACCGCAGCATGCGCGGCTCGCATGAACCCGCCGCCAACCATCGCCTGCCTCGGTCCTGAGGGCAGTTTTTCGCACCTGATCACGCAGATGCGTTTTCCCGGCGTGGCGGTGAACCTGCGGGGCAACGTGGGCGATGTGTTTGACTTCCTGGCCGCGAATCCCGAGGCGCTGGGCATTGTTCCCATCGAAAATTCATCGGGCGGCTTCATCATCGACACTGTGGACCGGCTGGTGGATGCGCGGTGTGAGCTGCGCATCCTCGAAGAACTGACGCTGGACGTGAAACTGGCGCTGCTGGGCCGGGAAGGGGAGAAGATCACCTCGATCCACTCGCACGCGATGCCGTTTTACCACGGCGATGACTGGCTGAAGGCGAACTACCCCGACGTGAAACGCGTGGTGGAGCCGAGCACGGCCAAAGCGGCGGAAAAAGCCGTCGCCACACCCGGAGCGGCGGCGATTGGGCCACGTCAGAACGCCGAGCGGCATGGTTTGCAGGTGCTGCATTTCCCCATCGCGGGCGAGGTGCCGAACATCACGCAGTTTTATCTCATCGGGCATGCGGCGAACACGCCTTCGCTCGATCACAACCGCACCGCGCTCGTGGTGGAATTGCCGGATCGTTCCGGCAGCCTGTGCCGCTTCCTGACGCCGCTGAGCGAGCACGACATCAACATGAAGCGCCTCGAATCGCGCCCGATTCGCGGCCAGCCGAACAAATACCGCTTCTACATCGAGATCGAAGGCTCCACAGCCGATTCGCGTGTGCAGAAAGCGCTGGAGCAAACAAAAGCCGACGGCGCGACGATTCGCAGTGTGGGGTCTTATTCCGCTGGTCTCCGTTTTGAATCCTGAATCACCTTATGAAGAACATCATCACCTACTTGCTGGCATTGACCGCCAGCACCTTTGCCGCCGAAACCATCACCAAACGCGCGAGCGAGATCGATCCACGCGCGAAGGAGCATCCTGAGATCGACTTCGTGTTCACGGACAAGAAAGGCAAGCCGCAGGATCTGCAGCATGCGAGCGTCGATGTGAGCGTGAAGCCGCAGGGCAAGCTGGTGATCTGGCTGATGGGGCACAACGCGGGGTTGTTTGAGCGGTTGAACAGCTACGGGCTGCATGCGATCCAGGTGCATTACGCGAACAAGTGGTTCGGCATCATCCCGGCGGCGCGACGCGATGACGGCAACACCTTGGGCAACATCCGCCTCGAAGCGGCGACGGGCGAGGATCATAGCGACTTGGTCAGCATTCCGCAGCCGGACGGGATGATGGAGCGCTCGTTTCAGTTCGTGAAATGGCTGTCCAAGGAGCATCCCGAGGGCAAATGGAAGCAGTTCCTGAGCAAGGACGGCAAAGGCCTGGATTGGGACAAGGTGATCGTGTCCGGCTCCTCGCATGGCGCGACGACCTCGGCACGCTTTGCGAAGCATCAGAAGGTGGATCGCGTGGTGTGCCTGTGCGGGCCGCGTGACAACTACGAGAGCTGGCAGGCGCTGCCCTCGGCGACACCGGCGAACCGCATCTTCGGCTTCAGCCATGTGCTGGACGGCGGCTGGACGGGCGATCATTACTGCCGCTCGTGGGAGATGATGGGGCTGAACCAGTTCGGACCCATCGTGAACGTGGACATGGTCGCCCCGCCGTTTGAAAACACCCGGCGGCTGATCACGGACGCCGATGTGAAGGGCGATGCCGGGCGCGCGCACGGCTCCGTGACGCCCGGCGGATCCGCTGTGAAAGACAAGGACGGGAAGCTCATCCACGAGGCGGTCTGGAAGTATCTTTACACGCATCCGGTCGATCAAACCGGCTCGCCAACACCTGCTGATCCCGACTGTGTGAAGGATCAGAAGAAGGAGCGCTGAAAAGGCATGCCCGTAGCGGCGGGCGTCAGCACGCCGAAGTCTGTTGTTTGTCTCGAATGCGCTTTGGGGAAAGACTCATGTCTTCCGCTACGCGATGGGGCGGTGCGCCGAGCTGGATTTGCGGTCTGGGTTCTGATAGCGCCAAGGGCGCGGCATTCCTCAGCCCAGGATGCAATCCTGGGCTCAAAGGCAAGGCCGCGCACGGCGCGTCGGTGAGCCCTGAAAGGGCGCTGCTCGACACCGTGCCTGCATCGTCCCCAACCCGTATAGAAACCGCACGGTGTCGAGTCCCGCCCTTTCAGGGCTTCACCCAATAGAGGACGCGGGCTATCGTGCTGGTCCCAGGGCTTCGCCCATGGGCTGAGGAGTCACGCGCCGTTGGCGCTGAAACTGCACAGCCGGCGTTTGTTTTCATCATCCAGCACGAAAGGCCGCTCAAGACATGTGAGAAAGGCAGGGCGTGCGGCGTTTCTCCACGCCCAACGCAAACCCCAACCTGCCTGCTTATGTTCTCCTCAATTCGACTTCTCTCTTTTTCCGCCGTGCTTGGCCTCGGCGCTGTTTTGCATGCCGCTGACAATCCTTTCGTGGGCCGCTGGGCGCTGACGATTCCTGGCGGTGGCGCGGGCTGGCTCGGGGTGGAGGAAAAAGACGGCGCCCTGAGCTCCAGCGTGCTCTGGGGCGGTGGCAGCGTGGTGCCAACGGCGGGCACGAAGCTCGATGGCGACACCTTGATCGTGACGCGTGAGCAGAAGAACAAGGAAGGCAAGCTGTCGGCCATCGAAACCATCACCGCGAAGATCGAAGGCGACGCGTTGAAGCTCACCACGGCGAAAAAGAACGCCGAGGGCAAGGAGATCGGCAAGCCTGCTGAGTTTGCCGGCAAGCGCATCGCCGACATCCCGGCCAAGCCTGATCTCGCGAAGGTGAAATTTGGCGACCCGATCCAGCTCTTGAATGGCAAAGACCTCACCGGCTGGAGCTTGATCAAATCCGCCGACAACGGCTGGAGCGTGGTGGACGGTGTGCTGCAAAACCGTGTGGTGAAGGAGAAGGACAAGCACTTCGGCAATCTGCGCACGGACGCGGAGTTCGAGGACTTCAATTTGAAGACGGAAGTGCGCACGCAGGAAGGCAGCAACAGCGGCATCTACCTGCGCGGCATTTACGAGGTGCAGATCATGGAAAGCTTTGGCAAGCCGCTCGACTCCCACCACATGGGCGCGCTTTACAGCCGCATCACCCCGAGCGTGAACGCGGAAAAGCCGATCGGCGAGTGGCAGACGCTGGACATCACGCTGGTGGACCGCCACCTCACGGTGATCCTCAACGGCACCACGATCATCGACAACGCTCCCGTGCTCGGCTGCACCGGCGGCGCTCTCACCAGTGACGAGTTCAAGCCCGGCCCGATCTTCCTCCAAGGCGACCACACGAACGTGGACTACCGCAACATGGTACTGCGCCCAGTGGTGAAGTAACTTTCACTCATCTTCAGACGCATGACCTCACGCCTGGCCTTGCTGCTACTTTGCCTGCCCATCAGCGGGCTTGCCGAGTCCCACTGGCCGCAGTTTCGTGGTGAAGGCGGGCTCGGCATCGGCACGGGCAAGCCGCCGGTGGAGTTCAGCGCGGAGAAAAACATGCGCTGGCAGGTCGAGGTGCCGCATGGGCATTCTTCGCCCTGCATCTGGGGAGACAAGATCGCACTCACCGGGCTTGATGGCGGCAAGCTGGTCACGTTTTGCCTCAATCGTGCTGATGGACGCGAACTCTGGCGCGTGGCCGCTCCGGCGGAGAAAATCGAAGGCGCTCATCGCATTGGCAGTCCGGCCACGCCGACCTGCTGCACGGATGGCGAGCGCTTGATCGCGTATTTCGGCAGTTACGGCGTGCTGGCCTATGACTGGAGCGGCAAGGAGCTGTGGAAGAAGCCGTTGCCAGCGCCGGTCGTCGAGTTTGGCACCAGCGCCTCGCCGATCATTGCGGACGGAAAGGTCATCATTGTCGCGGATCAGGATGTGGGCAGTTACATGATCGCGCTGGATGTGAAAACAGGCGCGGAAGCCTGGCGCGTGGACCGCGGCGAGTTCCGGCGCGGTTTTTCGTCGCCGTTCGTCTGGAAGCACGATGGCATTGAGGAACTCATTGTGTGCGGATCGCTATGGGTGCGAGGTTATGATCTGAAGGACGGCAGGCAGCGCTGGTCGGTGCGCGGCATGGCGCGGGTGGCCAATGCCAGTCCGGTGGCGGCGGACGGCATGCTGCTCGTCTCAAGCTGGAACGTCGGTGGTGACGAAGGCGACCGCATCGAGATGGAGCCTTTTGAAGCCTTCGCCGCAGCCAATGACGCGAACAAAGACGGATTGCTTACGCTCGAAGAGTTTCCCAACGGCCCGATCAAGGCCCGCTACTCGCAGATCGACGCGGACAAGGACGGCAAGGTCACGAAGACGGAGTATGAGGTCATTCGCGGCATGTTCGCCGACGCGGTGAACCAGCTTTTCGCCATCAAGCCCGGCGGCAGCGGCGACATCACGGACACGCACGTCATCTGGCAGGTGAACAAGCACCTGCCGTATGTTTCCTCGCCCATCGTGGCGAACGGCCGCGTCTTCACCATGAAGAGCGGCGGCCTCGCCAGTGCCTACGACGCGAAAAGCGGCAGCCCCCTTTTCCAGGCCGAGCGCGTCGATGCCTCCGGCGACTACTACGCCTCCGCTGTCAGCGCCGACGGGCGCATCTACATCACGTCACAACGCGGCACCGTCGTCGTGCTGGATGCCACGAGCGACACGCTGAAGGTGCTGGCACGAAACGATCTCAAAGCCTCCGTCTTCGCCTCGCCCGCTATCGTGGACGGCGTGATCTACATCCGCACCGACAAGCATCTTTACGCCTTCGGCGAGTGATCAAACAAACTGCCGTTCGCTCGAATCATCAGCCAAAACACCGCCGCGATGATGTAGAGAGCGCCAAAGCCGCCGAGCACCGCGTTCCAGCCCCCGGCATGGGCCAGCAGCCACGGTACGGCAATCGGGAACGCGGCAGCACCAAGATTGCCGCACATGTTGGCCGTGGCGCTCACCGTGGCGACATGCGGGCCGCCGAGGCTCATCACCGTCGCCCCAAGGCAGGGATTCGCCGTTGCCGCGCAGAACATGCCCGCGCTGATGACCAGCACCGCCATCACCGGATGCGCGACGAACCAGGCGCTGAAGATCAGGCCCGCGCAGAGCAGCAAGGCCGTGGCGCTCAAGCCCTGACGCGCGAGACGCGGTTTGCCGGTCCAGCGCAGCACCGCATCCGAAAGCACGCCGCCAAACATGCAGCCCGTCACATCCGCCAGCAGCGGCAGCGTCGTGAGCCAGCCGGAGCCGAGGATCGTCACACCGCGTGCTTCTTGCAGGTAGGTGGCAAACCAGCTCGCAAAGAAGATGTAGCCCGCCGCCCGGCAGAACTGCTGAGCGCAGAGAAACCACATGGCCGGACTCGTGGCGAGCAGCCGCCACGGTACCGCTCCAGGCTCATTCGTCCCATTCCTCTCATCCTGTCCTATCAGTTCACGCTCCGCTTCATTCACCGCCGGATGTTCCGCAGGCCGGTTTCGATACCACACCGCAAACCAAACGGCCCACAACACGCCGGGCACCGCGTACCACACAAACATCCAACGCCAGCCGATGCTCACGACGAGCCAGGCCGTCAGCGGAGCGGCGACGATGCTGCCCACCGACATGAAGCCGCTGAACGCTCCCGAGGCCGAAGCCTGCNNGAGCCGATCATCACCGCGAGATTCCCCAGCGCCAGTCCCGCTGTCGCCAGCGACCACAGCACGCCATACAACGACAGCGCCCAGCGCGACCCCATCCGCTGCGCCAGCATCGCCGCCGGGATCTGGCACAACGCATACGGCCAGAAAAACGCGCTCATGAGCATGCCCGACTGCTCTTTGGTAATGCCCAGCTCCGCACGAATCGTGCTCTCCGCCGGTCCCACGCCATT
>DNXB01000092.1 GCA_003506995.1 Verrucomicrobiales bacterium
CCATGGATCGAGCGCACGCGCATGCATTGCCTGCGCGCGTTGAGCGACGCAAAGATCAAACCCGATCAGCTCGACGCGGTCATCCTCGTCGGAGGCAGCACGCGCATGCCGCTGGTGCGCGATTATGTGCGCGAACTTTTCGGATGTGAGCCGAACATCTCGCAAAACCCGGACGAGGCCATCGCGCTCGGCGCCACGATCCAAGCAGGCATCCTGAGCGGCAGTCTGCGGCAGGTGCTGCTGCTCGATGTCACGCCGCTCTCGCTCGGCATCGAGACCTTCGGTGGTTTGATGAACATCATCATCCCGCGCAACACGACGATCCCCGCCAAGGCCGGCGAGATGTTCACCAACGCCGTCGCCAACCAGGATAGCATGCTCATCCGCATCCTTCAGGGCGAGCGTGAGCTGGCGAAGGACAACTGGGAACTCGGCCGCATCGAGGTGCCATTTCCGCCCGGCCCCAAAGGCAGCGCCCGCGTCGGCGTGCAGTTCAGTTTGGACGCGGACGGCATCTTGAAAGTGCTCGCCCGTGACACGGCCACCAATCAGGACACCACGCTCGAAATTCGCGGCACCGCCATCGACGTTGAGGATGAGCGCGTGGAGCAGATGATCGCCGAGAGCGTCGATTTCGCCTTCGAGGACATGAACGAGCGCATCTGGACTGAAGCGAAGCTCAAGGCGGAGGAATTGCTCCCCGCCGTCGATGCCGCGCTCGCGCAGCTTGGCGATGCGATCAGCGCCGAGGAGAGCGCCAACGTGCTCCAGCACGCCGCCGAGGTGCGTCGCCTGCTCGAATCCGCCGATCACGACGCGAAAGCCCTCAAAGCCGCCACCCAGTTGCTCGACGACGCCACGCAAACCCTCGCCGTGCTGCTCATCGACCGCGCGATGGAGGAATCCCTCGTGCGACGCGGGCTGGTGTGAACCGACTGTGGCCCGGTGTGGGCATCCCGATTGCCGTGCAAAAAAATTCGCGGGAGTGACCACCGTGATCAAAATGTGGTCGCCCATCCTCGCGTTCTCGATTTCCGTGCTCACCGGCATCGCCTTCGGCATCTATACTGCGAGTCATCAGGTTTGGTGAATCCATCTGGCGGAAAAGCAACGGACAGCAGAATAAAAAAACAATTCTGCTGTCCCCATTCTGCTATCTGACTCGTTTTTCCAAAATCACAAATCATGCTGATTGCAGTATATCCCGCCCGCCGTGCGGCGAAGATGAATCCCGCAGTAGCATGCTACTGCGGAGGATGGAAAACGCCCGATCATCTGCAACAGTCGCCGATAAACTATCCGAAACGTCCGACAGCCCAGCGGGGCATGTATCGCCCTGGTCAGTCATGTTTCACCTTTCCAAATCGCATTAGGCGTCCCTGTCCGGCTTTGCGAAATGACTGGTAGGCCGTCACGTAATACCAACAAGCGCCGAGAACGTTGAGAACCACAGTGGCGATGAGCCACATGGAGCGCTCTTGCGGAGAAGCAACGTGCTGTGTCGAGTGGAGCGCTGCAAATCCGCAATACATGAAAAGCCCCAATGCCAGAAGCACCTGAGCTATGACATGCAAGACAAGAAGCGTCAGTGGGGCAATGCTGCCAGAAACGCTATTCTGCTCCGTGGCGGCCACAACAATGACCAAGCCAAAGAGCAATGCGGCGAGTAAAACTGCTATCGGGCGACTCATGGCAAGATGCCTAACAATGAAGATTGTTAATAGATTGCGAGGTTTGTCAGCAGCTTTATCGCCAGTGTTTTGTCGGAGAAGTATGGATTGTGGCATGAGGTGGATGTCGTTATCCCAGGACTGGTGTGATTTTCCGGTTCCCATCTTTCAGCCTGGAGGCTACGCTCCGTCGTTAAATTCCGTTTTTACAGGCCATGAATGAGAATCCTCAACGCGCAGAGACTTCCTCCTCCACTGGCGGCGTGGTTCGCTGGACGCCGCCGGCCCTGGAGCATCTGGAGGCATTGCTGCCGCAGTATGACCAGTGGCAGATGCTCGGCTGCGGCGGGATGGGCGCGGTGTACCAGGCGCGGCAGGTCTCTCTGGACCGGCGGGTGGCCATCAAGGTGCTGCCACCGCAGGCGGCGGAGGACGAGGCGGAGTTCATCGCCCGTTTTCAGAACGAGGCGCGCACGATGGCGAAGGTCAGCCACCCGGCGATTGTGGCAGTCTATGATTTTGGTGCCACGAGCGACGAGCTGTTGTACATCGTCATGGAGTTCATCGACGGCACGGATGTGGCGAAGATGATCCAGGCGCAGGGCAAATTGACAGCTGATCATGCGCTGGCGATCACCGCGCACGTCTGCGACGCGCTGACTTACGCGCATGAGCACGGGGTCGTCCACCGCGACATCAAGCCCGCGAACGTGCTCATCAACATGGAAGGGGCGGTGAAGGTGGCGGACTTCGGCCTGGCACGCATGCACGACCCCGCGCAGACCAGCGGCCTGACACAAGGCGGCATGACGATGGGCACGCCGGACTATGTGGCGCCGGAGGCGCTGATCCAGGGCGTGATGGTGGATGGCCGCGCTGATCTTTACGCCGTGGGCGTGATGCTCTACAACATGCTGACCGGCGAGATCCCACGCGGCTTTTTCAAGCTGCCGAGCGAGAAAACCGGCTGCGATCCACGCTTTGACATGATCGTGCGCAAGGCCATGGAGCAGGACGTGACGAAGCGCTACCAGAGCGCCCGTGAGATCCGGCGTGACCTGGATCAAATCCTCACGGTGCCGGTGGCGAAGGCCAAGACACAGCCTCAGCGAGCGGCGGGCATGCCGCCACAGCAGCGGCCGCGCGCGCACGTCCCGCCACCGCCGCCGAAAGGCGCGCCCTGGGGCTTGATCGCCGCCGCTGTGGTGGTGCTGGGCGGCGGGGCCGTGTTTTTCCTCATGCAGCGCGGCGATTCGACAGCAACACCGCCGAAAGTGGTCGAAATCAAGGCAGAGCCCGACAAAGCGCCAGCCGTTGCCGTGCCGGATGAACCGAAGGAGGTGAAACCAGCGCCGCCAGATATGCCGGTTGTCGTGCAGACCGATCCGAGCACACCGAAAGGCAGCCCGCTGTCGAAATTTCCCGTGCTCAGCCATGCCGGGCATCACTATCAGGTGGTGGAGCAGCGCATGAGCTTCAGCAGCGCCCTCCAACACGCGGAAAGCGTGGGGGCGCACCTCGCCACCATCACCAGCCAGGAGGAGCAGGAATGGCTGGAGAGCGTGATGCCCGTTTACGTCAAGGAGGTGTCTGCGCACATGGTCACCCTCGGCGCGATCCGGGAAAAGGGCGTGTGGCGCTGGATCACCGGAGAGCCGTTTGAATACACCCGCTGGGCGTCGGGTCCCAAGGATCAGGAGCCGGAGAAAACGTATGTGCTGAAGATGACCTTGGGCAGCGAACCCGTGCTCGGCTGGGGGAGCGGCTATGAAACCGCAGGCCGTTCCTTCATCATCGAATGGGATGGCACGTCGAAAACCAGCCCGGAGCCGCCGAAACCCGCGATGCCCGCGCGACCCGTGGCCGAAAGCGATGGGGCAAAACGGCTGCGTGAACTGGAAACGAGCTTTCGCGCCGCGTTGGAGCGGGATGTGCTGGCGGTGCATCGCGCCGCGCAGGCGGACCTGAACAGCAAGTACCTCGCCGCCCTGGACCGGGCGCTGGCGGCGGCCACGGCGGTCTCGCAACTGCCGGAGGCGCTGGCCTTGCGGGATGAGAAGCAGCGGATCGAAACCAACGGCCCGCTGCCGACAGAGGACGCGCCGGACCTGCCCGCGGCGCTGAAGGTGCTGCGCTCGACTTATCGCACGAGCCTGAAGCCCATCGACATCGCGCACCACAACGGCCGCATCACGCTGTTTTTGAAATACGAGGAGGTGTTGAAGAGCACGTCGTCGGAGTGGACGAAGTCCGGCCTGCTGGATGATGCCAGGCTGGCGGGAGAACGGCTCGCCGATATCACCCGCGAGCGCACGGGCGGTGTTCTTGCGGACAAAGAGCTGCTGCCAGATGGCAAAGAACTCGTGCTGAACCGGGCCGAGCGCTTTACCTCGTCGGAATCATTCAAGCCGCCGGTGGAGTTCACCATCGTGGCCAAGGTGGAGAAAAACGACCTGCGACTGGCCTACACCGCGAAGCAGTTGATCTTCAACTGGGAGGTGCGCCCGGACGAGCTGCGGCTGGACGTTGATCCCGGCGGCGGCCGTCACGCCCCAGGGCAGGGCCGCATCCCGGAGGACACCTTTGTCACGATCCGCTGGCGGGTGATGCCGCACATGCAGAGCATCAGCGTCGATGGCGCGCGGCGTTATCTGCACTTTGGCGACTACTCGAAGGTGGAGAAACCGCTGGAGATTTTCCCGCTGAACACGCCTGTCACGGTGAAGTCGGCCAAAGTCCGCGTGATTGATCCCAAGTCACTTGAAGAACAAGTCTCCAGCGTGCCGGAGATGAAGGAAAGCCTGCTGAAACAGGCCGAGTGGGTCGGCAGTCTCACGATTCCCGCCGGCTCTTACCGCCCGTTGCGCCGTATCGACATCGGAGCGCCCGGCAAGCGTGATCCCAAGGCACAGAACGACGAGCAGCGCTGTGATGTGACCAGCCTGCCCGGCATGCGCATGGAAAATGTGCGCTTCCACCTGAAGGAGGGCTCGTGGAAGGCGGATGGCGGCTTGTTTCGTGAGGTGAAGATCACCGCCGACCTCGGCGGCAGTTTTGAGGCGAAGGACAGCTTGTTTCAGGACTGCATGTTCGCGAAGGAGGGGCCGTGGTATATCGCGTTTTTCAGCAGCCGATGGAACTTCACGAATTGTGTCTTCACCGGCTCCTTCATGCAGAACTGGCGGCTCGGCGACGTGGGCATGAAGCTGGACGGCTGCACCTTTCATGAGGTGGATTTCATTCCCATCGGCTTCAAGACAGACGCGGGAGCTGAGGTGACCAAAGACTGGCTCAGCATCCAGAACTGTCGGTTCATCAACTGCCGCGTCCCGGAAAGTTTCGCGCTCGCCACCAAGAACTGCGTGTTTGAAAAATGCACCTTCGGCGATCCGGAGGAAATCCCCGTGCAAACAGCGTTCAAAACGACGCTTTACCTCCAGGACAGCGTGAACCAGCCCCGCCCCGGCCCGCAGCGCACGATTGAAGTTCTTCCGGCAACCCAGGCGCCGGCAAACGTGGGCGCCTCGCTCAAACATCGCCGCAACGGCAGGGCGCTGGACTTTGAGTGAGAATGGCCCCGTCGTCAGAATCAGCGGGCCGCGCCAGCGCCGCCCTGCTTGAAGTAATTGTCGCGCATGCGGCGGAGTTCTTCGAGGCGTGAGGAGATGGCGGTGTGCTCGCGTTCCTTGTCCACCTTCTGCTGGCGGACGAAGTGGTTGTTGTCGCCGATGTTGCGCCAGGGGCCGGCGGGCACCTCGCTCACATCGACGAAACGCCAGTCGCAGCGGGACATGCTCTTGAGGCCGAGGTAATCGCGGATGGCGGGGGAGATGTAGATGCCGGCGCCGTTGTTGCTGGTGTTTTTCGGCCGGGCGCTGCCAAACACATAGTCATGGTCGTCGGTGACGAAGGGGCCGCAGTCCTCCCACTGGGCGTAGCAGACGCGGTTGCCGTGGCGGATGGCCACCCACTGGCCTTTCAGCACGGTGCGTCCTGAGCGGGAGAAGCGCTGGTTGAACCAGGGGATCATTTTCGACGCCTCCGGCTTGTGGGTGCTGTAGTTGATCACGTCATTGTAAGGCAGCGCAATGTAAAAGGGGTTCTGCTTCGGCATGAAGCCCGCCGGGGTGAAGGCTTCGGTGCGCTTGGTGGGGTCGGGGTCGTCGTAGCCGCCGAAGTTTTCCATCCACTTGGTGTCCCAGGAACTTTTGTCATTCGGCGTGGGGTTGTTTTCCGTCGGCTGTTCGCCCACCCAAAACACCGTGGCCACGATGTCGAGCTTCCAGGGGTAACGCGCATAGCCGAGGCGCGGCACGGTCGTGCTGGAAAGATTCGATGGCAGGGCAGGCGCGGTGGCGTCACGTTTTTTGAGCGCCGCCACGGCCCCTGTCGCGGAGACGGACGAGGCGCTCTGGCTCAATGCAAACGTGGCCGACGCGAGGAACGCGGCGGCGATCATTGGCAGAAAACGTACGGCAGGCATGAGGGGTTGAGGCGATTTAGGTGAATTTTAGCAGCTTCTCCGGGTGAACTGCAATCTGTAATTCGTTTGGCGAGGCTGGGCGTGAACGGTTTCGAGTCATGAAACAATCACACAGAAATCTGGACAGGCTCCAAGGGGGGCTGTTCAAAAACGTCCTGATCTGGATTCAGCCCCACAGCCTCCCGCAGGGGCAATAACCTCAATAGCGTCGTAGTGTGCTGTCCAAAGGCGGGCGTGAGTCGTCCGTGTGCGGATAGTCCAGCGTGTAATGCAGCCCCCGGCTTTCATGGCGGCGGATGGCGCACTCGACGATGAGGGAGGCGGTTTCGACGAGGTTGCGCAGCTCCAGGATCTCGCTGGTGACGTGGTTGCTCCAGTAAAACTCCTGCACCTCGCGCTTGAGATTGCGCAGGCGGGCGGCGGCGCGCTGGAGGCGCTTGTTGGTGCGCACGATGGAGACGTAGTCCCACATCAGGCGGCGGATTTCCTCCCAGTTCTGGTAGATGACGACGAGCTCGTCATTTTCCACGTCACCGCTGGTCTGCCAGGGACGCAGCTCGTAGCTCTG
>DNXB01000076.1:0-165 GCA_003506995.1 Verrucomicrobiales bacterium
GGAGGCAACTGTTGATGAGCATGAGTTGCGGCAATGTGCCAAGCTGCTGCTCATGCGATTCGATCTGCTGACTCAGGTCATGCAGCTCTCCCCACGACCAGACGGCCAGCCGTTCCACCCAGCGCGAGTCCGCGCCCTGGGCGGGGAAAAATGACGAAACCAGAA
>DNXB01000076.1:193-4026 GCA_003506995.1 Verrucomicrobiales bacterium
TCATTCGGAATTCGCCATTCGTCATTTTCAGCCCCGCCTCACCTATTTTGGTGAGATGACGGAAACGCCCCATGGCGCACGATCTACGCAGTCCACACTCGGCACACAATCATGAAGACCCTGCTCAAACACCTGCTCTTTTTCACCGTCATCGGCGTCTGCTCACCGACATTGGCCCAGGACGAGGAGAAGCCCAAAACGACGAAATTTGTCGTGCCGCCGGATGTGAACGGCAACAAGACGGTCATCGCGCTGCCGGAGACACGCCGTCCGATCAAGGTAGGCGTGTACAGCGGACCTGGAGCACCGCAGAGCAGCGTGGATGCGGTGGTGAAAGTGATGAAGCCATTCACCGAGGCCACGACGGTCATCCTCAGCGGCGAGGAGATCGGCACGCTGAACCTCAGCGCGTATGACGTGCTCGTTTTTCCTGGCGGGTCAGGTTCAGGCCAGTCGAAGGGCATTGGCGAGGCCGGATTGAAGAACGTGCGTGAGTTTGTGGGCAACGGCGGCGGCTATGTGGGCATCTGCGCGGGGGCTTACCTGGCGTGCTCGAATTTTTCGTGGGGACTCGGCATTCTGAACGCGGGCACGGTTTCCAGCAAATGGCGGCGCGGGCAGGCGATCCTCGACCTGGAGATGACGGAGGCGGGCAAGCCGCTGCTGGGCGATGTGCCGGGCTTTTTCAAAGTGCGCTACAACAACGGCCCGATCCTGAAGCCCTGGACCCGCACCGATCTGCCCGCCTACACACCGCTGACGCTGTTCCGCACCGAGGTGGCGAAAAACGACACGCCTGTGGGTGTGCAGGTCAACTCGGCGGCGCAAGCAGTCGGCACCTTTGGCAAAGGCCGCGTGTTTGTTTCCAGCCCGCATCCCGAAGGCACGCCCGGTCTTGAGAACCTCATCCCGCGCGGTGTTTTCTGGGCCGCTGGCGAAAAGAAAGAAGCCGTGCTGCCATGATCCTGCGCGTTTTCGTCTTCATCTTCACACTGCTCGGCACCACGCAGGCGCAGAACGCCTACAAGTCGCCCTACAGCGTGAAGTTTTCCTTCCCGGAGGAGGAGCTCATCGGCGACCTGCTCAAAGGGCCGCGCTCCGACTGGAAAGATCATGCCACCGTGCCTTTTCGTGATTGGTACAACCCCTCGAATCAAACGCGCTGGGGCTACTGGGGCCCGGCGATGCGGCATTTCAATCCACCGGCCGGTTTGGCGAAAAAAAGTCCGCAGTGGTCGCGCGAGCGCGTGATCGCCACGGCGATGCGTTTCATCGGCTACAGCTACCAGCACCATCATGTGCCGGACTGGGAGCCGCCCGCCGACTGGCCGCGTGATCCCGAGCAAAAGACGCCGGTGGGCAAGGGCGTGGATTGCAGCAACTTCACCGGGTTCGTGTACAATCTCGCGCTCGGCATCCTTCCATCCACCGGGATCAAATCGCAGGCGGAAATGACCGAGGCCGCCGGCCCAGGCGCAGGACGCAGCGTGCCGGTGAGGCGCGTCGGGCTGCCGAAGAGCTATGATGACTTTTCCAAAGAATTGCTCACTGGCGATCTGCTCTTCGTGAAGAGCAACAAAGGCAACGTCTCGCATGTCGTGCTGTGGATCGGCAAGATCGGCGACTCGCCTGAAGGGTTGCCGCTCATCCTCGACAGCACCGGCAGCGGAGCGACGGACTCGAACGGCGAAACGATCCCCGACGGCGTCCAGCTTCGTCCGTTCAAGCGGACGACCTGGTATTTCACGCAGGCCAGCCATGTGCTGCGCATCATCCCGGAGGACTCTTGAGCATGATGAGGCCGCTGAACTCATTCTTGATCCTCGCTCTGGCCGTCTGCGGTCATGCGGAAGATCTGGTGCCGGGAAACAGCGTCTTCGGGCAGCGTCATTTCATCGAATATATTCCCGGCGAGCTGCCGCTCGTCATCACCGCGCCGCATGGCGGACGACTGACGCCGGAGGAGATTCCGAACCGCACCAACGGCGTGACGGACATCGACGCGAACACGCAGGAGCTTGCGCGGACGATTGCGGCGGTGGTTCATGCGGAAACGGGCCGCCACATCCATCTGGTGGTGTGCAGGCTGCACCGCAGCAAGCTGGACGCGAACCGTGACCGCGCCGAGGCCGCGCAAGGCAACGCGTCGGCTGAGCAGGCGTGGCAAGAGCATCATGCGTTCATCGAAACCGCCTGTGACGCTGCGGTGAGGCAGTTTGGCGTGGCGTTCTTGATCGATCTGCACGGTCACGGGCATGCCGACCCACGCGTGGAGCTGGGTTATCTGCACAACGCGCTCGATCTGGCGGATTGCGACGAGGCGCTCAATGAATCGACCTATGTGAACGCCAGCAGCCTGCGCTGGATCGTTGAACGCAGCGATTTAAGCCACGTTGAACTCCTGCGCGGCCCGCTGAGCCTCGGCGCGTTGCTTGAGGCGCGTGGATTCCCCGCCACACCGAGTCCGCGCATGCCGGTGCCGACGGAACCGTTCTTTCGCGGCGGCTACACCATCGCCCGGCACTGCAAGGCCGACAAAAACATCACCGGCCTGCAAATCGAGGCCAATCGCCCGCGCTTGCGCGACACGGCGGAGAACCGGCTGCGCTTTGCAAACGCGCTGGTGAGCACTCTGCGAGAATACTTCCCCGCGCATCTTGGCATCAACCTGTCCGGCGAGCCGAAGTCGAAGGACTGCCAGCGGGTGGAAGCGAGCCTGGTCCCTGCGCAGTAGATCGCGCCAGCAACGGCCTCACCCATTTTGGTGAGGAGCCGCCGCCGGCAGTGGCACCGCGGCTGATAAACAGCGCATGCACACTTTTATATGTGCATGCACTCCTCATTCCAAACGCCCCCTCGCTCGTTGTTTGTGCCACCGCGCAATCCTTGGCGCTGGATCAGCGCAGGTTGTGCCGTCGTGCTGGTGTTTTGCCAGACCGCACGAGCGCAGACCACGACCTATTGGGATGGCAGCACCACTAGCGCCGGATCGTCATGGGGAGTGTCTGCCAGAACTCTTCGGCAATCGCAGTAACGACAAGATCGTGTTCAACGCCTCAGGCTCCGGTGTGCTCGAATTCTCAGCGCTCACTGCTGGCAGCCTCGGCGTGACATTCGCCGGTGGTTACACGCCCGGCCTGGGCCATTCCTTTGATCTGCTCGACTGGACGGCCGTCTCGGGCACGGGAATCAGTGGATTGAGCGCCAGCCTGCTCAATGCGAGCACGGCGGGTTTTGATCCTGCCTGGATTTGGGACACCTCGGCCTTCGCCAGCGATGGTGTGATCACGATTGTGCTTGTCCCGGAGCCTGCGCGAGTCTTTTTCCTCGCCTGCGGCCTCATGGCGCTCCATTTGAGCCGCCGCAGGTAGGTCCGGCGGCAGTTTCGCCAAAATACGCGAGGCTTCTGCGGTGGACATTTGGCACGGAATCCGCGTGTATGGGACGCGCCAACCGCGCGTTCCGACAATGACCAAACTTTCCTCCTCGAAACCCCTCAGCAAAAACATTCACCTTCAGCGCTGGGTCACCAAAATGGCCGCGCTGTGCAAACCGGACAAGATTCACTGGGTGGACGGCTCCAAGGCCGAATACGACCGCCTGTGCGATGAAATGGTCGATGCAGGCACCTTCACCCGCCTGAACCAGAAGCAATGGCCCGGCTGCTTCTACGCCAAGTCTGATCCGAGTGATGTGGCGCGCGTGGAAGAGCGCACCTTTATCTGCAGCAACGCCAAAGAAGGCGCGGGGCCGACAAACAACTGGATGAACCCCTTTGAGATGAAGGACAAGCTCCGCAAGCTCTTCAACGGCTGCATGAAGGGCCGCACGAT
>DNXB01000438.1 GCA_003506995.1 Verrucomicrobiales bacterium
CTTGTGATCGTGGCAGCGCGCGCAAGCCACCGTGAGGCCCATCAGCCCACGACCCACGACATCAATGCGATCATCGGCGATGAGCACACGATCATTGATGAAACGCTCACCGACATTGTAGAAGCCCAGCGCCGCGAGATGCGGCGAATTCGGCGTGGAAGCCGTCAGACGATCCGCCGCGAGCTGGTAGCTCACGAACTGGTCATACGGCATGTCCTCGTTGAGCGACTTCACGATCCAGTCGCGATAGGTGTAGGCGTAGGGGTAGAAATTCGAGCGACCGGCGACTTGATAGCCATTCGTGTCCGCGTAACGCACCACATCGAGCCAGACGCGTGCCCAGCGCTCGCCGTAGGCCGGTTTGGAAAGGAGGCGCTGGATAAGTTCAGACGTGTCGGACTGGTCGGACTCGTCCGACTTCGGTGGCAGACCGGTGAGGGTGAGATGCAGGCGGCGCGTCAGCGTGCGCGAATCGGCCCGTGGTGCGAAATCGAGTCCTGCCGCCTTCAATTTGGCCCCCACAAAGTCATCAATGGTTTTGGAGCGATCCGCCTTCACCGGCTGGAAAGCCCAATGCTGCATCGGATCTGCCTTCGGCGCCGCATGATCAGCCACTTCTGCCTCCGCTGGCCAGGGCAGGCCAAGGCTGATCCATTTCTCCAGCGCGGCGATCTGCGGCGCTGGCAGCTTGTCGCCCTTCTTCGGCATCGCCTCGACACCGGCGACGTGATTGATGGCCTTGATCAGCTTGCTCGCACTCGGATTGCCGGGTTCGACGACCTTGCCGTAATCACTGCCGCGCACGACGGCGGCACGGGAGTCAAGACGCAGGCCGTTTTGATGCTTGTGGGCACCGTGGCACTCGTAACAGCGCTCCGCGAGCACGGGACGAATGCTTTTCTCAAAGAACTCGATCTGGTCCGGCGGAAACGTGTCCGCCGCCGAGGCGAACGAGCAGGCGACGGCAAAGCCGCCCAAAGCAAGAGAGGGAAACTGGAAACGCGGGGTCATCTGGGGGTTTTTGGAACCCGGCAGCTTAGCGCCGAAACTCCAAAAACCAAACGCGCATCCAGCGTGCCGCCTTGCAGGGATGGATTCTCGTGTAAAGACGATCCCGGAGGGATCAAAGAAGGTAGCCGGTGTTCGAGCGAGCGAAGCGAACGAAAACCACCGGATCAACGAAGAACAGCTCCTCCCTCAAGGCCGCATGCCGGAGGTATGCAAGAAGTGTCCACCCAACTATAGCGTGACCGAAAAGCCTTCTTGCGCTTCTGGCATCCCTTCAGCATGCGCCCTTGAAAAAGAGCGCCTGCTTTCGTTTTCCAGGAGTCATTCGACCCCTGGCTACCTTCTTTCATCCCTTCGGGATGACACCTCACTCACACCCGATGTCATACACCAGCAGCTTCTTTGCCAGCGGCAGCAAGGTCTGTTTCACGGCATTCACATGCACGGAATGCTTCTCATAAGCGTCCATGTCCGCCTTGCTGTTGAAACGCATCACCAAACCGACATCGAAGCTGTCATCGACGATGGGGCGCTCGCTCGGCACAGCAGGGCCGACGCTGAGGTGCTGGACTTGCGAAATCTCGGCCTGGAACTTCTTCGCGGTGGCGATGACCGTGGCGCGGTCGGCGGCGTTGCCGGGGCGCTTCAACCAGACGAGGACGACATGCTCGACCTTGCCCTTGGAGGTCGTCTTGCAACCAAACGGGCAGGTGGTGCAGGAGCTCAAAAACAGCGAAACAGCGGCGGTGAGGATGAGAGTGGCGTTCTTCATGGCGTTCAGTAGCCTGACACAACATGAAAAACCCGTCGAGACTGTTTCTGCTCCTTTTTGCCTTCGCCACATGCTCCGCCCAGGAGGCGTTTGACCGCCTGACCTTTCACGCGGCGCCGAAGCCGCTCTCGAAGGACGCGAAGACGAGCGACTGGCCGCGAGTACTCGGTCCCACGGACGATGCGATCTCGCCGGAGACTCATTTGCTCAAAAAATGGGCCGCAGGCGAGCCGAAGGCCGTGTGGGAGGTGGCGATGGGCGAGGGCTACAACTCGCCCGCCATCAGCGGTGACTATTGTGTGATCTTCCACGCGCTGGATGGGAAGGAGATCATCGAGTGCCTGCATCGCGAGACTGGAAAGCGCTTCTGGTCGCATGATTACCCGATCTCGTATCAGGATCGCTACGGCTTCGGCAACGGGCCGCGCGGCAGCCCGGTGATCGCCGATGGCATCGTGGTGACGTATGGCGTGACGTGCGAACTGCGGGCGCTTGATTTGAAAACAGGCAAACTGCTGTGGAAACGCGACCTGCGGACTGAAATGCATGTGCCGCAGGATTTCTTCGGCGCTGGCGGCACGCCGCTGATTCTCGATGGCCGCGTCATGGTGAACGTCGGCGGCAAAAGAGCTGCGATTGAGGACTCCGAAGGCCTGCGTGACCGCAAGAAACGTCTCGCCGAGGCGGGCGTGAGTGTGGCGGCCTTCGATTTGAAAAGCGGCGAGGTCGTTTGGAAGGTGGAGGACGCATGGGGCGCGAGCTACGCGTCGCCTATTCCGGCGAAGCTGCACGGGCAGCTCAAAGTGCTCGTCTATGCCGGCGGCGAGAGCGATCCGGCCACCGGCGGCCTCATGTGCATCGATCCGGCGAGTGGAAAACTGCATTCCAAGTTCGCATGGCGTGACGACGAATACATCCAGGCCATCGGCACCTCGCCCGTGATCATTCCCGGGAAGAACCGCGCCTTCATCACCACCGCGTATCCGAAGGGCCGGCCGCTCGGCGGCGCGATGGTGGAGTACGATGCCGAATTTCAGCCGAAGGAGGTGTGGAAGTCCGCCAAGCTCGGCGTCCACTGGATGAACCCCGTGTATCACGAAGGCCATCTCTACGCCATCGACGGCGAGACGGAGCCGAAGTCCCGCCTCGTCTGCGTGAACGCCGACACCGGCGCGGAAGTGTGGGAGCAAAAGATCGAGTGGGAAGACGCCGAGTTCAGCAAGCAAACCGGCCGCGCCAATCCCACCCGCCTCAGCATCCTCCGCGCGAGCCTCCTGAAAGCCGATGGAGCCTTCCTCTGTCTCGGCGAGATCGGCTCCCTCCACTGGCTCGACCTCAGCCCCGCCGGAGCCAAAGTGATCGCCCAAGCGCAGCCGTTTTACGCTCTCAACACCTGGAGCCTGCCCGCATTGAGCCACGGCCTGCTCTATGTCCGCCAGCAGCAGAAGGATCTGATGCAGAAGACGGGTGAGCGGGTGATCTGCCTCGATTTGAGAGGGGAGTGATCTCCAACTCTTGAGGTGAATGTGTCCACCGACCCTATCCTCGCGGAAAGTGTGCCATACGGTGCCTTTGTCGGGTCGGGGGCAATTCCGAGCGAAGTCTGTCCTGATGATTACGGATGTCAATTTTGCAATCGCAGTGTTTGCTGTACGGGACAATTTTCAGTTGCCTAACAAAGCTGTTCTGATGAATTGAAATCAAGATGCCTCGTGAGACTCCGCCAATGACTTTGTCCGAATTGTGCATCAATGCCGCAATCCAATACCGCAAGTTCTTGGACGTCACTAAACGCGGTTGCGAGAAGATTTCAGTCGAGTCCAAACAGCAAGACGGGGAGCGCCAGTGGCTACTCAAACTGTCCAAGTCTGTCTTCAACCCTGATGGAGTCCAATTGCAGGTAGGCGGAGAGGAAGTCAGCCGTGAACTTTTCAAGGTTGTGAGCGTTGACTGGATGAAGAAGGAGATCGTGCTCGAATTCACACAAGCACATCCAGCTTTCGAGGCAGCTTCCGCAAAAAGTATCAAGCTGGTGAGTGACCTGAAACACCTCGTGGACAACGTGCGGCGGTGGTACGAGGAACATGGTGAGACGATTGCGATGCCAGAGCAGGGTGCAGGCCTGGCAGTAACAGACATGATTCCTTTGCGCCCGGAGGATCAGCGCCCGGCAGTTGAAACCGTTCTGACATCGCCACTTTCGTATGTTTTTGGCCCTCCAGGCACAGGCAAGACGCGTCATGTGCTTGCCTCGGCAGTCCTCTCGCATCTCGACGCAGGCCAGGTTGTTTTGATTCTGGCCCCCACCAACAACGCGCTTGATGTCGCTATGCGTGGTGTCATTGAGGCATGTCGGAATGCCGGTCGGGACATTTCGAAATTTCTCCGGTTGGGCACTCCTTCAGCCGATTTTGCGAGAGACTTCCCCAGACAATGTGAGGCACGAGGAATAGCGGCTCGCCTCGTTGTGCTGCGGCAGGAAATTCGCTGGCTTGAAGAAGAGATGCAGCGGCGAAGAGCCGCAGATGATCTGCCCAGACTTGATGGATTCATTGAGCGTTTGCAGAACGTCATTCGTTTGGGCCATGAACGCGACACGGCGCTACGTGAGCTTGGCGGTTTGCAACTGGCTGGGCGCAGATCATTGGAATGGGAAAAGAAGGCCCGTGACATCGACAGGGAGATTCAAGACACATGGGCCTGGGTAGAGCAGAATCGTGGTTATTAACCCGGCAATAAAATAGAAGATAGAAGCGCGAGTTCAGCGCGTATCATCCTCATGGGATTCAAGAAACGTGGAACACAAGAAGCACAAGAGGTGATCCGGCG
>DNXB01000097.1 GCA_003506995.1 Verrucomicrobiales bacterium
GGATGGGGATGTTTGACAAAGCGCTTGGCAAGAACAACCGCCCAGGCGAGGCGAAGCTGATCGGCGTGATCGAACTGGTGAACCCCGAGCAAAATTATGTGCTCATCAACTGCGAGCAGCGGCAAAACCTGCCTGCGGGCACGGAGATCATCTCGCAAAACGCCGATGGCACCAAGGCGAAGCTGAAAGTCACGCCGGAGCGCAAAGGCAACTACATCACGGCGGACATCAAGGAAGGCCTGCCCCAGGTGCGGGATCTGGTGCTGTATCAGACCAAACCAGGTGATCTGCCTCCTTCCACGGTCACTCCAACTGGCACCATCGAAGGCCCGGCCGTGCCGCTGACGCCGGTCATGCAGGCGGATGTGATTCCACCCTTGGACACCCCCTTTCAGCCGATTGCCCCGATCAAAGCGCCCTCAGGGCCGCCTGTCATGCCGATCGTGGAACCACAGGCTCCGGCACCTCGCCCGACGGTCAAGCCCCAGGCCACCGAACCAGCCTTTGATCCCAGCGGCCTGCCGCCCGTCATCCGATGATCTCCGAAAGCGCAGCGCTCAAACGCATCCTCGCGGCGATGACGCCGATGAAAGCCACATCGGAGGGCTTGTTTGAGGCGCTCGATCGCTTCGCCGTAGAAAATGTGACCGCCACGGTGCCGATACCGGCTTTCGACATGTCTTCCATGGACGGCTACGCGCTGCTGGCGGCTGAAAGCACGGGACAACAGGCACTGCACGTCTCCGGTGAACAGCCTGCGGGCCTGGACCTGAGATTGAAGCTCGAACCCGGCCGCGCCATCCGCATTTTCACCGGCGCACCCATCCCCGCGGGAGCCGATGCGGTGATCATGCAGGAGGATGTGAGGCGCGAGGGCAATCATGTCGTCTGTCAGGAGCCGGTCGTGGTCGGAGAAAACATCCGCCGTGCTGGCGCGGACCTCTGCCGGGGACAGTTCGTGCTGCGCTCAGGTGAAGCCATCACGCCAGGCAGACTGGCGGTGCTGGCCTCGCAAGGTCTGGAAAAAGTCACGCTGCATGCGCTGCCACACGTGGCCGTGCTGAGCACGGGAGATGAGCTGGTGGCGCCAGGCGCAGGGCCGTTGCAAGCAGGACAAATTTACAACACCAACGGCCTCATGCTGCGTGGTCTGCTGACGCGTCTGGGCATTCGTGAGAGCACGCAGGTTCACTGTCGCGATGATTTGCAGGCCACCATCGACACACTGCGGCGGCTGATGGATGAAAACGATGTCGTGCTGCTCAGCGGCGGTGTTTCCGTGGGTGATCATGACCAGATCAAGCCCGCGCTGAAACAACTCGGCATCGAGCCGGATCTCTGGCGCGTGAAAGTGAGGCCAGGCAAGCCCTTCCTCTTCGCCACACGCCACGGGCCGCATGCCACGCACCTCTTCGGGCTGCCGGGCAATCCGGTGTCGTCCTTCGTGACCTTCCTGCTGTTTGTGCGTCCGGCGCTGCTGAAGCTGATGGGCGCGGCAGATGAGCTGCTCGGGCCGCGTTTGATTCCCACGATCTCGGGGAAGACGCTCGAAAATCCCGGCGACCGGCCGCATTACCTGCGTGGCACGCTGGTGAACGGCCAGTTCATGCCGTTTGGCATGCAGCAGAGTCATGCGCTGCTCTCCCTGAGCCGGTCTGAGGCGCTGCTGCGGCTGGAGGCCGGTCAAACGCTGCAAGCAGGCGATGCGGCGGAGGCGTGGTTGCTGGATTGAATGGTTGCGCAGGCTTCGCGGCCATCCATTCTGCGCGTCCTTTCTCATGGAACACGTTCTCGTCATCACCCGCCGTCTCTTCGACGAACTCGGCAGCTTTCAAGGCTTCCAGGCCGACGCCCCGCGCTATCTGCACGCCATGCTGGCCCATGGCGCGAATCATTTCATGGAGCGTCCTGCGGCGGAGAAAGACCCCACGCACAAGCAGCTCATCCCCTACACCCTCTTTCATCACGCGGGCCGTTACCTGAGCTACACACGAGGTGGCAGCTCGGGCGAGAAGCGCCTCGTGGCGAAGCGCTCCATCGGCATCGGCGGTCACATCAATCCGGTGGACGCCGGCCAGGACGAACTCGGCGAGACCATGTACTACAACGGCGTCGAGCGCGAGATGGCCGAGGAGCTGGTCATCGGCGGCACTCACACGCAGAAGGTCATCGGCCTCATCAACGACGACGCGACCGAGGTCGGCAGCGTGCATCTCGGGGTCGTGCATTTCTTTGACCTGAGCAGTGACGACGTGAAATCCAACGAGGACGCCATCCAGGACCTGCGCTTTCACACGCTGGAGGAGCTGCATGCCATGCGCGACCAGCTTGAGACGTGGTCACAAATCTGTGTGGACCACCTCTGGCAGGCGCAAAAGGGATGAAATCATCAACTTAGGAAGAATTGCTTGTCTGTTCGTGCAACGAGTGTTTTCCTTCCAGGTAATGCAAGAACCCTCTCTCAGCGCCCCGGCGGCCGCAATCGCTTCGCTGAACGAACCCACACCCGCGCGGAGCACCAGCGCCGCGGAGGACCGTGTCCTCGTGGAAAGAGCACAAGGCGGAGACACCCACGCCTTCGACGACCTCGTTCGCAAATACACGCCCAAGCTCTATGGCCTGGTCTATAACATGACCTCGAACCGCGAGGACACCGCCGACCTGCTGCAGGACGTGTTTGCGAAGGCGTACCGCTCCATCAAACGCTTCATGGGCAAGTCCTCGTTCTACACCTGGATCTATTCCATCGCGGTGAACATGACTTTGAACTTTCTTAAGAAGCGCGGGCGACATCACAAGATCAGTCTTGACGATGTAGATACGGGAATCGAGAACGATCCCGACTTCATCCGCGTGACCACGGCCAACACCGGCACACTGCGCGAGGTGAACATCCATGAGCTACAAAAAAGGTTGAACGCTGCAATGATGAAGCTGTCCGAAGACCACCGCACGGTGGTGACTCTTTACGATGTTCAGGGTCTCCAGCATGCCGAAATCAGCAAGATACTTGGAGTCTCGGAAGGGACCGTCAGATCGAGACTATTTTATGCGCATCGACTGCTTCAAACCTATCTTGAGGATTTCGTGAAATAACTCCGCCCAAATCCCGAAATTAGACACCAGAACCACAGCACGCCATGAGTGAGTTTGACAATATCCAGCGGTTGATTCGATTGAAGCGGTTTGAGCAGCCTGACGATGGGTTCACCGAGAAGTTTTTGCGGGAGTTCCATCAACGCCAGCGGTCCGAAATGCTCAAGCAGTCGTCCCTGCATCTCATGTGGGAGCGCACCACCACCTGGTGGAACAATCTGATGGTGCCCAAGTGGGGGCTGGCCACCGCGGCGGCCGCAGTCTGCCTCATGAGCGTGTGGTTGTTCAGCGGAGGGAAGCCCGCTCCAGTGATCACCGTCCTCGACTCGCCCGTGCCCGAGATTGTTGAGAAGCCCTTCGTGCCCAAAATGGATCTCAGCGAGCTCCCCATGGCCAACATCGCCGAGCGCAACAACAAGGCCCTGGAGGAATCGCTCCTGCGCAAGCATCTCGAAATGCGCCCGGTCTTGGAAAGCACGGTGCAACCCCTGCCAGCCAACGCTGCCGGCAGGCAGACACCCAGTCTGGGAAAGGCCGTGCCCGCCATTCATGACGGTGCCGACGGCGGACTTGGCAAGTAGGTTTGAGTGAGGTGCCATTCGGCAAACAAGTCCCCATGCCGCAGAACGTGGCGGGGACCGTCTCAGCACCCGGATAAGGACGCTTGTTTCATACTTTTGGCTTACGAGCCGCTTTCTTTGCCGTCATCAGCCTCGTGGTCTTTTTCCTCCGCAGCTTGGGCTCCTCCGGCTTGGTCAAAGGCATGTCATCAGACAGATCAATGCCAAAGATCGCCGAGAGGTCCGCCCCAGCGAGATCGCCTTCATTTGCCGAGAGGTCCGTGATCGCCGCACTGCTCGCATTCGACAACAACTCGGCCTGATCCACGCCACGCAGCGTGAAGAGCAGCTCCGGTTTCGTGTCCAGCAGCACTCCGACGCCATACAGCACGGCGGAGACATGCTTGCACATGTCCGCGTGATCCGGGCACGAGCAGTCAAAGCGTATCTCTTTCGGTTTCGGAAACAAGCCATCCTGCGGATCGGTGAGCAGGCGCATCAGCCCATCGCCAAGCTTGCCCGCCAGTAGATCCAGCATCGACCCCACCTGCCCCGCGCCTGATTTCACGATCTGCTGCCACTGCTTCTTCGGCAGCGGCTGGATGTGAATGCTCGTGTCATACAGCTCCGACCCCGCCACCACCGCGCTGAGCTGTCCCGCCTCGATTTCCAGGTTGTACACGTTTCCCTGCCGCAGATAGCTCCGCCCGCGCGGCAGGCGTGACTCATACTGCTGATACGACTCCAGGTTCTTGCACCAAGCCTGCCCCCAGAACGTCGCACAGAGCTTTTTCTGCCCCGCCGGAGCCGCCAGCGGCTCAAACTTCTCCCCACGCTTCTTCCGCTTCGCGATCTCGCGTTGAATGCGCTTTTTCTGCTCTTGAACGTCTTCGTAGGACCACCACATGGCGGCCATACTGCCCTGCGTTACCGGGACAGCGCAAGCGTTGAAGGCAAAAAGATGCTGGGCAAAAATCTGCCTCCAGCTCATTTTTCGCCCCCCATTTTTTGCCGCCATGTTTGGCAAACATCATCATTCCACCGCGCTGACATCCAGCTTCACAAAGTCGAGCAGTTCCTCGCTGCTCATCGCAGTGAGCAGTTTTTCCGCGCCCGCACCATCGCCGATCAAATCCTGGGCCAGGAGCATCTTCTCCTCGATCAATGAGTCAATGCGTTCCTCAATCGTGCCCTGGCAGACGAATTTGTGGACGAAAACGTTCTTTTTCTGACCGATGCGGAAGGCGCGGTCGGTGGCCTGGTTTTCGACGGCGGGGTTCCACCAGCGGTCGA
>DNXB01000541.1 GCA_003506995.1 Verrucomicrobiales bacterium
CTGGTCAACAACGCCGGCGTCACCCGCGACGGGCTGGCGCTGCGGATGAGCGAGGACGATTGGGACACGGTGCTCGACACCAACCTGAAGGGCGCCTTCAATGCTGTGAAGGCCTTCCAGCGCAGCCTGCTCAAGCAGCCGGACGCGCGCATCATCAACATCAGCTCCGTCATCGGCCTCATCGGCAACGCCGGGCAAGCCAACTACGCCGCCAGCAAGGCCGGCCTCATCGGCTTCACGAAGTCACTTGCTCGCGAATTCGCCGGACGCGGCGTCACCGCGAACTGCATCTGCCCCGGCTTCATCGCCACGGACATGACGCACGGGCTCAACGACCAGTTGAAGGAGGAGATTTTGAAAAAGATCCCGCTTGGCGATCTCGGCTCTGCCGAGGACATCTCCGCCGCCGCCCTCTACCTCGCCAGCCCGCAGGCCCGCTATGTCACCGGCCAGGTGCTCACGGTCGATGGCGGCATGGTGATGTGAGGTGGTGTGAAAAATTAAAGGTGAAAGGTAAGGCGTCTCATTTTGAGCCTTCTTCGTTGCAGGCTTTTGGGTATTTAATTTGGGGGTTGTCTTCCCGCCTTCGCCGCTGCTTGATGCAGGCCTTCCAAGTCCCTCCCCTGTGATGAAACACCCCCACTCCCTGCTGCTGTTGCTGACCGCCCTTCTCCTGACGAGCTGCACGAACACCACCGCCCTGAAGATCACGCCGACACAAGAAGGCGAACTGGTGACGATCCCCAGGCATCGCCTGGCCGTCACGCTGACGCCGGGCTGGAGGATTGCGAAGACCGCCCCCGCCAACACGCTGCTCTTTGCCTCCGCCGCCAACGGGAATCTGCGCTTCGTCATCGTCGGCCCGTTGGGCGCGAAGGATCCCGGCTCCAAGGACGCGCTCGTCGCCAACGCCGCTTATCAGAAAGGCATCCAGCAGACGCTGGCGGACGGGGGCTTCAGCAAAGTGGACCGCGCCGGCATGTTCCGCGTGTCCGGGGTGAACGCCTTCCGCTGCGACGCCTCCACGCGGGACAAGTCCCAGACGATCCTGCAGGTGCATGTGCCCTACAACAACCGTGTCTGGGTGCTCTCCTTTTACTCCACGGGGGAGCAAGTCTCCCGGTTCACGGCGGTGCCAAAGATTCTCCAATCACTTCAGTTTTTGCCCTGAGGCGAACCCCCGCCCAGACGGCGGTCCTGCGGATGGATTGGAAACAACCTGCGTCACCGGCCAGGTGCTGACGGTCGATGGTGATGTAAGGCTGGAGGCTCGATGCTGGTTCCTTGATTCTGGATCAAGCATCCAGAATCGAGCATCAAGCATCCGTGAACAGCATCATCACAATGCTCGTCGCATTGAAGATCATGTGCAGCAGCATCGGCACCAGCAGGCAGCCGGTGATCTCGTAGGCGATACAAAACAGCACCGCCAGCACGCACAGCGGCAGCAGGCTGCCCACATGCAGGTGGATGATGGCAAACATGAGCGACGAGGCCAGCGCGGCGAAGGGGGCGTCCGTGTAGCGCTTCAACACACCGTAAACAAAACCGCGAAACAGCGTCTCCTCCGCCAGCGGGGCGATCACCACGGCGGCGATGGCCACCAGGAGCTTAATCCCGAAGTGGCCGGACGATTGAAACGTCTCCACCATCTGCTGCGGCTGCAATTCCGGCCAGACACCCTCCAGCCATTGCGTCACACCGATGGCGACGAGGCTCACCGAGATCAGGCAGATCACCGCAAACACCAGCACCACCCGCGCGATCGAGCGCCAGTGCAGGTGCTGCAGGCCAAACAGCTCCGCCGGGTTCAAGCCGCGCAAACGATGCAGGTACAGCAGCAGCGCGGCGCAGACCATGAGGTTGAACACCATGCTGATGATGATCCCGCCGCTGGTGATGGCCGCGTCCGCCTGCTCTCCGGACGGCGCCTGCATCGTGCTGATGAAAAACAAGCCGAGCAGCGCCAGCAGGATCAGATCCGGCGCGGCATAAGGGCGTGACAGCACCTGCCCTTCCTGATTCCACGACACCTCGGGCCGGCGGAGCCGCAGTGTTCGATAGCCAAACAGCGCGAATGCCGTGGCGATGGCGACAAGAACGGCCAGATCACGCAGGATCCCAATGGTGGCGGCGTCTGCCATGATCAGTGGGCGTAATGCGCCGGCAGGTAGTAGGGCACGCCCGGTTGCAGTTTGGGCAGCAGGCCACTGCTCACATCGAGCTGTACCCTGGCAGGCTGCGCGGCCTTCGCCGAGGCCATGCCAAAGGCGTCAAACAGGCTGACCTCGTGCTTGTACCTCACCACCGCCGCGTCCGCCGCCTCTCCCAGCTCTCGGGCCAGCGCGTAGGCATCCTCCACATAGCCGATCTGGTCCACCAGCTTCGCCGCCAGCGCCTCCCGCCCCGTCACGACGCGACCGTCGGCCACGGTGCTTTTCAGCGTGTCTTTCGGCACGCCTCGCGCCTCGGACACGATGCCGAGGAAGCGGTCGTACATCTGCGTCACCAAATTCTGCACATACGCCTTTTCATCCTCACGCATCGGCCTTGCGCCGCTCAGCGAGTCCTTGAACGCGCCGCTGGTGAAGGTCGCCATGCTCAGGCCCACTTTGCCAAACAGCTCGCTGTAATTCATCGTCTCGATGATCACGCCGATGCTCGCCGTCAGCGTTGTCTCGCTTGCCACGATCTTCGTCGCACCGCAGGCCACGTAGTAGCCGCCCGAGGCCGCCATCGAGTCCATGTAAACCACCACCGGCTTCTCTTTGGCTGCTTTCTTCACTGCGTTGTAGATGATGTCCGAGGCCGTCACCTCGCCGCCGGGAGAATTGATACGCAGCACGATGGCTTTCACGTTTTTATCAGCCACCGCCTGCTCCAGCGCGTTTTTGATGCCCTCCACGCTCGGCATCGCCTCGGCAAACAGCCCGCCCATCTCCAGGGAGGAAATCACACCCTCCAGGTTGAGATGCACGATCTTGTCCCGTGTCGGCTGGAGGGCGTTTTCAACCGTCACCTCCCTGAACTGTTTTTTCGGCTGCGCCGTTGAATACAACGCCACGCCGTCCATCCCCAGCTTGCCCATGAACTGGCCCAGATTAAGCCCCAGGCTCACCACCAGCGCGAAAACCAGCAGCGCGATCAGACATCCAGATTTTTTGCTCATAAGGCCGCCAAGCTAAGCGCCCCCTGAGAGCTTGCCAAGTCTTCAACCTGCTATTTCCCCGACCGCAGCCTGGCCGCCCGGAACTGTCTTTCCGGCACGGGTAGGGCACCGGATCCTCCAAGCGCCGGGTCTGGCGGCACGTTGAAGACCACGCGCCCTACCGCCGCACTTTCGTCCCGCCCGCCTTTTCCCGGGTTGTTCAAGAAACCGTCTCAAGGCGGAACATCACTCCCGTCATCCTGTTGGGTGAATCCATCCGGCTTGAAGCCAGGCATCCAAAAAAACATCGCGCCGCGATTCATGGGTGACAGCCACCACCCTCCCCGTCCATGCCCCCCTGAAAACCATGAAAGCCTTCATCCTGCTCCTTCCCCTCGCCCTGTTCACCCTGACGATACTCCCAAGCTGCCGGGAAAAAACCGTCGGCGAGAAAGTGGGCGATAAAATCGACGACGCCCTCGACCAGCGCCCGGGCGAGAAAGTCCGCGACGCTGTCGAAGACGCCAAGAAGTAGCCGCCGCCCACGAGGGCTTCGCGCGGCAGACAGCGCCTGGGTCCATCATCATGAACCTGCACCCCACACGACCATGAAACGCACACTCACACTCCTCTGTCTCGGTCTCCTGCTGGCCACCCTGCCCGCTTGCTACCCTCACTATGGCATCCCACCTGGACATGCCAAACGTCACTCCGGCTTCTGGCCCGGCTGGCACACCCCGGGCTGGCATGCACCCGCCGGCCGAGGCATGAAGCCCAAAGACAAGTACCGTCCTGCCCACCACAAACACCGCCGCTAACGCGCCCCCCACCCGCGCCCGGTCC
>DNXB01000101.1 GCA_003506995.1 Verrucomicrobiales bacterium
CGCCCAGGCGCATGGCGCGGCGTGGCAGGGGCGCATGACCGGCACGCTGGGAACCATGGCGGCCTTCAGCTTCTACCCCACGAAAAACCTGGCCGCCTGTGGTGATGCAGGCGCGGTGGCGACGGATGACAGCGAACTGGCGGAACGCCTGCGCCTGATCCGCCAGTATGGATGGCGTGAGCGGAATGTGAGCGCGATGCACGGCATCAACAGCCGGCTCGATGAGCTGCAGGCGGCGCTGCTACGAGTGAAACTGCCCTGGCTGCGAGAAAGTGTGAATCAGCGGCGCAGACTGGCCGCTATTTACGACACACGTCTGGGCTCCAACCGCCGGCTGACCACGCCGCCCGTGCGTGGCGGCTGCGAGCATGCGTTTCATCAATACGTCGTGCGTTGTGACCAAAGGGACGTGCTGCTGCGACATCTGGAAAACGCGGGCATCCCGGCGGCGGTGCATTATCCCGCGCCGTTGCACCAGCAGCCTGCTTTCGAGGCTCAAATCACCTGCGCGGAGGCTGAAACCGCCGCCAGCACCGTCCTGTCCCTGCCCTTGCACCCGCACCTCAGTGAGGAAGCCGTGAACGCCGTGTGCGAGGCGATCGAAACCCTGCCCCCATCATGCTAGCCGCCGAGTACGACATTCTGCGCCACGTCGAGGACCGCCACTGGTGGCATGCGGTGCTGCGCCGTCAGGTGATGAGAGCGTTGACTGACACCTCCCTGCCCCCCAGGGTTCATCTGCTGGACGCAGGCTGCGGCACCGGCGGCATGCTGGCCTATTTACAGGAAAAATGCCCCCACCTGGACACGGCGGGCATTGACGCCTCAGAACTGGCCGTGCGGCACTGCCATGCGCGCGGCATGCGTCAGGTGCGCCAGGGATCGGTGCATGCCCTGCCCTATGCCGCCGGCACCTTCGACGTCGTGCTCAGCCTGGATGTGCTGTACCACTCGGGCGTGGAAGAGGAACAGGCGCTGGCGGAAATGTGCCGGGTGTTGCGACCCGGAGGACTGCTGGTGCTCAATCTGCCTGCCTTTGAAAGCCTGCGCGGCTCGCACGATGTGGCGGTTTGTGGCGTAAGACGCTACACCGCGAGTCATGTGCGGCGGATGCTGAATCGTCATAGCCTCATGGACATGAGGACGCACTACTGGAACGCCTGGCTGTTTCTGCCGCTGCTGGCCTGGAGGCGCATGAGCCGTCTGCAGCCTGAAGACGCGGAGCCGTCCGCCGTTTCTGACCTGATCCTGCCGCCGTCGTGGTTGAACCGCTGCCTGGCCTTGGTCGGACAGATGGACGCGCGGTTGTGCCGCCTGTTGCGTCTGCCCTTTGGCTCCTCGGTGTTTGTGGTGGCCCGGAAACCTGTGCAGCCAGGAGGGACCGCCTTGTGAGCGCGGACGCTCCCATCGAAGTGAGTTTTGTGGTGCCGCTGCACAACACGGGCGAGGCTTTGTACCTGCTGCTGGACGCTTTCCGCACCCTGAAAATGGAGGCATCATGGGAGCTGGTGCTGGTGGACGACGGCAGCACGGACGGGACATTCGCCGCAGCGAAGCGAGTGCTGTCCGACTTTCCCGCGCCGGTGATTTTGGTGGAGCTGGCGCGGAATTTTGGCGAGCACGCGGCGGTGCTGGAGGCTTACCGCCGCTCACGCGGCCGGTTTGTGGTGAACCTGGACGACGATCTGCAAAATCCCCTGGCCGAGGCGCTCAAACTGCTCGCCCATCTGCGCGAGTCGGACTCGGAGGTGGTGTATTCGTATTTTGCGGAGAAAAAACACTCCTGGCCGCGCAACCTGTGCAGCCGTCTGGCCAATCTGTGTGCCACGTTTCTGCTGGGCAAGCCCCGCGACCTTTACCTTTCCAGTTTCCGGGCGCTGCGGCGCGAGCTGATCGAGCGCATCACCGCCTATCGCGGCCCCTACCCCTACATTGACGGGCTGATCCTGGGCGCGACGAACCGCATCTCCCGGCTGGAGGTGGCGCACGCGAAACGGGCGCACGGCAGGAGCGGCTACACACCGCGCAAACTGGTACGGCTGGCCTTGAGCCTGCTGTTTGACTTCAGCGTCATGCCGCTGCGGCTGGCGAGCGTGCTGGGCCTGGCCCTTTGCGCCCTTGGGGCGGTGATCCTGGCCGAGGTGCTGGTGGAGACGTTTTTGGTGGGACAGCGGCAGATCGGCTGGGGCTCGCTGATGGGAGCCCTGACTGTGTTCAGCGGTGCGCAACTGCTGATGCTCGGCATCATCGGCGAATATGTCGGACGTGCGTTTTTGACCGTCTCGGGCAAGCCGCAGTCCCTGGTGCGCTCGCTGATTTGCCATGAAGGGAGGGGCGCATGATCCAGGGACTGGTCAACGAGGCGTGCTCGGTGCGCGGCGTGCGGCTTTTTGAGATGCGCCATGTGGTGGACCACGCGCGCGGCAATCTGGCGGCGCTGGAATACAACCGGGATCTGCCGTTCACGCCGCAGCGCTGCTTTTTGACCTATGCGATCCCGAGCCAGCAGACGCGTGGCGAGCATGCGCACCGGCGCTGCGCCCAGTTTCTCGTCTGCGCGCATGGCGAGTGCCATCTCCGTGTGGACGACGGTGAAAACTGTGAGGAGTTCTGCCTGAACCGGCCCACGTTCGGCGTGCTGGTGCCGCCGATGGTATGGGCCACGGAGCACCTGCACTCGGATGACTCCGTGCTGCTGGTGCTGGCCTCGCACCCCTATGATCCGGAGGATTACATCCGGGATTATCGTGAATTTTTGGCTATGGTGGCCGCAGGAGGAACCAGAGCATGACGACTGAAAGCCCAGAAGCGCGGCCGCGCCCAGACACCGAGCCAAGACTGCGGAGCGCCTGGTCCGTGGTGGCCCAGGTCATGCGCCGCCAGCCATGGTGGGTGGCAGTGGCGCCGTCTGTGGTGCTGACGCTGCTGATGGGCTGGGTGGATGGCACGACCGGCTGGGAGGTGAGCCTGTTTATTTTCTATGCCGTGCCGATTGTCATGGCGGTGTGGTGGATCGGCGTCAAATCAGGCCTGTTCATCACGGTGATCGCCGGCGGGGTGTGGTGGTACGCGAACCTGCAAACGCATCCCTACGAGACAATCCTGGGATACTCCTGGGCGCTGCTGAACCGGGAGTTCTATTTCTGTGTCGTGGTGTATGCAGCGACGGCCGTGCGCAACAAGCAGGAGGCCGATGACGCTCACATCCGCATGCTGGAGGATCAGCGCCAGTTGGAGGAGGACATCGTCAGCGTCAGCGAGCACGAGCAGCAGCGCATCGGCCGGGATCTGCACGACGGCCTGTGCCAGCACCTGGCGGCCATCGGCTGCGCGGCACGGGTGCTGGCGGATGATTTGCAGGCGCAGGCCGTTCCGGCGGCGCGTGACGCCGTCATGATCGAGGAATCCATCCAGCAGGCGGTGCTGGAGGCGCGCAATCTGGCGCACGGCATTTTCCCGGTGCATGTGGACCGCAACGGCCTCTCCGCCGCCCTTTCTGACCTGGCACGGGTGACCAGCCGGCTGACAGGGGTGAACATCCGCGTCGAGGAGTCCTCGGAGGTCCATTTGGACAATCCTGAGTTCTCCATGCACCTCTACCGCATCGCCCAGGAGGCGGTGGCCAACGCGGTGCGCCACGGGCAGGCCAAGGAGATCATCATCACCCTCAACCTGGCACCTGGCAGCCTGGTGCTCCAGATCGACGACGACGGGTGCGGCATCTCAAACACTCAGAAGAAAACCACCGGGGGCATGGGGCTGCGCACCATGCGTTACCGAGCCCAGATGCTGGGCTCCCGGCTGGAAATCAAGCCCCGCACGAGCGGCGGCACCTCGGTGACGTGCCGGTTGCCCTTCGCCTCCCAAATCCATGAAACCACCACCCCTGAGCCATGAACCCCATTGACCCCAACACTCCCAGCGCCTGCAAAATCCTTCTCGTCGAAGACCATCCCATGTTCCGCGAGCATCTGGCGCAGCTCATCAACCGTGAGCTTGGCATGTCCGTCTGCGGCGAGGCCGACAACATCCGCGACGCGATGCGACTGATCCAGGAGACGCGCCCCGACATCGCCATCGTGGACATCACGCTACGCGGCTCCAGCGGCCTGGAGCTCATCAAGGACATCAAGGCCCAGGGCCTGGAGGTGAGCGTGCTCGTCCTCTCCATGCACGACGAGGAACTCTACGCCGAGCGGGCGCTGCGCGCCGGGGCCAAGGGCTACATCACCAAAAACGAGGCCTCCGCCGAGGTCGCCCGCGCCATCCGCTGCGTGATGAACGGCGAGGTGTATGCCAGCCGGCAGATGACCGCCAAGCTGCTCGAACGTCTGACGCAGAGACGCACCACGTCCGAAATCAGCGGCATGGAAACACTGGCGGACCGCGAGCTCGAAGTCTTCCAAATGCTCGGGCGTGGCAAAAGCACCCGGGAGATCGCCCATGAACTCGCCCTGGGGGAATCCACGGTGGAGACCTACCGCGCCCGCATCAAAGACAAGCTGCAACTGCGCAGCGCGGCCGAGCTGTACCTCCGCGCCGGGCAGTGGGTGCGGGATCATGGCGCGTGACAGCGCCAGCCCGGGCGGCGTTGTGGCGCTGGTAATGACAACCCTTGTCATTTGCTGGAACACCGTGGTTTCAGGCAAAATGTGAAAATAAATCACGCCCTAAAGCCATGTCGAGACGCCGCCACAAAACCTCCCATCCCAAGCCCGCCGTGCCGGCAGAGGCCATTGATGCCGCCCCGGTCATGCCAGCACAGGAAGGGGTCTTGACCGCCCCATCCGAGACGCCCGCCACGCACCACCCGACAACGCGCTGGCTGCATGCGCTCATCGTCTGCATATTGCTGGCACTGAGCGCCGGTTTGTACACCTGGACCACGGACTTCCCGATGGTTTTTGACGACTACACCTACCTCATCGACAACCCGCTCTTCCAAGCCCCCGACAGGTTCGGCTACCTGTCCAATTTCCAGGAGTTTGTCACCCGTCCGGCCCGCATGGGTTCCGACCCCGACTACGCCGTCAATTTGGTCATGCGGCCGGTCGCCTACGCCAGCTTTGCCCTCAACCAGACGTTTGATGGTTACAATCCGCGCTGGTACCGCGTCCTCAACATCGCCATCCACGCTCTCAACAGCGTTCTGATTTACGCGCTGCTGCACACACTGCTGCGTCGTTCCTCCCACACGCTGGGCCGGGGATCCCTGATTTTCATCCCCACCACCGCCGCGCTGCTCTTTGCCGCGCATCCGATGGCCATCGAATCCGTCACCTACATCATCCAGCGCTTCACCTCGCTGGCGGCGTTCTTCTCCCTGCTCTGCCTGTGGCTGTGGTTTGTCTCCTTTTCAGCGCGGTCCCGCGTCATGCTCTATGCCTTGCGCGCGGGGGCCGTGGTGGCGCTGCTGCTGGCCATGCAGACCAAGGAATGCAGCGTGGCCGTGCCGTTCATGGCGGTGCTCATCGACTGGCTGGTGCTGCGCACCGGGCTGCGTCGGACGCTGTTCCGGTCGCTGCCCTTGCTGCTGTGCGCCCCGGTCATTCCGATCCTGGTTGTTCTCATCTCCACAGCGCAAAACGGCGGTTCCCTCGACCTGGGCACCTCGCTCAACATCGTCAACTCACGCGACGAGCCGCTCAATCACTGGCACTACATCCTCACCCAGTTCACCGTGCTGGTGCATTACCTGCGGCTCATGATCTGGCCCTTTGGCCTGAACCTCGACCCGCAATGGCCGAAGTATGTGTCTCTCTGGCAGGGGCCGGTCCTCATGTCACTCGGCGTGCTGCTGGGGTTGATCGCGGCTTCCGGCTGGCTGTTTCGGCGGTTTCGTGAGGATGTGCGGCTCGCCATCGGCTTCGTGTTCACGCTCTGGTTCTTTGTCACGATCGCCGCCTCCTCGGGCCTCGTGCCCTTGCCGGACATGGTGGCCGAGCATCGTTCCTACCTGCCCTCCGTCGGTTTTTTTGTGTTGGTCGGTTGTCTGCTGGACTGCCTGCGCGGCTTGGTGCCCGCGCAGGCGGTCTGGCTTCGCAGAGTCGCGCCCGCCGCCCTCGTCATCACCGCCACCGCCCTGCTCTCCTGGCGCACCTTCGACCGCAACACCATCTGGAGCACCTCCGAGAACCTGTGGAAGGACACCGTGGCCAAAAGCCCCGGCAAGTTCCGCACCTGGGGCAACCTCGGCACCGCCTACTCCATCAGCGGCAAGGATGAAAAGGCCGTGGAATGCTACCGCAAGGCGCTCACAATCGAGCCCCGCTTCCAGAACGGCATCCTCAACCTCTCCAACTCGCTTCTGCGCCTCAACCGGCCCAAGGAGTCCCTCGACACCACCCTGCAGTTGATTCGATTGGACAACACCGCCGCCACCAAGCCGCCGGTCGCCTTCACCCTGGGCCTGGGACTCGCGGGCGTGGGCCGGTATGACGACGCCGTCAGCGTGTTCCGGGAAATCCTCAAAGTCATGCCCAACGACCCCCAGGCGCTCAAGGCCCTCGGAATGGTCTATTACAAAGCCGGGCTGCCCCATCGCGCGCTCGACCTCTACCAGCGTGCCGCGAAAAACCAGCCCTCCGATCCGCAGTTGCTCGCCCTGATTGGGGAGGCCGAAAAGGCCATGGCCCTCAAACGTGGCTTCAGGCTGGTCAGTCCGTGAGAGCCTGGGCACACCAGGGAGATGCTGATTTAACCGGCGTATGCTTCGATCCTACTCCTCCTCTTACTCCTACTCCTCCTC
>DNXB01000329.1 GCA_003506995.1 Verrucomicrobiales bacterium
GGATTTCGTTGCCGGTGGCGTCGGTGAAAGCGGGAGCGAGTTGGTGGGAACCGGCGGTGAGCGTGGTGGTGAAGGTGATTTCCTTGTCCCCTGGTTGCACGGGCTTGGTTTCGTGTTCTTTGCCGTCAATGCGCAGCGCCGCCGTGGTGGCGGGAATGACCGTGCCGGGATGGGCGCGGTAGGCTTTGCTCGCGCCGGGCACATCTGCGCCGGGAGGCAATGAGGCGGTGATGGGCATGTCGGCTTCGAGCGGCCAGCGGCGCAGGCTGATGCGGTAGGCTCCTGGCGTGATGACTTTCACGGCCCAATGACCGCGATGCACGGACTTCGGCGGATTCTTCGGCGCGGTCTGGGCTTTTTTGCCCTTCGTGGCTTTCTGCGGAGCATGCGCGTAGCCATCGGCCTGGCGGATGTGCTGCTGATTCCAAGGCGGCAGCGCTTCTTGAATCCAATCGTGCCCGGTGAGGGTGACGACGGGATGATCGGGATGGCCGAGCGGGATCTCGGTGGTCAGCGCGAAGGTGGGCTCCAGCTCGGTCCACCAGGCATCGTAAAAGGCGCGCATCGTGTCGGCCTGTGCGGGATGGTCGGCGATGATGTTGCGCTCCTGGCCGGGGTCTTTCTGGATGTCGTAAAGCTCCTTGCCGTTCACCAAGCGCCATTGCGCGGACATGACGGCGGTCTGCTTCCACTTGATGGGATCGCGCACACGCTGGGAGTCGGTGACGAGCATGCGGTCATGCGGCCAGGCGTCGGTTTTACCGGCGGGATCGAGCAGCGGGCGGATGGAGATGCCGTCAAACTTCACCGCGTCCGGTCTCTTCGCGCCGGTGATCTCCAGCAGCGTTGGCACAATGTCCACCGCATGGCAGAGCGTGTCGTTGACGTGCTTTTGGTTCCACCCAGCGGCGGGCCAGTGAGCGATGAAGGGCACACGATGGCCGCCCTCGTATTCGCTGCCTTTCGCGCCGCGCATCCCGGCGTTGAAGATTTTCGCGCCAGTGGCGGTACCGTTGTCGGTGGTGAAGATGAAGAGCGTGTCGCGTTCGATGCCCAGCTCACGCAGCAGCGCACGAGTGGCGCCGACGTTGTCATCAATGTTGGTGATCATGCCGAAGAAGGCGGCGATGGGCGGCGGCTGATCCGCGTACATGTCCATGTATTTCTGCGGCGCATGCAGCGGGCCGTGCGGAGCGTTGAGCGCGATGTAGGCGAAGAAGGGCTGCTTTTTCGCGGCCTGTTCGCGGATGTAGCGCTGCGCCTCAGCGAAGAAGACATCGGTGCAGAAGCCCTTCGCAGGCACGACCTTGCCGTTGTGAAAATAGCTGCCGTCGAAGTAGGCGTTGTCCCACAGGTCGGGCGTCTGCCCCACACCGCCGCCGCCATGGCGATACACCTCGGTGAAGCCGCGATCCTCGGGGCGATAAGGGAAATTGTCGCCAAGATGCCACTTGCCGAACATTCCTGTGGCGTAACCCGCGTCCTTCAGCATCTGGCCGAGCGTGACCTCGTTCTCCCGCAGCATGGAGCGGCCATTCACCGTGTGCCAGACGCCCGTGCGGTCCGTCCAATGCCCCGTGAGCAAAGCGGCGCGCGTGGGAGAGCAAGTCGGCGCGACATGGTAATCCGTGAGCTGCGGCGACTCGGCGGCGAGCGCATCAATGTGCGGCGTTTTGATGACCGGATTGCCTGTGTCCCCGAGATCGCCATAGCCTTGATCATCGGTGATGATGAAGACGATGTTGGGGGGCGCGGCGAATGACGAATGCGGAATGGCGAATGACAAAAGCAGAATGAGGAGCGTGAAAAGAGAGAGCACAGTGGTTTTCATGGGAATGGTACAGAATGACAGCGGAATGGGGCAGGCTCACCGCCCGTCGCCTGTGTAGATGATCTTGCCGTCCTTTGGAGCCTGGGGCCACGGTGTCTGGCCGGGCGGGTAGGTTTGCGGCTGGGTGGCGCGCACGGCCTGGACGCGGGCCTTGATCCAGTCGGGAACGGCGGTGTTTTCTTCGCGACCATAGATCCACGGCAGCGCGGGGTCCATGAGCAGGGGCAGATCACCCAGCGGCGGACGTTGCGCGGAAAGCTCGGCGATGCGGGCGGTCATGCGAGCGATGAGGTCAGGATGCTGCGCGGCGATGTCCGTCTTCTCGGCGGGATCAGTGGCGAGGTTGAAGAGCTCTTTGCCGACGAGTTTGAAATCGCCCTGGCGCAGCGTCGGCAGGCGCACGCTTCCTGTGGCCTCGATGAACAACTCGGTGCGCGGGCCGGGCTTGTCTTCAAGCAGAACGGCGCTCATGTCCATGCCGTCGAGCGGAAGATCTTGAGTCAAAGAACCGCCGACGAGCGTGACGAGCGTGGGCATGAGGTCCATGATGCTGATGAAGGCGTCGTTCACCGCGCCGGGCTTGATTTTGCCGGGCCAGCGCAGCACGCAGGGCACACGGATGCCGCCCTCCCAGGTGGTGTTCTTCGTGCCGCGCCAGGGGCGGTTCACCTCCTCGGTGAGGCCGCCGTTGTCATTGGCAAAGATGACCAGCGTGTTGTCCGCGAGACCGTTCATCTCGATGGCGGCGAGGATGCGGCCCACGGCTTCATCGAGGCACTTCAGCGCGGCGGAGCGCTTGTCGAGCTTGTCACGATGACGCGGGATTTCCTCCAGCGGGCCGTGGATGGCGTTGAAGGCGATGTAGTGGAAGAAGGGCTTGTCCTTTGGTTGCGCGGCGAGCAGACGCACGGCTTCGTTGGCGATGAGGTCGGTGGCGTAGCCCTGCTCCAGCAGCGGCTTTTGATTCCGATGCCAGTCATACACGGCGAAGATGGCGGGCGCGTTGTGCGGGATGCAGTAGTTGTTGTAGTCGATGCCCCAGCCGTAGAAGCCGTATTGATGGTCAAAGCCCTGGCCCATCGGCAGATGCTCCGGCAGCCATTCGCCGAGGTGCCATTTGCCGATGAGCGCGGTGGAGTAGCCGCAGTCACGCAGGGCCTCGGGCAGCGTGCGCTCCCGCGTGTCGAGACCCATGATACGGCGCGTGGGCGCACCGTCGGGCAGATGGGCGAGCTTCATGCCCAGCAGCGCGAGGTAGTCCGGCTTGCCGAAATCCTCCGAGCGCCAGTCCATCCACTGGCGGAAAGGCAGCCGTCCGGTGAGCAGCGCGGCGCGTGTGGTGGCGCAGACGGGCGTGGCGTAAAACTGCGTGAGCCGCGTGCCCTGCGCGGCGAGGCGATCCACATTCGGCGTCAGTCCGGCTCTGCCGCCGTTGAAACCGAAATCCGCCCAGCCAACATCGTCGGACATGATGAAGACGATGTTTGGCTTGGCTGCGGCGGCGTGGGATTGGCCGCCAGGGAACGCGAGAAGCGCAAAAAGGGTGAGGATGGGTTTCATGAAATGCGCGCACATGTAGCTGAGGAATCACTTCCGGCCAAACACCGGCGGCCGCCAGTCTTTCGGCAGTTTGCCCTGCGGCTTCACACCGGGGGAACCGGCGGGGATCGGATGATCCTCGGGTTTGAGCAGCGGCAGGCCGTCAGGCAGGTGTTTGATCTTGAAGTCCTTGTATTGAATCGTCATCGCGGGGCCGACGTGGACCTGCACGGCGAGCACACCCTCCAGCGCGCGGTCTTTTTCATCGAAGTCGATGAGGTCCGCTGTGGGATGGCCGTCGATCCAGTGCTGGTGATGATTCCCGCGCACGAGCACGCGATAGTCATGCCACTCGTCGGCGGCGAACTGCCTCACCTCCATCTGGCCGATGATCCACGGCTGACCATCGGGCGCGACGATGACTTTTTCACCGGTGTGCGAGAGGATGCGGCGGCCACGCTCCTCATAGAGCATGCCGTTGTAGCCGGGATTGTCGGCGACGACATCACACTGATAACCGGTGACGATGTCGAGCCCGAGATCGGGGCGCGAGGTGCCGCGATATTGCAGGCCGCTGTTCCCACCGGCGGTGACTTTCACCTTCACTCGCAGGTCGAAGTTCCGAATGGTGGAGCCGGTCCAGGTGATGAAGCGGTTCATCTTCAAGCTGCCGTCGGTGACACCGGTGAGCGCACCGTCTTTGAAGGACCAGTATTGCGGATCACCGTCCCAGCCGTTGAGGTTGCGGCCGTTGAGGAGGTTCACAAAGCCGTCCGCGTCAGGCTTCGAGCCGACAGCGGCGCTGGCGACGGGGTGCGGATCGGTGGACTTCTGGAAGTCGCCCTGCCTCGGTGGCAACGGGCCGCCGTATTGCGCGACGAGTTCATCCGTGCGCTCACGCATTTGTTTGAGCGTGGCGGCATGAGCGGGATCAGCGGCGAGGTTTTTCAGCTCGTCGGGATCGCTTTGCAGGTCGTGGAGGAACTCGTGGTCATGATCCAAGTAACGCGCGTATTTGAAGCGCTCCGTGCGCAGGCCCTCGTAGGGCGGGATGCGGTTCCGCACGGCGAAGTGCTCGTGGAAGGTCTCCGTGCGCCAGTCGGCGGGCGTGGCGGCGGTGAGGACGGGCTTCAGGCTGCGGCCCTGATAGTTTTCCGGCACGGGCACGGCGGCGTAGTCGAGGAAGGTGGCGGGCAGGTCGAGATTCAGCGCCATGGCCGTGCTGACCTTGCCACGCTGCGCTTTTTCCACGCGCGGATCGGCGATGATGAGCGGCACGCGCAGGGATTCCTCAAAGTGCGACCACTTGCCCGCGAGGCCGCGATTGGCCATGTGGTAGCCGTTGTCGGCGGAATAAACGATGAGGGTGTTCTCCGCGAGGCCGGCGGCTTCGAGTGCCTGGAGGAAACGACCGATGGCGTTGTCGATGCCGGTGACCTGGCGCAGGTAGGCGCGCATGTTCGTCTGATATTTTTCCGGCGTGTTCCAGCGCCAGAAGTAGCGCTCGCGGGTGATGCTGGTTTTGAAGAAGTCCGGCAGCGCCTCAAAGATGGCCGGGTCATCGAGACGCGGGCGATACATCTCCTGGTCCTCGTAGAGGCCGTCGGTGGACTGCGGCCAGGCGTATTGGCCGATGCCTGGGCGGCGGTCGCCGTCCTCGGCGTGGCAGGCGTTGAACCAAAGGTTGAGCGCGAAGGGCTGGTCCTTCGGCTGCTGCTTCATGAACTCGATGCCTCGGTCCACGATGAGGTCGGTCTCGTGGCGCAGCGAGCCGTCCGGCATCTTTTTGTAAAACGGATTGCGCCCGATGTCCTCGAACACGTCGAAGTGATCCTGCGGCTTGCTGCC
>DNXB01000154.1 GCA_003506995.1 Verrucomicrobiales bacterium
CCGCATTGACGAGATTCCACAGTTGCTGAACGTGCTGCGCGGAGAGATGTCCTTCGTGGGACCACGACCGGAGAGGCCGGAGTTTGTCTCCAAGCTGGCCCGTGCTCTGCCCTACTACCAGGAGCGGCACATGATTCAGCCAGGACTCACCGGCTGGGCACAAGTGTGCTATCCCTACGGCTCATCCATCAAGGACGCCAAGTGCAAGCTGGAGTACGATCTTTACTATCTGAAGCACGCCGGTGTGTTGTTCGACAGCCTCATTCTGTTGGACACGGTGCGAGTGGTGCTGGGCGGCGGGCTGAAGAACACCGGCAAAGGCCGCTACACGGCCCCCATGCCTGCGGAAGTCGAGGGCGGCAAGATGCAGCGTCTGGGCGCAGCCGCCGAGCCTATGATGACACAGGCGGCATGACGAAGAAATTTTTCGCCTGATTAGCCGGCTGTCACCACTCTGGGCATTGCCCCCGGTTCCACGCTCAGCGCATCAGCGCCAGGTATGCTTGCGCACAGTTTTCCCAGGAATAGTGCAGCGCTTTTTGATGCAACTCCTGCTCATCTGGTGGGTGATCTAGCGCGTCCGTGAGCGCTGCGGCGTAGGCGGCGGGATCCCGGGAGGGCACAAGAAAACGGCGGGACATGAGCGGCTCAATGATCTCCGCAATGCCGCCGACATCCGTGCTGACCATGGGACGCCCAGAAGACACGGCTTCCAGCACCACGTTTGGCACGCCCTCATTGTGACTGCTGAGACACACCGCATTGGCCGCCTGCATCCATCGCGCAACGACCTGCGGTGGCTGGCGACCGGCAAACAGGAGGCGATCCGAGACGCCGAGCTCTGCGGCACGTTGTTTCAACGACTGCTCCAAAGGGCCGCTGCCGATCAAAGCCAGCGTGAGATCCCCCCTGCGTTGATGCACGAGGGCGAAAGCCTCCAGCAGCAGATCAATGCCTTTGACGGGCAGGAAGTTTCCCACAAAGAGAGCGAGGCGGCCCTGAGCGGGAATTTGCAACTGAAGCTGCTCCCGTGCCGTCTGACGTGGGGCAGGGTGAAAGATGCCGGGATGCACGCCATTGTAAATGGCATGCACCTTGCTGCCATCCGCGCCTGCGGCGGTGAGACGGCGCTGCAAATCCTGGCTGCGGGTGACGATGCCCCAAGCCCGGTCGCATAATTCCAGGATGGCACGCCGACGCATGGGCTGACTTAAATATTGATGCACATCCGACCCCTGCGCCACGGCCACCAGCGGCACCTGAGGAAAACACGCGGACGCCGCACAGGCGTCTGGAAAAAGCCAGGGAGCCAGAATCACCTCTGGCTGAAAACCGCCCAAGGCTGCTTTTTTCGCCCTTGCCAGGGAGCGGGCGAACAATCGATGATTCCAACCTCCGAACTTCGGCAGATACGCTGCCTTGTGATAACTCGGAGACAAGACCTCGTCTCCAGGGCGGGGGCGAAGCAGCGGCACCGGGCCGGGCAAGCCTGGCGCAGGGCGAAATGCCAGCACGCGAATGTCCAGCCCCGGCTCTTGCTGCCTTAGCGCATGCAGCAGCGTCACATTGTCCAGCCCACGCCAGGGCTCACGCTGGTCTGGGAAGAGGTTGGAAACAAAAAGCAGCTTCATGTGTACAGGAGGGCACGATGGATCAGCGCTGCAACACGGGCGGCGGGGCGTAAACATGGTCACGCCAGGCACCAGCATCACCAACGTGGCCATCTTCAGCAGCGTGCAGAATGTTCACCATCTCCCGTGCGCTGACATAGTGCAGGCGCAGGCCCTGGCTCTTTGCAAACTCTTCGATCTGCGCATGAAAACGCGCGCGAGCCGGGCCGAGGTTCGAAGGATGTCCATGCTCTGGCGCTCCATGCGTGTGCAGCTTCACGAAGCACCAGCCTTCCGCGCCACGCACGGAGATGCCGCACTTCAGCCACTGCTTCATACGGTGCAGCGTGGGCGGATTCTGTGGACCCAGGTCGGCATTTTCCAATCGCGGCAGGACTCCCCACTTGCGGCGCTTAAAGTCGAGCGTCAGCGGCCCCTGCACTAGCAGAAGATGGTCAGGGCTCGATCTCAGTTCCCGTGTGCCACCAGTGCCTGCCACCGCCAACCTCCCACGATGATGTGAACAACCGTTAGGCGTGCTGCGCGAGTAATACAAGCTGTTCACCATCGGAACCTGCGTGGGATGGGGAGCGGAAGGCATGGTGAGGTCTGCGTAACACCCTGCCTGCTTCAAAAGGGCAAGCTCGTCACGCACACCACAGCCATGTCCTGTCGGATCGGAATCATCGAGAGCCCAGTTGCCATGAATGAATCCAAACGCGACCGCGCCATCGGCGTCAGCCCCGAGCAGTCCGTGGCGACGCAAATCCACCTTTCCCTGCTCCAGCCTGCGCACCAGATTCTCCGCCGTGTCATTTTCGTGATGCAGATGCACTTCGACCTCATTCCGGGTAATCCGGCACAGCTCAGCGATCGAATCCAGCACTTCGGAGTCATACTGCTCGATCGGGTAGAAAAAGGTGTGCCGGGGCCCCTGTCCATCATGATCCCGGGCAGCAGCGGACAATGCCGGAAGCCTCTCGTGCCACTGTCCCATCCGGCGCAGTGCTCCCGCCTTGTCCGTGTGGTGAAACGGCTCGAAATGGTCACAAACGGCCAGCATGATGTCAGACACGGGCTTTTTGGACCGGCTAAGGCGCTGCTGCATCCACGGCAGCAGCCAACGATCAAAGGCCTTTGTCATGAGCGCTCGAAAATCATCCTGGTTCGGAGTCTGAAAAACACGCGTCTCTCTGGCTCCAAATCGACGAACTTCAACCTTGATATGCGCGTCGCCGTGGATCGTGCTAGCATTCGCCATCGATGACCCTGTTGCTGTTTCCCCTCCTCTTTGCCGTCTTTTACGCCCAGGCTGGCTACGTCTGCATCATGTGGCTGCTCGCACGTGTGTTCCCCGGAAGGCTCAACACGACCGAAGCGCCTCCAGACGCCATCACCATCGTCCTGTGCGTCCACAATGGCGCAGCGCGCATCCAGCAGCGCCTGCAAAACCTCGCAGCCTGTGAATGGGCCGGAAAACGTGAGTTCTTGGTGTTCTGCGACGGCTGTGATGACGACACGGCCACGCGCGCCACTCAGTCTGGCGTCCCGTCCGTGCGAGTCATGAACTCGCCAACACAA
>DNXB01000434.1 GCA_003506995.1 Verrucomicrobiales bacterium
ACCGGCCAACGTGCTCATCAACATGAAGGGCCAGGTGAAGGTGGCCGACTTCGGATTGGCGAAGGTCGAAGAACCCGGCACGCATGGCCTCACCAAGACCGGTTACGCCATGGGCACGCCCGACTTCGTCGCGCCCGAGGTGCTCATGCTCGGCTCGCACATTGATGGCCGTGCCGATTTGTATGCCGTGGGCGTGATGCTGTATCAGATGCTCACCGGCGAGGTGCCGCGTGGTGCGTTCAAGCCCGCCACCGCCCGCCTGCCCGGTCTCGATCCGCGTTTTGATCCCATCATCCTCAAGGCTATGCAGAGCGACCGCGAGGAGCGCTATCAAAGCAGCACCGAGCTGCGGCGTGATCTCGATGTCATCCTCACCGTGCCCTTGGTGCGGCAGGATGAGCCGCCCACCTCCGCCATCCCTGCCGCGCAAGTGGCGCAAACACCCGCCCAACGCAGCGCCGCGCAGAAGCCCCCAGCCAGGAGTGCGGGTGCCCCCACCCGCCAGCCACCAGCGCATGCGGGTGAGGGCACCCGCGCTCCAGTCCCGCCCAAGAAATCCTCCGCCCTTCTCCTGCTTGGCCTCGGTGCTGCGGCGTTGATTGGGATTGGAGCGTTCGTCATGTTCAGCGGCAGCGAGAAGGCGAAGCAAAGTGGTCCGCTCAGTCCTCTGAGCGGAACGAGCGTACCCGGCACGCCAGAGACCTCGAAGCCCAGTCCGCCAAAGGCCGTGGCAACCGGACAAACAATCGCTTCAAAGGATGCCCCATCTCAAGGGAACCCCGCAGCCACCACAAAGCCCAGCAATCCACCTCCAGCCACGACACCGGCACAGCCTATCTCCAAATGGCAGCGCGTTGAACCAACCGAGGCGAGATGGAAGCAGCTTGGCCTTGAGGTGAAGGACGGCTGGGTGTCCTTGTTGGCCTCGACAAGTGATTTGGATAAGGCGTGGAGTATCTCAAGTGAGATCAAAGAAAAGATCCCCCGTGACGTGGCTGTGCGCATTCGCTTCCGCAAAGTGAAGGGCAATTATATCTCTCTGAATTGCCGTTACTCTCCGGTCAAGCCGTACCCAGAGGCCATTTTCTGGAGTGATGGACGCTTCCAATTGAGGAATCGCAATACCCCTCTTGGGGCAGCGGTTGACCTTAAAGAGTTCAAGCTGTCCACAAAACCCACCGTCGGCGAGGAGGGAATCCTCGAACTCGCCGTCATCGGCGGCCGAGTCATCGCCCGCCTGAACTCAACCACCGTCCTCGAACGGGAGGTGGCGGCCATGAGTCCAGCCGGCCCCTTCGAGGTTCGCAGCGAGGGGCACTGGATCAAAGATGCGGAATACATGAACCTCGATGGTCTGGCCGATCCGCTCAAGTCGCTCGGCTGGGTTGTTCCAGCCGCAAGTCCAGCCGTCGCATCGACCGCAGCGCCGACGCCACCTCCCGCCTCTCCAACTCCGAGCGCTCCCGCCTCCCCATCTCCCAGTCTCCCCGTCTCCTCTTCTCCCCCTCCAGCCACCACCATGGCCGCCGCGCCCGCCAGCGAGCTCGACCAGCGCCTCGCCGCGCTCGACGCCAGCTTCCAGGCTGCTGTGGAGCGGGACGCCAACACCGCGTTCAAGGCCAGCATTGCCGCGCTGGACAAGCTCTACCTCACCGCGCTCGACCGCGCCCTCGCCACCGCTTCCAAAGGCGGGAAACTGGAGGAAGCCCTCGCCCTGCGCGAGGAGAAGCAGCGCATCGAGAAAGGCCAGGGCGTGCCCTCCGAGGTGGACGAGAGCACGCAGGCCCCCGGCAAGGTGCCCGACACGCTCAAGACCCTGCGCAAGACCTACCGCAGCACCACCGCCCAGCATGAGGCCACGAAGCTCAAGGCCATGCAGCCGCTCTACGACAAGTACGACCAAGCCCTCGCCGCCGTGCAGACCGAACTGACCCAGGCGCAGAAGCTCGACGACGCCATGCGCGTGAAGAGCGTGCGCGAGCAGATAGCGGCCAATCGAGGTGGGGCGGCTGCTCCGCCAGTCGCCGCGAATGGCCCAGCGGCAGCGATCCCCCCCAGCACAGCGCTTGCAAGAGCAAGCGCCCCACCTTCCGCCTCCACTCTCCTAGCCACCAAGGACAAGCCCTTCACCAACAGCCTCGGCATGAAGTTTGTTCCCGTGCCCGGCACGGAAATCCTGATGTGCATTCACGAAACGAGACGGCAGGATTATGCGGCATTTGCATCGGTAGATGCCGACGTGGACGACTCGTGGAAGAGTCAGCAGCGTGCAGGCATTCCCAGCGGCCGCGAGGACAATCACCCTGTCGTGGGAGTGAACTGGGAAGAAGCCAGCAAATTCTGCACATGGCTCAGCGAAAAGGAGGGAAAGACTTACCGTCTTCCGACGGATCGGGAATGGAGCGTCGCCGTCGGAATTGGTCGGGACGAAAAGTGGAAGCCAGACACAACGCCTGAAACCGTTCCCAAGATCACCACGGAATTTCCCTGGGGAGGCAAGTGGCCACCATCCAAAGGCGCGGGCAACTACTCGGATGCCACATATCGTGAAAAGTGGACGACCGCGCCGTCGATCGACGGCTACACCGACGGCTTCGCGACCACGGCACCAGTGATGAGCTTCAAACCAAGTCCGCTCGGCATCTTTGATCTTGGCGGCAATGCGTGGGAGTGGGTGGCGGACAGTTGGAATGCCGCAGCAAGTGAACGGGTGCTGCGCGGTGGTTCGTGGTTCGATTGCCAGGATCAGGCTCGACTCGCTTCGTCTCACCGGAATCGCAAGGTTCCTACGACTCGCGGCTATGATATTGGCTTCCGCATCGTCCTGGACACCCGCGCTCCCGCCAGCACGAGTGGAGCCGCCACCAAGCCCGGCACTCCGACGCCTGCCCCGGCTCCCGCACCGGCCACCCCCGCCAAGAGCGACTTCACCAACAGCCTCGGCATGCAATTCGTCCGAGTCACCGGCATCAAGACTCTCTTTTGCATCCACGAGACGCGCTACAAGGACTACGCCGCGTATGCGGCGGCTGTGCCCACGGTGAATCCCCGATGGAAGAACCAGACTCTCAAAAATGTCGCGCCCAAAGGCCCGACTGATGATCATCCCGTGGTGATCGTGAGCTGGGAGGATGCGCAGGCGTTCTGCGCCTGGCTCAGCCAGAAAGAAGGCAAGCGCTACCGTCTGCCCACGGATGAGGAATGGAGCTACGCGGCGGGCATCGGCCGGGATGAGAAGCGCAAGAAGGACGACACCCCGGCCACGGTCTTGCGGGTCAAGGAGTATCCCTGGGGCTCGAATTGGCCGCCGTCGAAGGGCTGCGAAAACTACGGCGATGAAAGTTACAACGCAGCGATCAGTGTGCCGAAGTATCTCACAGGCTATGACGATGGCTATCCGACCACGGCCCCGGTGATGAGCTTCAAGCCCAATCGCTACGGCCTTTACGACATGGGAGGCAATGTGGCGGAGTGGTGTGAAGACTGGCTGAACAACACCCAGACAAGCCGCGTGCTCCGGGGAAGTTCGTGGAAAGGCGGAGCTAACGACTTCGAACTGCTGTCGAGTGCTCGCGGTCAGGCGGGAATCACCGTCCGCGAAGACCAATTCGGCTTCCGCATCGTCCTGGAAACCACCGAGTAGCCGCCAGTGGGGCGGCGTGTCTTGCCCGCCACGCACAGACCTCGGCCCGGTTACGTCGCTGGAAGCATTCGGGCGTGAGGACGAAGCCTCCGGCAAGGCCGACCTCCAGGGCTTTCAGGCGGCACCCAGGTCATTCTTGGCGGCGAAAACAGCGAATTTTGCGCGGTTGACTGATTTTCAATCGGTTGCGTGCGGATCTCCGGCGCAAACGCACGAGGTAGCGGCGCAACTGAGCGTTTTTCCGGAAGAACCACGCGCGCCACCGGAGGAAACTCGCGCTCCATCAAGGGTGGCAGCGCACTTTCGGGAAAGAATTCGAGGGTGGTTGGAACTTCAAAAAAGCCCCTCCGCCGTTTCTCATTCCGGCATGGCTGCGCTTCTTCAGGGCAATACGGATTTACACCGCAGAGCACCTAGATTGAAGGCGGCTTGATTGTGGGGCGGAGAGTAACTTTCGTGCAGCCAGCCTAGGGAAACTCGATTTTTCCGCAAAGGGGCAGAGAGGCGGAGGAGCCAAGTTTCAGACCTCTGCATCTCTGCACCTTGGCCCCTCTGCGGCAACAACCGAGTGTCAAAAGCGCGAAGTTGTTCAGGAGCGGCAAAAGCGACTGAGGCTTCGCCGTGTAGCTCCGGCATCGCATCGATCTGACCGCACTGTACGGCGGCAGGGTCTTTGTCGGTGACGACGTGGGGAGTCTCAGGAGCCTCGGTCAAGAAGACGGCAGGCACGGCGGCTGAAACTGTGGAAAGAGGGCGATGATGAGCTTTGCCACTTCACCGCAGATGGATTCGATCTCCGCCTCATCTGGCTCGGCATCAGGCGAGTCATCGACATAGCGATCCGCGAAGTACAGAGTCTTGAGCCTGCGCCCGGCGGGCAGGAACGAGGATAGGTCACAGCCGCGCACACAGCATTCGTTGGCGAGGCGCTCGAGATCGTGTGTCTTCACCAACACCCAGCCTTGGCCGATGAGCCATCCTTTCATGGCTTTTTCCGCTGCTTGTTCCAGCCATAGAGCGGCAGCGCCATTGTCGGCATCGTCCATGGCGCGCAGCACGCGTTCATAGTCCACACTCACGGCACGAAGCCAGTCAGAGGGGTTGAGCGGATCACCTTTCATAGACGGGCAGGCCGTGGTTGACGATCTCGTCAAACACGCCGAAGGGCCGCGTTTGCTTTTCCAGCCATTCATCGGGTGTGCGCACGAGGATGTCGGTGGAAATCAAGGGTCGTGCCTTCGCGGCGGCGGTGAGAGCTTCGTAGGCGGGCCGAGTGCAACCGGGGGGGCGTGCGCGGATGACGAGCATGTCCACATCACTGTGCTCCGTGGCCGTGCCACGCACGCAGGAGCCGAAGACGATGATCTTCTCCGCACCAAAGTCATCCACCAGGGCCTCAAGCACGCGCTCCAAGTGTGCCCGCGCATCCAACGGACGCGACGGCAGCGAGAGGCGGTCGAGGTTGATGAAGTGAGGCATGGGCTTGGCTGCGGAGTTTAGTGCATCGCTGCTCGTGCGCAATTCACCTTTCACTTCCCATCAGTGTCCCTAGCCGGGGCCACATCAACACCCATCTGGCCGCTCCGTAGCACTTTCGGGCCGCGTCTGCTCTCGGCTCGACATTCTCTCTTTCGCATGCTAAACACCCCGCCCCATGTCCGCCCCTACCAACCGCATCGACGCCCGTTTTGCCCAGCTTCGCGCCGCGAAGAAAAAGGCCTTCGTGGCCTATGTCTGCGCCGGTGATCCCACGCTCGATGCCACGATCGACATTGTTTTGGGGCTGGAACGCGCCGGAGTCGATGTCGTCGAGCTGGGCGTGCCGTTTTCCGATCCGCTGGCGGATGGCGTGGTCAATCAAATGGCCGCCGACCGGGCGCTGAAGGCTGGAGCCTCCACGCCGGGCGTTTTGGAGATGATCAAGAAGCTCCGCGCGAAGTCCCAGGTGCCGCTGGTCCTGTTCACTTACCTCAACCCCGTCTATACCTACGGCTACGAGCGCTTTCACATCGACGCGGCCGCCGCCGGAGCCGATGGCGTGCTCGTTCTGGACCTGCCGCCGGATGAGGCGGCCCAAAACGCCGAGTTGAAGCCCACGCCGGAGCTGCGGCACATCCAGCTCATCGCGCCGACCTCGCCAGCCGACCGCATCGCCAGCATCGCCAAGAGCGCCGAGGGCTTTGTGTATTATGTGAGCCGTCTCGGCGTCACCGGAGCACAGGCAGAGATCGCCACCGGCATCGCGGAGCAGGTCGCCATCATCCAGGCGGCCACCGATGTGCCCGTGTGCGTCGGCTTCGGCGTCTCCAATCCCGCCCAGGCCGCCGAGATCGCCAGCAAGGCCGATGGCGTGGTGGTGGGCAGCGCCATCGTCAAACTCATCGAGCAAAACGGCTCCAGCCCTGACTGCGCCGCGAAGGTGGAAGCCTTCGTCAAACCGCTCGTCGATGCCGTCCACGCCCTCTGATTCACCACAGAGGGCACGGAGAGGCACAGAGGATTGATTTCCTCCCAAAACTCATCTCTGTGTTCCTCGGTGCCCTCTGTGGTTGCCCCTCTTCCCCCCATGACTCTTCAATTCACCAAAATGAACGGTGCCGGCAATGACTTCGTCATGCTGGACAATCGCGACCTCAGCCTCGCGCTGACCAAGGACCAGATCGAAAAGCTCTGCGACCGCCATCGCGGCATCGGCGCGGACGGTTTGCTCTGTGTCGAGCCTGCGACCGACGGCGGCGACTTCAAAATGCGCTACTACAACGCCGACGGTGGCGAGGCCGAGATGTGCGGCAATGGCGCGCGTTGTTTTGGCCGCTTCGTGAATCACCTGCATGGCGACAAGCTCACGAAGATCCGCTTCGAGACCCTCGCGGGCATGATCTCCGCCGAATTCGAGGGCGATCAGGTGCGCATCAACATGAGCGCTCCGCACAGCCTCAAGCTGGCGCAGACACTGCCTGTCGCAGGCACGGAATTGACCGTCCACAGCGTGAACACCGGCGTGCCGCATGCCGTCGTGTTTGTCGATGACCTCGCCAGCGTGCCGGTGCGCGAATGGGGCGCGGGCCTGCGCTATCACGAGGCATTCAAGCCCAAAGGCACGAACGCGAACTTCGCCAAAGTGCTCGCGCCAGGCAGCATTTCCATCCGCACCTACGAACGCGGCGTCGAGGACGAAACCCTCGCCTGCGGCACCGGCATGGTCGGCTGCGCCTTGATCCATCACGAACTGACAGGCGCGCCCAGCCCCGTCAGCGTCATGGTCAAAGGCGGCGACACGCTGAAAGTCGGCTTTGAGGAGACCTCCAAAAGCGAATACACGAACGTGACGCTGTTCGGACCGGCGGACTTTGTGTTTACTGGGAGCGTCTCGATCTAAGCGGGAGCTCTTTCCGTCTCGCGGCAGTGATATTGACAAAAGATTCGGGGCAAAAGATTCCAAGCATCCATCTCTTCCGCCCATTTTTTGCCCCTCATTTTTTGTCAGTCCCTCACAGCCCGCCTCCGCGCCGCCAAAACGCTTGCAGCCATTGATTGATGAATGCACGGAACAGGTGAATATCATCGACAAGTCAATCACCACTGCCAAGGCCGCCGTTAGCCTCCCAAGCCATTTCCCATTCTTAGTTCCTCCATTCCAAGTTCTTCCATCCCACTTATGTTCGCCGGAACCCACACCGCCATCGTCACCCCTTTTCGCAACGGCCAAATTGATGAGGCCGCGCTCAAATCCATCGTCGATTTCCAGTTCGACAACGGTGTGTCAGGTGTCGTGCCCTGCGGCACCACCGGTGAGTCGCCCACGCTGGATTACGATGAGCACGAGCGTGTCGTGAAACTCAGCGTCGAGTTTGCCAAGGGCCGCGGCATCGTCATGGCGGGCACGGGATCGAATTCCACGCGCGAAGCCGTCGAACTGACCCAGGAGGCCGAGGCCGCTGGTGCCACGGCGATTCTGCAAGTAGCACCGTATTACAACAAGCCCACGCCCGAAGGTCTGTATCAGCACTTCAAGGCCGTCGCCGAGAGCACGAAGCTCCCGATCATGCTCTACAGCATCCCGGGCCGCTGCGGCATCGAGATCGGTCTCGATGTGCTCGTGCGCCTGGCCGAGAGCTGCCCGAACATCTGCGCGATCAAGGAAGCGGGCGGAAACCCGGAGCGCGTGAGCCAGATGAAGCAGATCCTCCCCACGAATTTCGAGATCCTCTCCGGTGACGACGGCCTCACGCTGCCCTTCATGTCCGTGGGCGCGGTCGGCATCGTCAGCGTGGCGGGCAACCTGATCCCGAAACCCCTCAGCGAGATGGTGCAGCTTGCCCTGAAGGGCGATTACACCGCCGCGTTGAAGATCCATGCGAAGTATTACCCGCTATTCGCCGCCTTCCTGAAGCTGGCCACCAATCCCATCCCGATCAAAACCGCGATGGCGCTGGCCGGTCACTGCACCGACGAACTGCGCCTGCCGCTCGTGGGCATGGAGCAGGATAAAATCGCCGAACTGAGCGCCACGCTGAAGAAGCTGGGGATCATCGGTTAAAAACCGGAATCAGCAACGCTGCCGTAACCGCGATCACAAACAGGATCACGACGCAGAGCAAAAACCAGACGAAGCCTGATGTGCGCGGCCTCACATCAGGCGTGAAAGCGATGATCTGCTGATAAGCAGGCGAGAAAACCATCCTTCCCTTGGCCGAGAGCATCAGCCAGAGCACATACAAGTTCAGCAGCGGAAAAATGACGGTGAGCAGAGTCACTGCCGCCAGCAGCCCCGAAACCACCGCCATCGCGATCCGCGCCCACGGTCTCACACGGCGCACTCCGGCCCCGAGTAACAGCATGCCCGCCCCGATCAGCAGCATCATCACCAACTCGGTGAGATCATTCCTCCATGACGCGCGGGTCAGCGACTCCAGCAGGCCGATGAAAACCGGTAGCAGCATCAGCCCGCCTACAAGCGCATACAAACCGCCGATGGATTTGACCGAAGTCTCATGGCCGATGTGAGCGCGTCGGATGGCTTCCGGCGTCGAGTCCGGTATCAGCCTGGCGGCCTGGGGAGGGGCGTAGGGATTGAACTCCGTATCATTCATCGCTGGTCCGTTCTAACAAGAGCCGCGTCAACCCAACAGCAAAATCTTGCCTTGTCTCGAGGCTGGACAGCCAGCCGCGCATGCGCATCAATGAACGCATGTTCCACCTTCGCATCCTCTGCCTTCTGCCGCTGCTGGGACTCAGCAGTTGCACCTATCTGCTTGGGAAGGCGACCAGGATGGGGATGTTTGACAAAGCGCTTGGCAAGAACAACCGCCCAGGCGAGGCGAAGCTGATCGGCGTGATCGAACTGGTGAACCCCGAGCAAAATTATGTGCTCATCAACTGCGAGCAGCGGCAAAACCTGCCTGCGGGCACGGAGATCATCTCGCAAAACGCCGATGGCACCAAGGCGAAGCTGAAAGTCACGCCGGAGCGCAAAGGCAACTACATCACGGCGGACATCAAGGAAGGCCTGCCCCAGGTGCGGGATCTGGTGCTGTATCAGACCAAACCAGGTG
>DNXB01000393.1 GCA_003506995.1 Verrucomicrobiales bacterium
CGCCGGAGGTGGTGGCGCAGGTACGACAGATCGTGGCACAACAAGGGTTGACGTGGAATCTGCATTGGGCCGTATGGGCGATCTTTTTGAAGGCGTCTGTCGTGACAATGGTTGCACTGCTGCTGTCCTGCATCGCCAGCTCCACATTGTTCACCATCATCATGACGTTTTGCATCACGATCATCGGGCACGGACATGCCTTGATCCGCGAGTTCTTTTTTCAGCCGCATCTTTCTAGCGCAGCCAGCCGTGCGGCGGCGCTGCTGCTGGCGGCGATCTGCCCGGATCTGGCGCAGTTCGACATCGTGGACAGCGTGGTGAACGGCGAGATCGTCCCCTGGGCGGCTGTTTATGACATGACGGGCATCGCGGCGCTGTATGTGACAGTTTACCTGTTCGTCACGCATCTGCTGTTCGTGGAGAAAGAGCTATGAAACGCGAACTCCAGGCCATCGCGGTGCTGCTGGTCTTCGGCGTGGCGAAGCTGCCGCTGGAGCAGAAGATCACGGCGGATTTGCGCCAGCAGAAGATGCTGGAGGAGCCGATCCGCCTCGGTGTGGGAGAAAATCTGGGGCAGGCAGGCATCGCGGCATCACTGGGCGGCCTGCGCGGGCTGGCGGCCTGCATGTTTCAACTGCGGGCGCACCTGGAGTTCACCCATGTGAACTGGGCCAAGGTGGACAGCCTCTACAAGCTGGTGACACGGCTGCAGCCGCGCAATTTCCGCTACTGGGAGGAGGCGTCCTGGCACATGGCCTACAACGCCGCGTCATACTACCTCTACAGCAAAGATCTGAAACCCGCGCTACGCGGGCAGTTCTACCACGATCATGTGATGCGCGGCGTGGCCATCCTGGAGGAAGGGCTGCGCTTTCTGCCGGATCATCCGCGCCTGTGGGAGAAGCTGGCGGAGATTCATCTGCGACGGACCTATGACTTCAAAAAAGCCGGGGACGCCTACTGGAACTCGTTTCAGCACGGCGGTCTGAACTACACGGAGCGCTTCGCGGCTTACGCCTACGCTCAATCGAACGATCCTGAGTCCTGGAAAAAGGGGTACGCCATTTTGAAGCGCCTCCACGATGCCAACAAGTCCACATCGGGCCTGATCGAGCATCTGAAACTGCTGGAGCAACATTTGCGCATCCCGGCGGAGCAGCGCATCCAGGACACGGCACCGGTGCGCCGGGCGCCAGGTCCATCAGCCGGGCCGCAGAGGTGACGAGGCCGTCAGATTGCGGCGAATTGACTTCCGGCACTTCCGGGTGAAATTTCACATGCACCCAACCAATGCCTGCCAAAATAGACATTCCCCGCAAGTCGATCTACCGCCTGTCGATCTACCAGCGCTGCCTGCAACGGCTGCGTGAAAACCAGGTGGACACCGTGTCCTCCGCCGCGCTGGCGAAGGCCGCCGGGGTGAAATCCACGCAGTTGCGCAAGGATCTGGCCTACTTCGGCCAGCTCGGCACGCGCGGACTCGGCTACAACGTGGACGCGCTGAGCTCGACCATCGGCGACGTGCTGGGACAGAACAAACTGCAGCCGGTGATCCTCGTCGGCGTCGGCAACCTGGGCTCCGCGCTGCTGCGCTACGGCGGATTCCGCAAGGAGGGCTTCGAGGTCGCCGCCGCGTTCGATTTGACCCCGCGCAAGCTGCCGCAGGTGAATGTCCCCGTGCTCGCGATGGCGGACATGGCCGAGTTCATCCGCCGCAACAACGTCAAGATGGCGATCCTCACCGTCCCTGCCAGCAGCGCCCAGTCCGTCGTGAATGACATGGTGGATCACGGCATCCAGGCCATCCTGAACTTCTCCCCCACCGTCCTCGACGTGCCGGAGCACGTCGTGGTAAACAGCGTCGATCTGGCAGTCGAGTTGGAGAATCTGAGCTACTTCATCCGCTGAGGATGCACGGGTTCAATAACTCCGCGCAAACACCACACGACGGCTGCTCGGCTTGCCGGTGAGGAAGCATTTTCCTTCCTCGGCAAACTGATCGCCATGCGGGATGCAGCGGATGGTCACCTTGAGTTCCTTGCTCAAAGCGTCCTCGTCTTCGCTGCCGCCGGCCCAGTGCATAAGGGCAAAGCCGCCTTCGGAGTTCTCGGCAAAGTAGGCTTTGAATTCTTCGAGCGTTTCGAGCTTCTTCATGTTCGCGTCACGCAAGGCGGTAGCGCGGGCAAGGAGCGCGTCCTGGATTTCTCCAAGACGTTCCTGTACCGACTGAATGAACTCCTCCTTCGGCACAAATTCCTTCGCTTTCGGGCCCAGATCGCGACGGCACACGGCCACGCTGCGGCTGGTGATGTCACGCGGCCCCATTTCGAGGCGCATCGGCACGCCTTTCTTGATCCACTCCCAGTTTTTCGCACCGCCTTGCAGGTCGCGCTTGTCCACATGCACGCGCAGCGGCTCGCCACCAAAGGTTTGCGTGCGCAGCGTCTGCGCGAGCGCCTCGCAGGCGTCGATGACCTCCTGCCGCGTCTCCGGCTTCGGGGTGACGGGCAGAATGACGATCTGGTTCGGCGCGACGCGTGGCGGGATGATGACGCCGTCGTCATCGCCATGCGCCATGATCACCGTGCCGATAAGACGGGTGCTGACGCCCCAGCTCGTGGTGTGCGCGAGCTGGCGCGTGTTGTCACGGCCCAGGAACTGAATGTTCGCGGCCTTGGCGAAGTTTTGACCCAGGTAATGCGACGTGCCGGCCTGGATGGCCTTTTTGTCCTGCACCATCGCCTCGACGGTGAAGGTCTGCACCGCGCCAGGGAAACGCTCGCGCTCAGTCTTCTCGCCAGGGATCACCGGAATCGCCAGATGATCACGCAGGAAATCCTCATACACCTTGTGCATCGTGCGCGTTTCAACGATGGCCTCCTCGGCGGTTTCGTGCGCGGTGTGGCCTTCCTGCCAGAGGAATTCGGCGGTGCGCAGGAACAGGCGCGGACGCATCTCCCAGCGCATGACGTTGCACCACTGGTTGATCAGGAGCGGCAGATCGCGGTAGCTTTCCACCCAGCGAGCAAAGGCCGCGCCAATGATCGTCTCGGAGGTCGGACGAATCACGAAAGGCTCGGCCAGCTCGCCGGTCGGAATCATCTTCGTCGTGCCATCCGGCTGCTTCTGCGCCTCCAGGCGGTGATGCGTGACCACCGCGCACTCAGTGGCAAAGCCCTCGGCATGCTGGGCCTCTTTTTCGAGGTAGCTCAGCGGGATGAGCAGCGGAAAGTAAGCGTTCACATGCCCGGTGGCCTTGAACTTCGCATCAAGCTGTCGCTGGATGTTCTCCCACAGGCCGTAGCCCCAGGGCTTGATCACCATGCAGCCGCGCACCTCGGAGTTCTCCGCCATGTCGGCGGCACGAACGACCTGCTGGTACCATTCGGGGAAGTCTTTTTCGCGTGTGGGGGTGATGGCGGTGGCGTTGCTCATGGGGTGGGCATGGTAGAAGCAAACAGCGGGTGGTCAAATGGGGCGGTGAACTGCTTCGGTGAAACAAAAATTCCGCATTGCCCTGCAAGACTCGCCCCGCATACACTGACTTCCTCACTCTTATGCGCTCCCTTCTCTGCCTCGCCCTCGCCGCGTCCACCGCCTTTGCAGCGGACACCCACAAGCTCACCCGCGTTTATGAAAAGCTCACCACCGAGCGTCCGATCGCCGTCGTGATCCCGGAGGACGGCAGCGGACGCGAGTTCCTGGCCCTTCAACGCGGCAAGATTTTGATCCTGCCAAAGGACGAGCAGTCCGCCGAAGCCAAAACCTTTCTCGATCTCACCCCGCGTGGCATGGAGGCGAAGGACGGCCTGTTTGAAGAAGGTCTCAATGGTCTCGCCTTCCATCCCAAATTCAAGGACAACGGCCTCTTCTACCTCTGCTACACGCTGCAAAAGCCGAAACGCCTCGTCGTCACCGAGATGAAGGCGGATGGTGACAAGGCCGACGAAAAATCCGAGCGCACCCTGCTCGAAGTCCCGCTCATCAACTGGAACCACCACGGCGGCAACATCCTCTTCGGGCCTGACGGCTTCCTCTACATCGGCGTCGGCGACAACTCGAAGCGCAACGGCGAACTGAAGATGTCCCAGCTCAACGCCACGCTCTACGGCAAAATCCTCCGCATCGACGTCAACAGCCGCGAGTACAGCAACGCCTACGGCATCCCCGCCGACAATCCGTATGCCAGCGGCGTCAACGCCCTGCCACAGATCTACGCCACCGGCATCCGCAATCCCTGGGGCATGAGCTTTGACGCAAAGGGCCGCCTCTGGTGCGCCGATGTCGGCCAGGACATCTGGGAGGAGATCAACTGGATCACCAACGGCGGCAACTACGGCTGGCAGTTCCGCGAAGGCCCCGTCCCCTTCGCACTGAACACCGACCCCCCGCCCGCCGACGCCAAGTTCATCGAGCCCAT
>DNXB01000089.1 GCA_003506995.1 Verrucomicrobiales bacterium
CGCGTCGTAGGGCTTGTTCTCCCGCAGGCTTTCCTTGACGAATTCCGCATAAGCCGCGCCCGTGATCGGACCGGTCTGGTTGCCTGAGGACGTCACGCGCAGAACATCGGCCCAGTAATTGAAGAAGTGCTGCACATAGGCCTCGGAGGCGAGCAGCTTGTCGATCAGTTTGGCGCGCTTGCCGGCATCCTTGGAGGCCAGAAACTCATCCGCCTCACGCGTCGTCGGGATGCGTCCGATGATGTCGAGGTAGATGCGGCGCACGAAGGTGTTGTCGTCCGTGGCGGGATTGCCCTGCAGCTTGTGCTTCTGCCAGTCGGCCTCAAGAATGGAGTCGATCTGACGGGCTGCGGTAGTAATGTCGGTTTTGCCAGCGGCATGAGCAAAAGAGAGCAAACAGACCGCAAGCAGGGGGTAGGCGAAGGGTTTCTTCATGGGCGGACAAACGCCATGGAAAGGCGCCTTTTTCACAATCCATGCACAAAGATCAAAATAGCCTGACCGTCAGGCTCACGAGATTTACCAGGCACGGAGGGTGCAAATAATCGCCTGCTGTGTTAAAGGTCGGCTCATGAAACGCCGCCTGCCCAGGCTCATCTTCAGCGCCNNGCCTTGTGTTGATGACGGCATCACTGGGCTGGCTCATGCTGGAGTCGCGGCGCTCCCCTGCCCTGGCTGTCACGGCTTCGCATTCCATTCCACACAAGTCCCCGGCCACCACCCCGATGCCGCAACCGAGGCCCGCGTCAGCTCCAAGAGTGCCAGACGCAACACCGGCCGGGCCATCCGCCGCGCCGCAAATCCAAACACTCCACGTCCCCGGCTCCCTGCCGAACGAAGCCTTGCTCACCTTCCGCACGCCGGAGGCGCTCGCCGCATTTCGTGACCGTGCGTCTGTCCTCGGGCTCGAAGTGCTCGGTTACGATCTCAAACTGCGCAGCGCACGCGTCCGCTTTCGCGACACCCGCGGCCTGGAGAGCGATCTGAACGCGCATGCCGACGATTACACCCACGTCGGCCCGAATTACCTCGTGCGCATCCCCGCCCTGCCGGAGCCTGCGACACAGACCGACACCGCGAACGCCGGAGGCCGTGAGCCTTTTAGAAGCCAGGGCCTCGACATGATCGGAGCCGCCGCCAATCGCTCCGGCTGGGGCCAGGGTGTCACCGTCGCCGTCATCGACTCCGGCATTGCGGCCCATCCTTCGCTCAAAGACGCGCAGATCACCCACATCGACCTCGTCAACGACGGCAGCGCGATAAACGGCCACGGCACCGCGATGGCCTCGCTCATCGCCGGAAACAGCGAAAGCGTCGGCGGTGTCGCTCCGGCGGCCAAATTGCTCGACATCCGAGTCGCTGACACCAACGGCGACAGCAACACCGCCCTGCTCTCCAGCGCCATCGTCAAGGCCACCGATCTCGGCGCCCGCGTCATCAACATCAGCCTCGGCAGCGCCGGTTCCTCGCCCGTGCTCGAAGAAGCCGTGCGCTATGCGCAGAGCCGCAACGTGGTGATCGTCGCGGCTGCGGGAAACGAGCAGCAGACCACCCTTTCCATGCCCGCAGGTATGTCCGGTGTCCTCAGTGTCGGAGCCGTCGATGCCACCGGCACACAAGCCTATTTTTCCAACTCCGGCCCCGGCCTCACCCTCGCCGCCCCAGGCGTCGGCATCGTCTCCGGCTACGCGGAAAACAAGCTCGTTATCGGCAGCGGCACCTCGCAGGCCACCGCGATCACCAGCGGTGTCGTCGCCTCACTCCTCGCACGCGGTTACTACGGCCCAAACATCATCCCGCTGCTCACGCGCACCGCAAAGCCTCTCAGCGGTTCAACCGAGGCGGTGGGAGCAGGATTGATCCAGCTCACGAAGTAGCTGGACGGGCAAAACACGCCGCCAGCCAGGCGGCGACGCAGCTCACCAGCATCGTCAGCGCGAACCAGTCTCCAAACCGCGCATAGAGTGTCAGCTTGCCAGAACGTGGCACGCTCACCTCACCAGGCAGCACGCCTTCGAGAAACGAGGTGCCGGTTTCAGGATCATTGAGGCGGGAGGTGATGCGGCCGTGCGTGTCGATGAAGCAGGTGACGCCGCTGTTTGTGGCGCGGACCATGGGACGGCGCAGCTCGATGGCTCGGAAGAGCGCATTCGCCAGATGCACTTCTGTCTCGATGCTGTTGAGGAACCAGCCGTCGTTGCTGAGGTTCACCATCATCTGCGGCACCTCACGCACAAATTTCCGCGCCACGCGGCCCACGGTGTCTTCAAAACAGATGAGCGGGATGAGCTGCACCTCGGGTTGGATGAGCTGTAACGGCTCGGTGCTGTCTCCGGGGGTGAAATCACCCGGCAGCACGCCCCGCAAGAAGGAGAATGGCGGGATGTCGCGCAGCGGCAGGTATTCTCCGAACGGAACAAGGTGAACTTTGTGATGCTCCTGCCGGTTCGCCGCATGGCCGTGAAACAGCACGGCGGACACATGGCTCTTGCCATCATCACGCAGAATCTCCGTGCCGGTGAGCAGGCTGAACTCGCCGCTGTGCAGCAGATCGTCAAAGTAACGCGTGTGCCAGCCTTCCGGCAGTTGCTCGAACTTGTCATGAAGATTCACCGGCAGGGCGCTCTCCGGCCAGATGACGAGATCGACGGGACTCTTGCCATCCCGCGCGGAGGCATACATGCGGGTGAACTTGTTCAGCCGCTCGTAAATCTGCTGCGCCAGCCGCCCGGTCCACGCGTCCACCTGCGCCACATACGGCTGCACCAGCACCGTGCGCACCTTGAGGTCGTCTTTGCGGACTTCCGTCAGCTTCAGCATGCCGTAGCCCGCCGTGACCAGCATGAGCACCAGCGCCACCGTGAAGTCGAGCCGCGTCTTGCACGTCCCTTCCCCGCGATACGCGTAAACGAGGCGCGTGATCGTGTTCCAGGCCGTGCAGGCCGCGAACACGGGCAGAAACGACAAACCCATCACGCCCACGATGTCCGCCGCCTGAATGAGCACCAGATTACGATGCATCGCCGTGCCCAGGCCGTTCCAACCAAAGCCGGTGAAGACTGTCGTGCTGCGCAGCCATTCACACGCCACCCACGCTGCCGCCGCAAGGAAAGCGCACTTCAACGAATGCATCACACTCACCTGCCACAGCTCTTGCGTCAGCGTCTTCACATTCGGCCGTGCAAAGCGATGCGTGAACCATGCCCACAGGCCGAAATACACCGCGCAATAGCCCGACAGGCCGATCACCGCGCCAAATCCCATCAGCTCCGGCCCCCAGCCCACCCACGAGTCATCCACCGCGCCGCCGATCACGCGCGAGGAATGCCGCACCCAGAACAGATTCGGCAAAAAGAACGCCAGTCCGGCCAGATACCCGCGCCAGAACGGCCGCGTCTTCACGCCTTCCGCATCCCGCCACGGCCACAGCACTGTCAGCAGCGGAAAGAGCCAGACCCACACGGCCAGGTCGGAATTCCAACCTGGAAATGCAAAGACCAAAATGATCCCGCTGAGCAGCGGGGCAAGGAACAGAAACAGGCGCAGTTTTTTCGAGTCGGTCACGCGCCGATGATGACTTCAAACACGCGTTTGCAAAATGATAAGCGGTGAAATCGCCGCTCCCGTTCGGTAGTTCGTTCGGAGTCCCGCCTTCAGGCGGCAAGGNNTTTCCGCCTGAAGGCGGGACTCCGTACCGAGGACTCCGAACACATTGCGTGGCCGATTCCTCCCAAAAGATGTCAGCACAGCAGCCTCGCCAAGACGCGTTGTTTTCGGCGACACTCCAGCCACAACCATGAAAGCCGCCATCCTCGCTCTCTTCGCCGCCATCACGGCCCACGCCGCCACCACCGGCCCCATTCGCGTGCTCTACCTCGATCCTGAAGGCAAGGAACAAACCGCCGTCGGCAAGCTGCATGAGGCCATGCGCGATCTCGGTCGTGATGCGATCTGGTTTGATTACTTTTCCAAGCGTGCCGATGTGCCACAAGACGCGGCGGTCATCTATGACGCGATGATCAACACCGGCACGGTGGAAGTGAATGAGTTCGTCGCGGCTTTTAAAGAAGCG
>DNXB01000090.1 GCA_003506995.1 Verrucomicrobiales bacterium
CGGTCCAGACCTGCTGGCCTTTTTTACCCATGATGATCGAGGTGCCAGTGTCCTGGCAAAACGGCAACAAGCCTGCGGAAGCCACGTCGGCGTTTTTCAGCATCGTGAGGGCGACCATGCGGTCGTTCTCGCTCGCCTCCGAGTCATCAAGGATGGCGGCGACCTGCTTCAGGTGCTTCGGGCGTAGGAAGAAATTGATGTCATGAAACGCCTGGTTCGCCAGCAGCGTGAGCGCCTCGGGATTCACGACGAGCACTTCCTTCTCGCCAAATTTCTGCACGCTGACGTGTTCCTTGGTCAGCAAACGGTATTCGGTGTCATCGTTGCCGAGTTCGAGGAGTTCCTGGTAGTGAAAAGCGGGTGTGGGCATGGCTGGGGAGATATGGCGTTGGTTTCGCGCTCTCGCAACGCCTCGGAGATTTTCTCATCGCTCGATTTTGCTGTTGAGGCGGCACATTGGAAGTCCCCCAGCCCCGCCGTGAACGAATTTTAGGCTAGGATCGCCCCCAGGTACCGTTTTAAACAGTGGAAACCCAACCACACCATGAACACGATGCCTGATTCTTCGATGGAACAGGCGGCCTCGTTTCAACGGACCGCCAGCGCGGACGATGTCGCCCGCTTTGTGAACCGAAACCTCCAACGCGTCTGGCAGACCCGCCGGATGCAAGCCACGCTCCTCCGCCCCTTCCGCACCATCTTGCGGCCTCTGCTGCACTGGCTGAGACGAGAGCACTTCTATGTCAAAAACGATCGCGTGGGCCAGCCTCCGATCGGCCTGCGATTGCGCATGGCCGGGTGGGAGACGCTCGCTTTGGGCTTGTTGCTCGCGCCTTTGGCGTTTCTTCTTCTGCTGCCACTGCTGGTGCTCATCTTCCCCCTCGCCGTGATCATCGGCGTGGTGGCGATGATCACCACCTCCGCGCAGACGAGTGATGACGACGCGGCACATCAGACCTTCGCCTGGCACGCGCTGAGCTGATCGTCGCGCTCAGCCCACAAACACCGCCCGCTTCCAGATCGGCACGCTGGTTTTGATCTCCTTCAAATACCAGCGGCACAGGTCGAAGGCCTCCGCGCTGTGCTTGGTGCGCACACGGATGAGGATGCTGGGCATTTCCGCCGCCACGAAACCGAGGCGGTGCTGGATGAACAGGCGATGCGGCCCGTGTTCGCGCGAGCCGCGTTCGACGAGCTCGCGGAGCATTTTCTCCGCCATCGGCAAATACGCCGAGTAATCAATGCCGGAGATGGCTTGGCCGTCCTCCGAACCGCGCACCACGCCGAGAAACTGCACCTCCGCGCCCTCGCCGGACTTGAAGACAGTCGGAGCGGGCTGGATGGGTTCGTTGGAGAGGATGAAGACGGGCGGCATGAGTGTAGTTTTATTTTTTGAAACGTGAGACGTGTTTGCCTCCTCCATCATTTGTGTCGAAGCGCCCGCTCACCTTGCCTGATTTCGGGTCATAAATAACCGCCAACGAATCAGAACCGTCAAACACGACCCAATGTGTGTTGGGATGATAAGCCACCCAACTAGCAGATCCGAGTCCTTCAACAACCGGTTGATACTCACCTTTGGTGCTGAGCCAGCCAACGGATTTTGTGCAGCAAACCAAGAACCGGTCACCCCCAACGTCCATAATCCACCTTGGATCATCCAAGCCTTTGAGGTCCAGGCTCCAGATAATGTCTCCTCGGCGGTCAATGCAAGCGAGCTTATGATAGCCAAGCAGCAACTTGTGTCCCGGTTTTGAACTGCAGGTGATAAAACGGCAATCTCCAATCGATTGAGAAACCGGAACCTGCCAGAGTAGTGTGCCCTCATTCGCAACCTCCTCCGCCATCAATGAGCCTGAAAGTAGACACACTCCTCCGTGCCACGCTTGAGCAGCCGGTATGCTGCGTAAATTCGAAACACGCATTTGAATGTTACCGTCGTGCGTAGCCAAAGCTCCCACGCTGCTCGTTAATCGTCCCCAAATAAGTCCGCTGCAAAGCGGTCGCTCTGCATCGATCCACACATCCTCTTCAGCCTTGGTCTGCTTGGCTGATGCATCCAACCAGACCAAATCGACACGTCCGCCCCAGTGTTTCCTGACGAGCGGACACGCCAACGGCTCAGGAGCGATCTCCCAGCTTGAAGTGGTGCATCTCCATTTGCCATCTTCCAGCATGGTGATGAGTTGCTCTGGAGTCGTTCCCCAGTCCAAACTGTCACCGATACCAGATCGGAGCAGCATGGTGGACAATGCCTGAATGGTCGGATCATAATGGCCGATGCTCTGCCGGAAAATGCTGACCGCCAAAGCCGCATCCGCAGTGGCAAAGAATCGAGCAAGCCACAAACGAGTTCTCAGATAGTCTTTGTCGTATTGGATGTGGCTGGACCTTTTCCACAGCCGCAAGGCCCATTTTTCAGCCATCGGTGGCGGCAGATCACCCAAGAGTGGTGCCAGCATTTCAGGTCTTGCCCAGGCAAGCTCGGCGTCAGTTGCCTTCTCTGGCTCAAGCCTGCCCATCAACTCAAGCACGCTCGCCAAAGCCTTCCACTTTGTCCACTCACACTCCTCTGCCACGGCATGCATCGACAGTTCACCGATCGACAGCGCACTGCCTATTTCCCCGAGTTTGCGCAACGCAGCATCCACCACCCTTCTTTTGTCATGAAGCCTTTGTTGTTTTAGGTCTGCAATGGCTTGCTTCCAGTACGTTGATGCCCCACCGTTCGGGCCTTCTATTTTGCGAAGATATTCACGTTCGATCTGGCGGACTTCCAAAAGGGAAACGTCTGGGAGCCAGCTTTTTGCCAGTATCCAATTTTCTGCCACATAGTTTAGAAGCTCTCTCTCGGTTGCTCGATCTAACGAGTTTGCCGCGAGAACTTCATCCGCCGAGGGAGAGGGAGGTGGGTCTGGGATAATGTAGGTGGTGGCCGAACTCCAAGTGCTTAAAACGAGGCTGAACGCAAAAACCTGGGAACGAGTGGTCATCATGAGGGCATCCTCAAACGCTTTTACGAAGTTTCAAGGAACGTCGGCACTGTAGCTTTTGTGTTACACGGGTGGAGGCACAAACGGCCCGATGGCCGATGGCGCATAAAACTTGTCTGCCAGCGCTGTTTTCTGATAGCGTTTGAGCTTCCAACCATGAAAAGTCTCCTTTTCGCCCTCCTCGCGGCTTCCAGCCTCCACGCCGCCACCCAGATCACCTGGAAACGCCAGCAGCTCCACGGCGATTTTTACTCCGAAGGTGCCGCCATCGGTGACATCAATGGCGACGGCAAAGCGGACGTGGTCGCAGGCCCGTTCTGGTGGGAAGGCCCGGCGTTTGAAAAGAAGCACGCCTACTACGAACCGAAGATTTTCAGCATCAATGGCTACTCGGACAACTTCTTCGCCTACGTCCACGATTTCGACGCCGACAAGCGCAACGACATCTTGATCCTCGGCTTCCCCGGCAAGGAAGCGCGGCTCTACCTGAATCCCGGTACCCACGACGACAAGCCCTGGCCCATGCACATCGTCGCCGACGTGGTGGACAACGAATCGCCCGTCTTCACCGACATCACCGGCGACGGCAAACCAGAGATCGTGTGCAGCACCGGCGGCAGATTTGGCTGGTTCGCCCCGAACTGGGAGAAGCCGACGGAGAAGTGGGCCTTCGTCGCCGTCACGGAGGATCTGAAGGTCGCCAAATTCACCCACGGCCTCGGTGTGGGGGATGTGAATGGCGATGGGAAGATGGACTTGCTGGAGGCGCGGAGGTGGTGGCAGCAGCCGCCAAATCCAGATCCCAGAGCGCAAGTCCCAATGCCCATGTGGACGCAGCACAACTTCGCCGCTGGTGTCGGCGGTGGTGCGCAGATGTTCGCGTATGATTTCGATGGCAACGGCACGAACGACGTCTTCACCAGCCTCGCCGCGCATCGTTATGGCGTCGCCGTTTTCCTCCAATCGGTGAAATCGGCGCAATCTGCGGATCAACCGACTTGGAAAAAGGTGATGCTCGCCAGCGAGCAGCCGCAGGACAACGACTACGGCATCGTCTTCTCCCAGCCGCACGCCGCGCATCTCGCGGACATCGACGGCGATGGCATCAAAGACATCGTCACGGGCAAGCGCTACTGGGCGCACAACGGCCATGATCCCGACGAGCGCGGCGCACGTGTCATCTACTGGTATCAAACCAAGCGCGATGGAAAAGGAGCCGTCGATTTCGTTCCGCATCTCATCGACGCGAATAGCGGCGTCGGCACCGATGTTCAAGTCGGCGATGTGAATGGCGACAAGCTGCCCGACATCGTCGTCGGCAACAAAGCGGGGGTCTTCATTCTGACCCAACAACGCTCTGCTCCTCCGCCCCTTCGCCCCTCTGCGGCAAATGATTCACCGCAGAGGGGCGGAGAGGCAAATGGGGCAGAGAAACTATATGGACCCGGTTTAAAGCCACAGTCCGAATATGCTCACGGTCTCTCTCCTGAGAATGCGCTGAAAAACATGCAGCTCCCCTCAGGCTTCAAAGCCGAACTCATCGCTGCCGAGCCAGATCTGGTGCAGCCGATGGCCTTCACCTTTGACGAACGCGGCCGCATCTGGGTCGTGGAGGGAAACAGCTACCCGAAGCCCCGCGAAGTTGGCGCAGGCCAGGACCGCATCAAAATTCTCGAAGACCAAGACGGCGACGGCACCTTCGAGACGAAGAAGATCTTCTGCGAAGGCCTGAACCTCGTCAGCGGCATCGAGCTAGGCTTCGGCGGCGTGTGGGTGGGGGCCGCGCCTTACCTGCTCTTCATCCCGGATGCGGATCACGATGATCGGGCCGATCCTCTGCCGCAGAAGATAGAAGATCGAGGAGAGAAGATAGAAAAGACCGCCGCGAACGAGAATCTATCCTCTCCCCGCTATCCTCTATCCTCTTTCCTCCTGGCTCCCGGACTCTCTTTCGAGGCCCGCATCCTCCTCGACGGCTGGGGCAGCCAGGACACTCACGAAACCCTCAACAGCTTCATCTGGGGCCCGGACGGCTGGCTTTACGGCTGCCACGGCGTCTTCACGCACAGCAAGGTCGGCAAGCCCGGCACGCCGGACGAGCAGCGCATTCCCATCAATGCGGGTATCTGGCGCTACCACCCCGTGCGGCATGAGTTTGAAATCTTCGCGCACGGCACCAGCAATCCCTGGGGGCTCGATTACGACCAGCATGGCGAGTGGTTCGTCACCGCCTGCGTCATCCCGCATCTCTACCACATCGTCCCTGGCGGACGGTATCAGCGGCAGGCCGGGCAGCACTTCAATGCGCACACCTACGAGGACATCAAGACCATCGCCGACCACGCGCACTACGCTGGCAATCCGCGCCCTGATGTCAGCTTCGACAAGGCCACCGGCGCCGGCGTCATGAACAACGACACGAACGCTCTCGGCGGCGGCCACGCGCACTGCGGGCTCGCCATCTATCAGAGCAGCCTCTTCCCGCCGACGTATCGCAATCAGCTCATCTTCGGCAACCTCCACGGCCATCGTCTTGTCGCGAATTACACCGATGTGAAGGGCAGCACCTACATCGGCAAACACGCCGCCGACTTCCTGCGTGCGAACGACATGCACTTCATACCGGTCACGCAGAAGGTGGGGCCGGATGGTGCTTTGTATGTCAGCGACTGGAGCGACCAGCAAATCTGCCACCGTGGCAGCAACGCAGTGGAGAACTGGGACCGGAGCAATGGGCGGATTTACCGCGTGACGTATGGTAGAACGAGTTTTCCAACTCGTTTTCCCCTTCCAGGCGGCGAAGACGTCTGGGGAACGAGTTGGAAAACTCGTTCTACGTTCGACCTCGCCAAGGAAAGCGATGAAGCACTCGCCAAACTCGCCGTGCAGACGGAGAACGAGTGGTTCTCTCGCATGGCGAGACGGGTGCTGATGGAAAAGCATAAACCAGACAATAAGCCTGCTCACAGCGTCTCGCTGCTGCTCGAAGAATTCCGAAAGCCAGTTTCGAATGTTAGTCACATCAAGGCTCAAATGAGTCTGCTTTGCTTGGGCATAGCAAGTCCTGAAGGAACAAGTCCTATCACTGACAGCAGCGAACACATCCGAAAATGGGCTGTACGTTCGATTGTAGAACAGATATGGACCCATCGCTCGAAAGATGTGCCAGATGGGAGGGTGTATGAATTTTTTGGCACGATGAATCAGGCAATAGCAACAACGATCCCTGTTCTAGCAAGCAAGGAGACTGCTCCCCTGGTCAGGCGCGAATACGCTTCGCTACTCCGAGCGCTTCCTGTTTTACGCAGGAGCGAGATTGCGACCGCTCTCCTCAAGCACGGCGAGGACAAGGACGACCCGATGATCCCGCTGCTCATTTGGTATGGCATCGAGCCGCTCGTGGCGGCGGACCCGGCGGTGGGGATGCAGCTCGCGAAGGTGTCGAAGCTCGAAAAAGTCACTGGCTTCATCTACCGCCGCCTGTCCGCCGATGATGCCGGCCGTGCCGCGCTGCTCGCCGAACTCGCGAAAGAACCTGATGCCGCGAAGCGGGAGCCGGTGCTCGCCATGATCGTCGCCGCCGCACGCAACGGCGGAAAACTCACCATGCCGCCAAACTGGCCGGAGATTGCGAAAAAGCTCGGAGTCCCGCCTTCAGGCGGAAACGGGAACGCCGGGTCTGTGACGACGAATTCCGTGAAGGACGCCTCTCCGGCTAAAGCCGGGACTCCGAACGCGACTCCGAGCCTCATTCTCGAACTCAGCGCCTTGTTTGGCGATGCGGAAGCACTGCAAGCCTTCCGCAGCCAGCTCGTCTCCGCCACGCTCGACACACCCGCACGCGAGAAGGCCCTTTCCGTGCTTCTCCAGGCGCAAGACAACGCCACCGCGAAGCTTCTGCAACAAATCGTCTCCACCCAAGACGCCCCGTCGTCACTCCGCCGCAAAGCCATCCAATCCCTCGCTTCGCTCAAGGACGCCGAAACGCCCAAAATCCTCAGTGCTTCGTTGCCTTCGTTATCTCCTGTCGAACTCCCCGATGCCATCAACACGCTCGCCTCGACGAAGGAAGGCGCGAAAGCGCTCTTGAAGGCCGTGGAGGCCAAGGTCGTACCTTCAACGGCCCTTTCGCCCTTTTTGGCGCGGCAGCTCACCGCGTTCGATGACGCGGAGATCAACGCCCTCATCAAATCCGCCTGGGGCGATGTGAACGCGCCGAAAGCCGACCTCGGCGAGCGCATGAAAAAGTTCCGCGCCCTGCTCACGCCTGCCGCGTTGGCCAAGGGCGATCTCGCGAAGGGCAAGATGCTCTACACCGCCACCTGCGGTCAGTGCCACAAGCTCTTTGGCGAAGGCCAGAACGTCGGCCCCGACATCACGGGGAGCAATCGCGCTGATTTGAACTACCTGCTGGAAAACGTGCTCGATCCGAACGCGGTGATCGGGAAGGACTACCAGCTCAATCTTTTCACCATGCACGACGGCCGGGTGATGGGCGGCGTGATCAAGGAGGAGAACGCGGCGACGGTGAAGGTCGCGATGATGGGCGGCATCGAGTTTGTGTTGCCGAAGGCCGACGTGAAGAAACGCGAGGTGTCCAAGATGAGCACGATGCCCGAGGGTCTGTTTGATGCCTTGCAGCCGGAGATGGTGGTGGATTTGGTGAAGTATTTGCAAAGCGGCGTAGCTGCGCCTGCAAAGGCGTGGCCCGCAAGCCAAAGCGGCCACGCTCTTGCGAGTGCGCCTACGGTGGCCGGAGCGCTCGAAGGCGAAGCACTCAAAATCCTCGAAATCACCGGCGGAAACGCCCGCAAACAAGGCATGGGCGGCTTTGGCAACAAGTGGAGCGGCGGTTCCCAGCTCTGGTGGACGGGTGGCAAGCCTGACCAGAAGCTCACGCTGGCCATCCCGGTCAAAGCAGCGGGCAAATACGCCCTCAAAGCCGTCCTCACCATGGCCCGCGACTACGGCGTGGCGAGCATCACGCTTGATGGCAAGCCCGTGGCCTCTTCCTTCGATGGTTATAACGCCGACAAAGTCATCCTCACCGATGAACTCGACTGGGGCACACATGAACTGACCGCTGGCGAGCACCAGCTCACCTTCACCCTCGCTCCACCGAATCTAGAAGCGAAGCCGGGGAACATGGTGGGAATTGATTATGTGAAGCTGGAGAAGAAGTAGCGGTTCGCGCTTTTGGCGTTAGGCTGAGAACATGACCGACGAAGAACGCACGCTCGCCAAACGCTGGGTTGACACTTGGAAGGCAGCCGGACCGCTGCTTGAAAAAGTGCGGGAGGAGGACATTCGTGCGTCAGACACCATGAGGGATTTCCAGATTTATGCCGGGCTGGCGGAGATGGAGGTGAAAAAACGCCCTCCACCACCGACTTCAGGCTTGGTGGAACAACAGCGATGGTTCATGAAGCTGGCGGCCTCATGAATGCTCTCATCAAGCTCGCGCTGAGCATCCAGGAGGTCTGCGAAGAACAACGCTGGCCATTTTGCATCATCGGCGGCGTGGCTGTTCAGCATTGGGGCGAACCGCGATTCACCAAGGACGTGGACCTCACGGTGCTGACGGGCTTTGGGGGTGAGGAGATCATTGTGGACGGCATCTTGGAGCATTTCGAGCCGCGCATCCCGGATGCCAGGGAGTTTGCGCTCAAACGCCGTGTGTTGCTTGTTCGTGACTCGGCAGGCATCGGTATCGACGTGGCGTTGGGAGCGCTGCCTTTCGAGGAGGCTGCGGTGAATCGGGCGGCAAAGATCGAGGTCTATCCCGGCATACACTTGCGTCTTTGCACGGCGGAGGATCTCATTGTGATGAAAGCCTTCGCGGACCGCCCGCTGGACTGGAACGACGTGAAAGGCGTCATCATCCGGCAGGGAAAAGAGAAGCTGGACTGGCCTTATGTTTTTCAGCATCTCACCCCGCTGGCGGAGCTGAAAGAGCAGCCGGAAATCGTCACTCGGTTGCGGCAGATGGCGGAATCTTGAGCAAAAAGCAGAGACCATGCGTGATCTCCGCTCCATCAAAGCCATGTGGCTCAAGGGAGTGCTATTTCTCCTCATCGGCGTAATGTCCGCCGCGATCCTGCTCATTGAAAACTGGAACTGGCGCACGGCGCTGCTGCTTGTGCTGTGCGTGTGGGGCTTCTGCCGAGCTTACTATTTCGCCTTTTATGTGATCGAGCGCTGGGTGGACCCGAAGTTCAAGTTCAGCGGGCTGGGGCACTTTCTGGGGTATCTGTGGCGGTCGCGAAAGCAGCCGCCGTAGGTTCGATTGGCTACCGAAGCCGAACGTCCCAAGCCGATTCGACTGCCAGTCGAATCTACTCAGGCCAGCGCCTCATCAAACCTCGCGATCAAGTCCGCTGCATCCTCCAGACCGGCGGACACGCGGATGAGCCAGCGGCTGACGCCGACGCTTTCGACCCAGTCGAGCTCCTCGTAGTGCGCGAGCAGCGTGTAAGGACACGCCAACGTGAAGTTCGTGCCGAGGCTGGGGCCTTTGCACACGCGCAGGGCGTCATAGAACTTCGGACTCGTTTGCTCGGGGTTTTTGAGCGTGAAGGAGAACAGGCAGCCATGGCCGCCGTTCTCACGGCGGATGAACTCGTAACCGCGTCCGCCTTCGGTCGCCGCATGCCAGACGCGATCCACCTTCGGATGCGAGCGCAGGTGATCGGACAGCGCCTTGGCGTTGCGGCTCATCGTGGTGGCGCGTTGCGTGAAGTCGCGGCTGTTGAGTTCGAGCGCCACGGCATCGCCACGCCAGAGTTCGTGATCGGCATGCGCGGTCAAAAACGCGGAGAAGGCCGCGTAATGCGGTGATTTTCGATTCAAGACGACGCTGCCGGCCATGACATCTCCCACACCGGAAAAACTCTTCGTCAGACTGGTCGTGACGACATCGGCGACGCGATGCGCATCGACATGGGCGACGGTGGAAATGGTGTCATCGACGACGATGGGCACGCCCGGCTGCGATTCGGCGCGAATCACCAGCAGACGCTCGAAATCGACACAGCGCAGCAGCGGATTGCTCGGCGCTTCGCAGAACAGGCCCGCCAGCGGCTCGTTTTGCAGCAGCGTGCGCAGATCGTCATACTCGTTGTCTTTGATTAGTGGCAGGAAATGCGCGCCGCTGCCGAAGAACTGCTGCAACTTCAGCACATCGACATACGGGAAATCGAGCTGCGCGGTTTTGCGGCCCGGAGACAGATGGGTGAGCATGCGATGCACCGCAAAATTCGCCGCCATGCCGGAGGGGAAGAGAAACACGTCCTCCGGCTGCTGTCCGGCGAGTTGGGCGATGCGCTGTTTGATCGTAAGGTTGGCCGCTTTACCTTCTTCAACGCTTGCGGTGCTCTTGTGTTCGCCGAGCGCCTCGCAAGCCTGCCGTGTGCTCACGCATTCGCCGCAGAAGCGCCAGAACTTGCGTGCCTTCACATAACTGTCCGCAGGAAACACCGCGACGCCGAGCTGATGTGCGGTCCATTCGACCGCACGACCGGTTTCGATGAACTGCACGCAGCGCTCCGCATGCACGACACGCGGGAACACGAGGCAGCGCTCCCCTGCGGCGGCGAATTCCTTTTCCGCCGCTTCAAACAGCCGTGTGATGGCCGGCGGGCAGCAGAAACGCGGGTAACCGGATTTGAACTTTGAAACGATCTCTTGATCGCCTTCCTCGTAGCCGATCACATGTTTCCACAGCGGCAGGCACACGGACACGCCGAGTTCGTGATCAGGGATCGCCTTGCCGAGGTCTTCGGCATTGCAGAGAGGGTGTTTGAAGAGGTCGGACATGCTGTTTTTTGGGGGGCATAGAACCACGCGGCATGCGACCCGCAATCACCGATTGCAAGATCGAGGCTGTCATGACATTGATTTGTCATGACAATCTCCCTCACGCCTGCTTTGGACGCTTTGGTGGCGCGGAAACTGGCAACCGGACTCTATGAAAGCCCGGGCGAAGTTGTTCGCGAAGCACTGAGGCAAATGGTGGCGCGTGAGAGTTCGTTGGAATGGCTGCGACAGGAGGCGGCTGTTGGCTTCGAGCAGCTGGATCGTGGCGAGTTTGTCGAAATGGATCATGAAGCGTTCATGAGCAGATTCCGCAACCGCCGTCAGGCCGCATGAAGTTTCGTCTTTCCACGGCAGCACTGGAAGATCTGGATTCCATCCACAATCACACGCTCTCCACTTGGGGCGAAGAACAAGCGGAGCGCTATCTCGCGATGATTTGGAGCACCTTCGAGCGCATCGCCAACGCTCCACGCCAGTGGCGGCTGCGGCCAGAAATTCATCCCGACTGCCGCATTTGCTTCAGCGGCAGGCACGCCATTTTGTTTCGTGTTGCCGTGGAGAAGATCGAGATCGCCCGAGTGCTGCATGATGCCATGGATTTCCCCGAGCATATGATGGACGCGTTCTCATCGTGAAGTCAGCGCCCGGTCAATGTCCGCCCACAGGTCCTCGACGTGCTCGATGCCGACGGAGAAGCGCACGAGGCCGTCGGTGACGCCGGCGGCTTCGCGGGTTTCTTTGGGAATGGAGGCGTGGGTCATGCTGGCGGGATGGGCGACGAGGCTTTCGATGCCGCCGAGGCTTTCGGCCTGCGTGAACAGGCGCAGACGGCGGATGAAAGCGAGGGTGTCGCCGTAGCTGAGGCCGAAATCAGCCAGCAGCATGCCGCCGCCGGCCTTCATCTGCTTTTTGGCGAGCTTGTACTGCGGATGGCTGGCCAGGAAGGGGTAGTTCACGTTTCGGATGCTTTTACGGCCTTTGCGTCCCTTGCGCTCCTCCAACCGCTTCGCGAGTTCGAGAGCGTTCGAGCAATGGCGCTCCATGCGCACGGCCTCGGTTTTCGCGCCACGGGAGATGAGCCAGGCGTCGAAGGGGCTGGGCTGCAAACCGATGGCCTTCTGCGCAAAGATCATTTTTTCCTGCCACTCGTCGGAATTCGTGCAAACCGCTCCGCCGAGGCTGTCGCTGTGGCCGTTGGTGTATTTCGTCGTGCTGAGCAGGGAGAGGTCGGCACCGAGGTCGAGCGGCTGCTGGAGCAGGCTGGAGGCGAAGGTGTTGTCCACGGCGACGATGCTGCCGACGCTGTGCGCGGCGGCGCTGAGTGCCTTGATGTCGAGAATTTTCAGCAGCGGATTGGTGGGCGACTCCAGCCAGACGAGCGCAGGCTTGAGCTGCGCGATGAGTCCGTAGTTTTCAGGGTTGGCGAGGTTGGCGTATTTGATGGTGACGCCGAAACGGCGCAGCACCTTTTCAAAGATGCGGTAGGTGCAGCCGTAGATCTGCTGCTCGGAGAGGATCACATCCCCCGCTTTGAGGGAAAACAGGATGGCGGAGATGGCGCTGAGGCCGCTGGCGAAGACGGTGCAGTGCTTCGCGTTTTCCAGACTGGCGAGCGTGCATTGCAGGTTGCGGAAGTTTGGGTTGCCGGAGCGGGTGTAGTCAAA
>DNXB01000547.1:0-5274 GCA_003506995.1 Verrucomicrobiales bacterium
CATCCCGGATGATGTCACCATCCAGTGCCTGGTGCAGGCGCGCGAGGATTTGATCGAGAAGACCGTCGAGTCCCTGATGGGCGCGAAGAAGGTCGTCATCCACATGTACAACAGCACGTCACCCGCGCAGCGGAAGTATGTGTTTGGCAAGTCGAAGGAGGAAATCGTTGCCGTGGCTGTCAAAGGCGCGCAGATGATCAAGGACCGCCTGCATCGCCTCACCGCAGGTGGCACGAACGTCACGCTGCAATATTCACCCGAGAGCTTCAGCGCCACCGAGGTCGAGTTCGCCAAAGACATCAGCGAGGCCGTCATGGACGTGTGGCAGCCCACGCCGCAGCATAAGATGATCCTCAANNTCAGCCTGCACACGCACAATGACCGCGGCACCGGCACCGCCGCCACGGAATTGGGACTGCTCGCGGGCGCGGATCGCGTGGAAGGCACGCTGTTTGGCAATGGTGAGCGCACGGGCAATCTCGACATCGTCCAAGTCGCCATGAACTTGTACATGCACGGCATCGCGCCTGAATTGGACTTCAGCGACATGAGCAGCCTCATCCACATGTATGAGCGCACCACCGGCATGACCGTGCCGCCGCGTCATCCTTACAGCGGCGAACTCGTCTTCACCGCCTTNNCCTTCAGCGGCAGCCATCAGGACGCCATCAAGAAGGGCCTCGCCGGTTATGACGAGCACAAAACCATCTGGGACGTGCCTTACCTCACCATCGACCCGAACGACATTGGCCGCGAATACCGCGAGGTCATCCGTGTGAACTCGCAGAGCGGCAAAGGCGGCGTCGCCTATCTTCTCGAAAGCGAATTCGGCATCGAACTGCCGAAGGACATGCAGCGCGAGTTCGGCCCCATCGCCAACGACATCGTCGATAAGCTCGGCCGCGAGGTCAGCGGCGCGGAGTTGAAGGACATGTTCTGGAAGGAATACATCCAGCGCGAGACACCCTACGCCCTGCATCACTTCCACGCCGACGGCGTCGATGGTGTCTTCACCTGCCGTTGCAGCATAATTAAAAACGGGCACGAGATTGGCATCACTGGGACCGGCAACGGACCTATTGCTGCTTTTGTCACCGCATTAATGTTCGATGGTGGAGTGCCGCTCTTTGGGGTAACTAACTTTCGCGAGCAAAGTCTCAGCAGCGGCACCGAGGCCAGCGCTCTCGCCTTCATCCAGATCAAAACGGGTGCAGGGAAGACCGTATGGGGAGCCGGAGTCGATACGAACATCGAACTCGCGTCCATCAAAGCCGTGCTCAGCGCGGTGAATCGGGCGGCGTGAGTTTTCCAATCAGGCTGACAGTAAATGGGGGCAGAAAAATGGGAATGCTCTGAATTTGCCGCCCCCTTTTTTTGTCAGCTTGATTGGGACTCTGTGTTCTACCGTTTCAGTCATGACGGAATCAGAAAGGCGGCTTCGCGCTGAAGCTATGACAAAAACCTGCTTGCAGGTGTTCACGAAATAGCCAGTGTTCACGAATCCGTGAACACGGATAAATTCATGAGCATCAAATTAGATTCCCCTGCTGCATTGGAGCGAGCGCTGGCGACTCGGCTGCGTGAGCTGCTGGCAGGAGTGGATTGGCTGCGGGGTGTGGACGTGGTGAGGCTGAATGCAGACAGTGATCTTGGTTTTGATCTGCTGGCGAAGCTGCCACTGCCAACAGGTGGAGCCGCGGCGCTGTGCGTGGAGTGCAAACGGGAGATGCGTCCTAGCACCTTTTCCATGTTGGCGGAGCGTGAGTTCAAGCCCGGTGGCAGGCCGAAAGTGATCGTGCCGGTGCTGGCGCTGCCCTGGGTGTCGCCGCGCGTGGCGGAGCTGTGCGCGGAGCATGGTTGGAGCTGGTATGACCTAGCTGGGAACTACCGGGTCGATGTGCCGGGGCTTCTGCATCTCCACCACACAGGAAACGCGCCTGTGCATGCGGTGCCGCGACCCGTGGCGAATCTGGCCACCAAGGAGGCCGGGCGGGTGGTGCGGGCGTTGCTCACCGAGCCTGCCCGTCCGAAACAGCCGTGGACACAGCGTGTTTTGAGCATCCATTGCAAGCCGCGTGTAAGTCTGGGGCTGGTGAACAAGATGGTGCGGCATCTGACGGACGAAGGCTTTATCGAGGCATTGCCTGATGGCGGATTCCATGTGACGGAGCCGGTGAAGCTGCTGTTTGCCTGGCGCGATGCATACCGCTTCGGGCAGCATGAGCGGCATGAATACTTCAGCCTGCTGCAGGAGAAGCAATTGCGTGAATCGCTGGCCGCCCTGGACAACTTTTCGGGAGGCTATGCAGCCTATGCGGCGTTCTCCGCTGCGGATTTTCAGGCACCCCATGTGCGCCAGCCGAAGACCTGGCTCTATGTCTCCCCGCCCATGCTAGAGTACTTCGCCAAGGTGACGCAGTCAAAGCCGGTGGACTCCGGTGGCAACCTCGTCGTGCTTGTGCCCTCAGATGATGGAGTCTTTATTCATCGAGAACGTGGGAACGGATTTGAATATCGACTGCCATGCACCAATGCAGTGCAGACCTATGTGGATCTCTGGCACTGCGGTGGTCGCGGCCAGGAAGCCGCTGAGGCTTTGCTGGAACAAAAAATCAAACCGGCCTGGAGAGACGCAGGCCTGAAAGCATGACCCCTGAACCCCGACAACGTGACGACTACGGTGCGCGGCAGATCCAGGCAGCGCATCGTGTGCTGGTGGACCTGGGGCAGGTGCTGGCATCCTTCAAAGACAGCCTCGTGGTCGTGGGCGGCTGGACGCCGGACCTGCTGCTACCAAATGCCGAGAGCCGCACATTGGCAGCATCGATGTGGATCTGGCCCTGGATGCAGCCAAGCTCGGCGCAGGGCAATACGCCGAGCTGATCCAACTGCTGCTGGACACGAAACGCTACAAGCCGGGAGACAAGGACTTCCAGCTCGTGGTGGATGTGGATTTGGAAGACGGTGAGACGCCCGTGCTCGTCGAGGTGGACTTCCTGGCTGCGCAGGACGTGAAGCTGAAGAAGAACAAGCCGAAGCTGCGGGAAGGCTTCCGGTTGCTGAAAGCCGAAGGATGCAACGTGGCCTTCCATGCGCCGGTGGAGATCACGATCCCAGGACAGAATGTGCGCGGCGCCAAAAACACCGTTCACATGCGGGTGGTGTCACTGGCTGACTTTGTGCTGATGAAGGCGCACGCCATCGGCGGGCGGGACAAGCCGAAGGATGTCTATGATCTGTGCTATGCGCTGGCTGAATTTCCGGGCGGTTTGGAAGCCCTCGCGGCGAACTGGAACCAACGCATGACCAACAAGGACGTCGCGAAAGCCATCACGATTTTGGCAGAGAAGTTTCCGACGGTGGATGCCTTCGGCCCGCCGCAGATGGTGGAGTTTTACGCCGCCACCAACGCCGACGAACGTGCCATGCAAGCCCGTCAGGCTTTTGAGCTCGTACTGCGATTGCTCCGTTTACTCAGTGATCGTACCCAACCATGAAACTCCACCTCCTCAGCGATCTGCACCTGGAGTTTGCTCCGTTCACGCCGCCGCAGGTGGAGACGGATGTGGTGATCTTGGCGGGAGACACTTCGACGGGGCATCATGGGGTGCGGTGGGCGAAGGAAATGTTTCCTGACAGGCCCGTGCTCTACTTGATGGGCAATCACGAGTTCTACGGGCATGACATTCCCAAGCTGACGCACAAACTCGAAGAAGAGACGGCAGGGACGAACATCCATGTGATGGAAAACAAGGCCGTCGAGATCGGTGACGTGATTTTTCTGGGCTGCTCGCTGTGGACAGACTTTGCGCTGGGGAATGATCCGTCCATCGGCGCGCTAGTGGCGGAGGGGGCGATGAATGACTTCCGGCGCATCCGGTTTTATCCGGGCTACAGCCGGCTTCGAGCCGGAAACCTGCGGCGCATCCATGCGGACTCAGTGTTGTGGCTGCGGCAGCAGTTTGAGCATTACGCAGGGAGGAAGATCGTCGTGCTCACGCATCATGCGCCTTCCCCGCGCTCGATCCCGTCGAAGTTTCAGGGCGATCCGCTAAACTGTGCCTTTGCGTCCGACTTGGAAAGTCTGGTGCTGGCCTCCAACGCGGTGCTGTGGGTTCACGGCCAAATTCACAGCCAGTCGAACTACAAAATCGGCGAAACGCGCGTGATCGCGAATCCGCGTGGCTATCCCCAGGAAGAGGTGGGGACGTTTCAGCCTGACTTTGTCGTCGAGGTGTGAACGCTCAATTCAGCGACTTCAGTCAGGCAGGAGAAACTTGCCGTCTTTGCGGGTCTCGCCGCCGCTTTAGGCGGAATTGAGCGTTGCCGCGCCAGAGACGTTTTCGTCTTGCATCCTCATGGGCAAACCGTCACGCTGTTGGCGGTTATGAAGCCCGCGTTAACTTGCACCTGGGCGCTCCTGGCTGTTCTGCAATGCCAGAAAGTTGCGTGTGCGCAACAGCCAACACCCGCCACAGCAGCCCCTAATGCCAGGGCCATGCCATCTGCGCCGCAGTCGGAAACTGAAGAAATGGAGATTCGCTCGGTGCTCAAGGAGTACGAAAGAGTTCTCGGAGCGGAACACACGGAAACTTTGCGTAGTCGCAGCAATCTGGTCAACGCTTTGCGTGCCAAAGGCGAGTATGCGGAGGCCAGGGAGGAGCAACGCAAATTACTGAAGATCATGGCGCGTATTGCCGGACCTGCTCAACCTGAGATTCTGGTGAGCCGTTTGGACATGGCGATTCTCGCCATGTGGACCGATGACAAACCTGCTAAGCGGTTGCAGAAGATTCGAGCGCGCATTTTGATTGAGGAGCGGGTCTTCGGCGCGGAGCACCCAGACACACTGCGCAGTCGCGGCGCTCTGGCCAGCGTGCTGTTTGCCCAGGAAAAGCATGAAGAGTCTGAGCAAGAGCATCGCGCCGTGTTGAAACTGCGAGAGCGTGTTCTCGGCGATCAACATCCCGATGTGTTCGTGAGTTGCTTCAATCTGGCGCTCTGTCTGGAGGAACGGTACAAGGCTGAGGAGTCGCTGGCTTTGATGCAGCGTGCTGAAGCGGGATTTCGCAAGGCTTTGGGGCCGGATCATCCGTTTGCGCAGACGGCAAAGCTGGGCGTGGAGGTCATCCAAGGGAAGTTGGACGAAAAGCAGCCAGACTCTGGCTGCTGAATCGGAGCGGATGGCTCAATAATTCAGCGGCTTCAGCTCAGGCAGCATAAACTTGCCGTCTTTGCGGATGAGCTTGCCGTCGAAGCGGATCTCGCCGCCGC
>DNXB01000547.1:5332-6159 GCA_003506995.1 Verrucomicrobiales bacterium
CGAAGAGGATGTCGCGCATGGGCTCCTTGATCTCACGATTGAAGCCAATGGCGAATTCCCCGATGTAGCGGGCGCCTTCGTCGCTGTCGAAGATCTTGTTGATGGCCTCGGTGTTGTTGGCGGTGGCGTTGACGATCTTGCCTTGGCTGAACTCGAGCTTCACGCTGTCGAAGGCGATGCCCTGATAAATGGTGGGGGCGTTGTAGCTGATGACGCCCTCGACGCTGTCTTTGACCGGGGCGCTGAAGACCTCGCCGTCAGGAATGTTGTGATTGCCGCCGCAGGCGATGGCCTTGAGGCCCTTGAGGCTGAAGCGCAGGTCGGTGCCGGGGCCGGTGATGTGGACCTGCTGGGTTTTGTCCATGAGCTTCTTGAGGGCGTTCATGGCGGGGAGCAGGGCGGCGTAGTCGAGCAGGCAGACGCGGAAGAAGAAGTCCTCGAATGCCTGGGTGCTCATGCCGGCCTGCTGGGCCATGGAGGGCGTGGGCCAGCGCAGGACGACCCAGCGGGTGTTGTTGACGCGCTCGTTCTGCACGGGTCGCAGCTTGGCCATGACGAGCTTCATTTTATCCGCTGGCACGTCGGAGCTTTCGGTGATGTTGTGACTGCCTCGGACGGCGATGTAGCAGTCGGTTTTTTTCATCAAGGCGAGGTTGTTCTTCGCGATGAGGTCGTACTGCCTGGCGTCGGCATAAAGCATCTGCTCGCGGGTGAGCACGGAGTCGTGGGTGCGGACCATGGGCAGGCCGCCGACGGCGACGACCTCGCGGATGAGGCTCTGGCCGACGGTGTTGGGCGCGTCAAAGAGGTCGATCCAGACGAAGTCG
>DNXB01000647.1 GCA_003506995.1 Verrucomicrobiales bacterium
GGGGGTCTTTGCTGACCCAGCTCGATTTGTTGCTCTCAGGGCGGTTCTGGCAGCGCTGGATGAAGTCGATGGCGGCGCCGAAGTTGAGCTGGGGCTCGTTTTTGGCGGCGTCGCCTTTGTCGGCCAGGAGGGCCTGGGCGTAGTAGATGGCTTCGAGGGCAAAGGTGGTGTTGGAGAGGTCGGCGTGGGTGGCTTTTTCCTCGCCGTAGCCGATGCCGCCGTCGGTGGGGTTGTCGTTTGTGCCTTTTTCGTCGAGGTCGAGCTGGCGGGTGACGAGGTAGCGGCGGGCCTTGAGCATGACCTCCTCGTTTTCAGGTCGGTTGTTCAAGAGCAGCGCGGTGAGGGCGATGGCTGTGTTGTAGGTGGCACGGGCCTTGATGGTGATGGAGCCGTCGGGCTTGGCGTTGCTGATGAGGTAGCGGGTGGCTTTTTCGACTTCGGCAGGGACGGGATCGCCGGGCTTGCGGTTGGGATCGAGCATGAACGCGGTCATGGCCAAGCCGGTGATGGCGACAGGCTCGGCCTCGCCCCACTGGCCGGTTTCCGCGTTTTGCTTGGCGCGGAGGAAATTCAGGCCGCGCTCGACACCGAGGCGGAGTTCCTGTTTGAGAGACTCGTGGCGCGGAGCCTGGCTGGCGGCCTGGGGGAAGGCCGAGGCGGTCGCGAGGATGAGGAGGAAGGCTGGAAGTTTCATGATGGAACCAACTGGATGTGAAAAGAGGGCGGCGTCAACGGGCAAGGAGCCAAGGCGGTCAAGGCGGGACGATTCTTGACCATGCCTTGACTTGCTTGACCACTTCTTGACCCACNNTGATGATGAGCGTGACCTTCATCTCCTCTGCCGGGATATTCGCTGGCATGCTGATCCAGAGATCGTCGCGGTGGTTGCCTTTGGCGGGGGAGTTGATGATGGCGGTGCGGTCCACGTAGGTGGAGATGATGGAGCCGGTGATTTCGGCGACGAAGCCTTCCGCGTCGATGCGGGAGCCGTTGAAGATCCAGGTGTCGAGATCGGGCGGGGTTTTGCGCTCGTCGATGTTCTGGATGAAGTCGGAGAGGGGGACGTTTTTTGTTTTGTCGCCTTCTTTCCACTCGCAGCGGATGTGGAGGCGGTTGGCTCTTGGAGTGGCGGGCGATGTCTCGTCTTTTTCAGGATAGGGGCGCTCTTCCTTGGGATCGAGGCTGTCGAGGATGCCCTTGGTGGCAGGCTGGTAATTGGCGAGCAGGAGGGCGAGCTGGATTTCAATTGGACGAACGGTGGTCTGGAGGATGGTTTCGTGGACTTTTTCACCGGCCTCGTGGCAGAGGGCGTACTCGATGGGGAGCTTCTGATGCAGGATGGAGCAGGGGATGCGCAGTTCACGCGTGGCAGCGGTGATCTGGATGCCGTTGAGGTCGTAAATGCCCGGCGCGGTTTCTTTGAGGAGTTTCTTCGCGTCTTCGAGCTGGGTTTTCGCGTCCACCTTGGGCGCGGCGGTGTCTTGGGCCGCCAGGCATGGGAGGAAGGCGAGGAATGCGAAGGAGGAGAGACGCATGGACAGGAGTGGTGGCGGATTAGAGCTTGGGAAGCTTGTAAGTGCCTGCGCGGAGGGATTTTTCGACGTTTTTGGGTGTGACGGTGACGGGCTCGACCTCGTAGGCGGGCAGGGGCTTGAAGTTTTTGTCGGTGCGCAGCTTGAGGACGATCTGCAGGGCGAGATCGACGAGAGCGGGCTGGACGATGGTGGCATCGAGATCGCCTCGGCGGACCAGTTCCATGCCGCTTCTCGGGCCGGAAATGCCGTCGGTGCCGATGACGAAGATGTTTTCACGCTGGCCGGCATCTGAGGCCGCTTTGGCCGCGCCGACGGCAAGGGCGTCATTGTGCGCGAAGATGACATCGAACTGCTTTTGTAGTTGGAACGCCTCAGCGGTGCGCTGGGTGGCGTTCTCAGGCTTCCAGTCGGCGAAAGCGTCGTGAACCAGGATGACACCAGGCTGGGTGCCCAGCGTCTCGGTGAAGCCGGTGGCAAGATCGTTGGAGAACGGGCTGTCTTCGACGGAAAGGATCTGAACGACGCGACCGGTGACCTCGGCGCGGCCTTCTTCGGCGGCCTTGCGTTTGAGCGCCTCGAGTGTGGCCTCCGCAGCCAGGCGACCGACGCGGCGCTGGTCGCTGTAAACGATGCTGGCGCAACCTTCATTGAGCATGCGTTTGTCGAGTCCGATGACGATGATGCCTGCGGTGGTGGCCTCGACGATCAAGGCGGCGAGGGCAGGGGGATCAATGGGGATGACGAAGATGGCGGCGGGTTTGGCGTCGATAGCCTGGCGGAACTGCGCCGCCTGCTGGGCGGCCGAACCTGCGGCGTCATGAGTGAAGAGCTTGTAGCCGGCCTGACGGCTGATGAGCCTCACGAGGCCGTTGCGCTGAAATTCCTGGAGCGGGACGCGCATATCCGGGAGCAGGAGGATGATTTCAGCGCGTTCGTCCTTGGCCGCGAGACCGGTGGCGGCGGCGATGCCAGGAACCGAGGGAGGGGACGCTGATGTGCCTGATGGCGCCGCGCTGGCGGGGGTGTCAGATTTCTTCTGTTCTGGTTCGTCGGACGGGCCGCAGGCGGCCAAGGTCAGAACGCCGGTGAGACAGGCCAAAATTCGGGTGTGTGGGTGCATGGTGTAAGCAGGCGGGAGTTTAGGCCGGGAAGACGCTTTCGCACAAGCCAGGATGACGTTGAAAATCAAGACACAGGCTTTTGCTTGCAGATTGAGGGGATTGCCACAGACTCCGCGCCTGTTTGCCCATCCCCCATTGATTCAATGACCCACCCAAAGAAAACCGCCGTCGTCACCGGAGCCGCAGGATTCCTCGGATCACATCTGACGGACCGTTTGCTGAAGGAAGGGTTCAAGGTCATTGGCATCGACAATCTTCTGACTGGCAGTGTGCATAACATCGAGCATCTGGCCGGGAACGGGGATTTTAAGTTCATCCACCACGACGTCACGGAGTACATTTATCTGCCTGGCGAGGTGCATCTGGTGTTCCATTTTGCCTCGCCTGCGAGTCCGATTGATTATTTGAAGCTGCCGATTCAGACGCTGAAAGTGGGGTCGATCGGCACCCATCACGCCCTGGGCCTAGCCAAGGCCAAAGGGGCGACTTTTCTGCTGGCATCCACCTCGGAGACATATGGAGACCCGCTGGAGCACCCGCAAAAAGAAACCTACTGGGGCAATGTGAACCCGATCGGCCTGCGCGGGGTGTACGATGAGGCCAAGCGCTTCGCCGAGGCGCTGGTGATGGCCTACCACCGCAGTCACAACATGGACACGAAAATTGTCCGAATCTTCAACACCTACGGTCCTCGGATGCGCCTGGAGGACGGGCGCGTGGTGCCGGCCTTCATCGGCCAGGCTTTGCATGATGAGCCTCTGACGGTGTTTGGCGAGGGGCGGCAGACGCGCAGCTTCTGTTTTGTCTCCGACCTCATCGACGGCATTTATCGCCTTTCGCAGAGCGACTATCATGAGCCGGTGAACATCGGCAATCCAGCCGAGATGACGATCATGCAGTTTGCCGAGGCGATTCTGCGCATCACGGGCAGCCAGTCGAAGATCGTCCATCATCCACTGCCTGCTGATGATCCGAAGGTGCGGCAACCGGACATCTCGCTGGCGCGGGAACTTCTGGGATGGGAGCCCAAGGTGCCGTTTGAAGAGGGAATTACTCGGACGATTGAGTATTTTCGCGACTTTCTGCGAATCCCTGCTTGATGCGCGAGGTGTTTTGCTGATAAAACATGAAAATACCAAGAACAACCCGCCCCTTCATGAAATCATCCATTCTGACCTTCGCGTTCATTTTTATCGCCTCGGCGCTTAGCGCACAGGCTCCAGCAGATGACAAGGCCCGGATCATCGTTGACATCAAGAAAGTGGATGTCAAAGAGCAGCCGACGCCGATGTTTAGCGCGGGCAATGTGGCGGACAAACGCTGGCGCCCCAAAAACTGGATCGAGGTGGACGTTGAGTTCGAGATCAAGCTGCCACCAGAAGCGGGGGGCAGGAATGGAACCTTCCCCGCCATGCAGTTGAATGTTTATCTGCCGCTGCAGCACATGACCAAGGATGGCAAAAGAACCGTGCTGCAAGGCTCTCTCGATTTGGTCAACATCCCGGCGAGTGAAACCTGTCATGCGCTGGCGTATGTCTCTCCTGCCACCATGAAGCTGATCACGCAGAAAAACACCATGACTGTGTCCACGGATGTGCAGGGCTGGGGGGTGGAGGTTGTGATTGATGCCGAGCGCAGGGCGCATGCCGCCAGTGTCGGCAAGGATCCTTGGTGGGAGAAGAGTGAAAATTTCTCCATCATGACTGGCGCGGTGCTCAGCAAGTCTCTGACGCCATTCTCAATCCTGTGGGGAGACTACGACGTTCAGGTCAAGCCCCGTTGAGCACTCCAACGAGTCACTTTAAAAGCGTTCAATCCAATCCAGCATGGCAGACTCCAATAGCATTGCGGTGATCAATCTCGGCTCCCAGCGTGTGGGCGGAGCTGTTTTCAGCAGGACTTCCGGCGGTGATCTTGTGTTAAAACGGTATGAATTTGTTGAGCTGGATGGTGATCCCTCCGTGGACGTCAGCCGGTTGCCGCAGCTCAAAGTGGCGCTCGGCGAACTGGTGTCGAAACTGAGGATCAAAGGTCACAGAGTCTGGTGTGCCGTGCCGGGGCATCCCGTTTTCAGCCGTTTTGTCAAACTGCCTCCTGTGCAAGGAGACAAGCTGGCGCAGATTGTCGAATTTGAGGCGCGCCAAAATGTGCCCTGGCAACTGGACGAAGTGTCCTGGGACTATGAGGAGGTTGCCAAGAGTGATCTGGGCGAAGTGGAGGTTGTCCTGGCCGCCATGAAAATTGAACCTCTCAATGAGATGTATGCGGAGGTGGTCTCCTGTGGCATCAATGTGGTCGGAATGGGGGTTGGTCCGCTGGCATTATACAATGCCTTCCGTTACAGTTACCCGGATGTGGACGAGCCGGCTCTGGTGATTGATCTGGGCGCTCGTTCCACCAATTTGGTTTTCGTCGAGGGAGAACGTTTCTTCACCCGCAATCTTCTTGTGGGGGGCGCCGCAGTCACCAATGCCATCGCCAAAGAATTTGGCATTCCTTTTGCCGAGGCTGAGATGCAGAAGTGTTCGCAGGGGTTTGTGGCGCTGGGCGGAGCTGTGGAGGATCATCCAGACGAAGGTGTCAACGCCATGTCCAAAGTCATGCGCAACTCGATGACCCGGCTTCACTCCGAGGTCATGCGCACCATCACATTCTATCGCAGCCAGCAGGGCGGCAGCGCGCCCAAGCGTGTGTTTTTGGCAGGTGGTGGTTCGGCCGCAGGATACATCGCGGAGTTTTTCGCTGAAAAACTCAAGCTGCCAGTCGAGGTTTTGAACGGTCTGCGTGGCGTTCAGGCTGATCGCGGGGTGAACATGGAGGCTGGCCGGGTTGACGCGCCAGCCTTGGGTGAGCTAGTCGGGGTGGCTTTGCAGGGCATGGGATCCTGTCCATGTGAAATCGAGCTTGTGCCTGATGCCCTTGCCTCGGCGCGTGACGCGGCGCGTCGTGCGCCGGCGCTCGTGCTCTCTGGTCTGTGCATCCTCGCCGCATTGGGGGCTGCCATTTTCTGGTTCAAGAATGCCGAGGCATCAGTCCAGCAGCGCACGTCAGGCATCCAGGCTGAAGTTTCCAGCCTGAGCCAGTTGGCCGGAGAAATTCGTCTGCTGGAAGCGCGTCAGGCGGAGTTGCGCGTGCGCAGCTTGCAGCTTGAGCAAGCTGTCACTGACCGTTCCTGGTGGGTACGTTTGCTCAATGAGCTCAACCAGCAGTTCGACAATGACCTTCTGTGGCTGACCGTGATTGAGCCGCTCAAGGATGGAAAGCCTCTCACCAGTTCTCTGTGGGGAAGCTCTGGCGCTGAGCCGTCTTCCTCAAGAGTGGAGGCACCCAAAAAAGCCGGGCAGTCGGTCGCCCCGGTTTATGAACTCCGTCTTCTTGGGTTATACCGCCGTAACGACAAGGGTGAGCAAAAAGTGGTCTATGATTTTGCCGCCAAGGTTGCCAAGCTGGATTCTTTTGGTGTGACGGATTTTGACAACAACCGTGACAAATACGTCCTCAAGGTGGATTCTGGAACCGAGGAAGACAGGTACGCCTATCAATTCGAGATCAAACTGCCGCTTCGCAAGCCTCTGCAATTCAAGTAAAGCCCCATGGACTGGATTCGTGAAAATAAATCGTTGGCCGCCATACTTGGCGTCATAATCGTTGGAGCCCTTGTTTTGGGTTATCTGTTGTTTGGTGCCTGGAGCAGTTACTCGGAGGCCAAAGAAAGCTACCTTGCCATGGGTAACCAGGTGGCAACCATGAAAAGCGCGGCTCTTGCGCCCAATAAAGACAATCTGCAGGCGAAGCGGGCTCTTGTGGAGGAATACGCCAGCAATGTGAACAAGCTTGGTGGAGCCCTGCTTATTCTCCAGCCTCCGGTGGTGCCCATCAAGGACATCGAGTTCCAGACCAAGCTGAAGGCCAAAATCGCCGAGGTGCGCAAGTCGGCCGCGGCATCCAAACTGGTGTTGCCGGCGGAATTCGCCTTTGGCTTTGATGATTACACATCATCACTGCCCAAAGCAGAGGTTGCGGCCGAATTGTCAAGTTACTTGGATGCGATGGTGGAGCTGGTGAAGCTGTTCATGTTGTGTGGCGTTCAATCTGTGGATGTGATTGAGCGATCCAAACTTGCCCTGGAGCAATCGTCATCGCCATCGGCGACAAATGCTCAGTCCAGAAACGTTCGTCCGGGTGTGCAACAGCAGCCCATGGCCGGCTCGGCAATGTTGGAAAAGCGTCAGATTTCAGTCATCCTGACACTTGACCAGGGGCCGTTGCAGATGTTGGTCAGTCGGCTTGCCAATCCTTCGGACATGCCCTTTTTCACCAATCTGCGCTTGTTGCGCGTGGAAAACCAGATGCAGGAAGGCCCGATCCGCTCGGATGTCAGAGTGCCGGAAGCCGCGCCCCCTGGCACTGGGGCGGAGGCACCCGCTCCTTCCTCAACCGATGAAATCAAACCGCCGCCGCCCGCTCCGGTGGATTCCATTCCTGTCATTGGTCAGGAGCGCCTGAAGGTTAGAATGGAAATCGACCTTTTAAAATTTCTAGATGCCGCCAAGGGCGTTGCCGTCCAGTCTCCAGCCACTGGGCGTTGATCCGCCTTATTTTCAATCCAACCGCATTCTCCACGCACCATGCAGAACAGCCAGGGCAGCTACGAAAAAATCATCCTGACCGTCTCCTCCCTCCTAGCCATCGGGGTTGCGGGTTATCTCGTGTACGAATCGATGGGTTTTGAGGACAGTCTGGCGCTGTCCCAGGGGGTGCCGCGCAAAGACCTTAATCCGCCGGACAATGCGTCGGTTGTCGCTGCGACTGACACGATCAGAAAAAAGTATGCCTGGCTCTCACCCGAGCGCCAGGGCAAGCCGGTGCCGCTGAACAAATCTGTCCTGCTAGTGATGAAGGGCGGGGAGCTTTTCGACCTGCTTCTGCCAGAGCCTAAACTGCGGGAACCAATGACGAATCTCTTTCTCACCGGAGACCGTTCCAAGAATCCCCCGGAAACAGAGCTGCCAAACATTTATTCCCCCAACGTGGGTGATTTGGACGCCGATGACGACGGCTTCTCCAACTTGGAGGAGTTCAACGCGAAAACCGACCCGCGCGACGCATCGAGCATGCCGCCGTTAACGAACAAGCTGGTGCTGCGCCAGCGTATCAGCCACGATTACATCATAGTTCTCAAAGGCGGCAGCGACGGCACCTTTCAAATCCAGCGCTTGCAACCCTCCAAAGGAAACGTGTTCAAACCGCTCAACGAGGCATTTGGCTTCGACAAAGGGGTGGCGCGCTTCAAGCTGCTTGAGGCCAGGCAGCAAACCATACAGCACCCCACGCTTGGCCCTATGGAGGCGTTTATTGTCAAGACGCTGGATCTTTCCACCAACAAAGAGTTTGAATTGGTGCAGGGCAAGGAGACGAACTTGGCTGAATTTGAGGCGGAACTCGAATTTCGCTGGAAAAAGCGCCAGCCAATTCCCGGTGTCAAAGAGGGAAAAACATTTCAACTTCCCGGTCTGGGCAAAAGCTACCACATTTGGAAGTTGGAGGAAAGCAAGGCGATCATTTCCCCTTTGGGCAATGATGGCGACCCCCTGCCGGAAAAAATTGAAATTCAACAGGGTTGATCAACGCGCATTTTTTCATCCGCCACAAAATTTGTCTCGCCAAACTTCGCCATTGTCTGCTAGAAATCATACTTTACCACAAAACACGCTGCTAGTCCGCCTATGACCCTCCACTCCCGTCCGGTCTTCAAACTCTCCCTTATCGCATTGGTTGCCCTGTCCCCGCATCTCATGGCGCAAAATTCTGCGTCAGGCATGGCAAGCCGTGAGATCGCACGTCGTTATGCGCGCATCGAAGATGCGCGTACTGCGATGGATCGTGGTGACAAATTGTTCAGTGAAGGGGATTATGAGGGTGCCCTTGGCTCGTATAAAGCCGCCATTGACGCCCTTCCGAACGCCCCGTTGACTCGCGACTGGCTTGACCTTGCGAAACTCAAGCATGCTGATTGCAGTGTGGTTGTGGTTCGTGAGAAAGCCAAGTTGGGCAATTATGACGAGGCGCGACAACTCCTTGAGGGCGCGTTATTTACGGTTCCCGGGCATAAGGATGCGGTCTTGTTTGCCAGACAGTTGGATGACCCTGACCGCTGGCCCCCGGCTTTGACCGCTCAGCATGTCGAAAATGTGGACAAGGTGCAGAAAGGACTGCTTATCAGCAATAGCCACGTTGAATTGGGCAAATATGATGATGCTATATCTGGCTACCAGGATGTGTTGAGGGTTGATCCCTACAACAGCGCCGCACGACGTGGCATGGAAAATGCGGAACGCAAGCGCATGGAGTATTTCAAGGCTGCTTATGACCAGCAGCGTGCCAAAATGCTGGCGCAGGTGGATGAAGCATGGGAGGATAAAGTGCCAGTTCAGGGTGCTGCCATAACTTTTGACTATGGCATTGGTCGCAGTCCCGGCGCTTATCTCACCGAGAAAATGAACAAAATCATTTTCCCCACGGTTCAATTTCAGGGGGCGACCATTGAAGAGGCGATTGAATATCTGCGAGTCAAAAGCCGTGACCTGGACACCTTCACAGATGCTTCTGGAGTGAAGGGGGTTAATATCATCCTGCGCACTGGAGACGCTCCTAGCAACGCCTCCATCAGCCTGGACTTGAAAGATGTCCCGATGTCCGAAGCCCTGCGTTACATCACAGAGCTGGCTCAGATGAAATACAAGGTTGAGGCACATGCCATTCTTGTGGTGCCCCTTTCCGAAGATGCCAATCAGCAGTACACACGCAGCTATCGTGTTCCCCCTGACTTCTTAAGTGCTGGGGGCGGGGATGCTGGCGCTGGTGCGGCTCCATCCGCTCCAGCGGATCCATTTGCAGCCGGCGGTGGCGGTGGCGGTGGCAGCGGGCTCATCACAAAAAAGACCGCCAAGCAGATACTTGAGGCACAGGGCATCACCTTCCCCGAAGGCTCGTCTGCGAGTTTCAATCCTGCAACCTCACAGCTGATGGTTCGCAACACGCAGCCTAACCTGGATGTCGTTGAGGCATTTGTTGAAAGCCTGATAAACCAAGGCCCTAAAATGGTTGTGATCACCTCGAAGTTTGTTGAGGTCACCCAGAAAAACACAGAGGAGCTGGGCTTTGATTGGTTGCTCGGTGGGGTTGGCACAAACGGTAACAATGTGTTCTTTGGCGGGGGCGGCGCAGGAAATGGCGCGGCTTATAACCCTGCTAATTATCCCTTCCAAACTGCTGCGACCACTGCGCCTGTGATTGTGAATGGTGTTGTTGCTTTCCCTGCGCTTCCCGTCAGTGGGGCTGTGGCAGGAGCACTTCCTCCTGGAATTGCCACAACACTTACAGCGCAGATGGCTGGTGGAGCGGCACCTTTGCCTGTTGGCGGCGGGCCTCTTTCATCAGGGTTGCGCTCAGGAGATTTTGCCATTGGCAACAACAGCATAGACAACCTGCTTTCTACTGGCTCCACAACAGGCATTTCCAACGTGGCTCCTGGAATCTTTTCGGCTGCTGGTATTTTCACCGACCCACAGTTTCAAACGGTGATTCGTGGCCTTAGCCAGAAAAAGGGTGTTGATCTCATGAGCGCTCCTAGTGTGACGACAAAAAGTGGGACACGGGCAACCATGGAAGTCACCCGTGAATTCATTTATCCCACGGAATTCGATCCGCCACAGCTGCCTCAAGGGCAGGGGGGGGGGCTAAACTTGGGTGGTGGTGGCAGTCAGCA
>DNXB01000280.1 GCA_003506995.1 Verrucomicrobiales bacterium
AATTTCACCTCGTGATTTCGACTGAGCACTGAGCACTGAGCACTTCATTGCCACGATGGTGTAAGAAATGCGGGCTAAATTCGACTCACCCATCACGTTCCATCTCCAACCATGCGCACGCTCTTTGCCCTCCTCCTCGCCACCACCGCCCTCGCCCAAACCCCGCGCCCCGGCGTGAACTACGACGAAGCCAAGGTCGGCAACCACCCGCTGCCCGATTTGCAGCTAACCACCGCCGAAGACTGGACCAGCAAGCGCCGCCCCGAGATCCTGAAGCTCTTCGAGGATCATGTCTTCGGCAAAACACCCGCCGACATCGGCACGCCCAAGTTTGAGGTCACCGCCACGAAAACCGACGCTCTCGGCGGTCTCGCCACGCGCAAATTCATCCAGATTTCGCTCCCAAACCGCCCCGCATGGCCCGGCATGGACGTGATGCTATACACACCAAACGCCACCAAGTCCGCGCCCTGCTTCGTCGGCCTCAGCTTCGGCGGCAATCATGCTGTGAGCACCGAGAAGGACGTGCTGCTCTCCACCCGCTGGATGCGGCCTAACAAAGAAAAACACATCATTGACAACCGCGCCACCGAGGCCACACGCGGCACCGAAAGCAGCCGCTGGCCGCTCGAAATGATCCTGAAACGCGGCTTCGCCGTCGCCACCGCCTACTACGGCGACATCGAGCCTGATCACGCCGACGGCTGGAAGGAAGGACTCCGCGCCGCCGTCAGCAAGGAGGGTGCGAGCACCGCTTGGAAAGATGGCGAGTGGGGAGCCATCGGCGCTTGGGCCTGGGGACTCAGCCGCATCGCCGATTACCTCGAAACCGACACGCAGATCGATTCCAAACATCTCGCCGTCATCGGCCATTCACGCCTCGGCAAAACCTCGCTGTGGGCCGGAGCACAAGACGAACGCTTTGGCTTTGTGATCTCCAACAACTCCGGCGAAGGCGGTGCCGCTTTGATGCGCCGCGACTTCGGCGAAACCACCGCCATCATCACCAAGGCCTTCCCGCATTGGTTCACGCCGAAGTATGCGAGCTACGCCAACAACGCCGCCGCCTGTCCCATCGACAAGCACATGCTCATCGCCCTCGCCGCGCCACGTCCCATCTACATCGCCAGCGCGGTGGACGACCAGTGGGCCGACCCCAAAGGCGAGTTCCTCTCCGGCAAATTCGCCAGCCCCGTCTATGCCCTCTTCGGCAAAAAAGGCGTCGTGGCAGATGAACACCCCGCCATCGACACCCCCGTCGGCGATTTCATCGGCTACCACGTCCGCACCGGCAAACACGATGTCACCGACTTCGACTGGACGCAGTACCTGAACTTTGCCTCACGGCATTGGGGGAAGTGATGTTGGATTGACCAAATCTTATTGAGGGGCATCCTTTCGTCATGCCACAGACCACCACGTTCCGCGCCAAAGTTCCGGCACGCCGCCTCAAGCGTGCTAACGCGACGCTCCAGAAGCTCGGACTGAGCACCGAGCAGGTTTTCAACATGCTTCTCGCGCAGATCGAGCTGCACAAGGGACTGCCTTTCCAGGTGAGCCTCGCGCCTCGTCCCGTTCTATCCGCCGAGGAGCAGGCCGATGAGTGGAACCAAGCCTATGGCCCGTATTGATCCACAACCCGGCGAGGTTTGGTTCGCCGATCTCGGCATGATCCAAAAGTGCCGCCCCATCCTCGTCCTGGCTGCGCCTCGCGACGAAGATGCTCGCGCCTTGGTTGTCGTGGAGCCGCTCACTTCCCAAATCCGAGGCACACGCGGCGAGGTTTATTTTAGGACGCCCTCGCTGTCTTCCGAAAAAGTCAGCGGTCAACGTTCAAGGACTTGCCAGCCTTGATGGCTCGAAATTGATACGCCGCATGGACACGCTGACCGTCGCTCAGCATGACGCGGTGAAGACCGCATTACGCGATCTTCTCGGCCTTTGACCGTCGGCGGTTGCATCGGCAAACACGACGTCACCGACCACGACTGGACCCAATACCTGAACTTCGCCTCACGACACTGGGGGAAGAAGCCTGCACATCTGTTGGCAGAAAAGCGCGTCACTGACCACCCCGGTTGATTGAGCAAAGCTCGCACCGGGCGCACAGCTCACATTGCACCATGCCCTTGGCCCCCAGGCACTGGGTGCATTGGACGCAGAGCATGCAGGAGGGCTGGCGGCCGGTTCGGCTTCCAGACGGCGCAGTCACCATGACCGCCGAGCCCTGACGCAGAGCGCAGGCTCGGGAAGATGCCGGTTGGCGGATGCAAGCAGAGGGAGAACGGGCCATGAGCGAGAGGTGTCCGCCCGTTCATACCGGATTTGTCGCGTTCGGTGACAGCGCTGGCTCATCTTTTGTCCCAACAGCCTACTCCCCCCCGCCTTCACGATCCACTGGCGCTGCCGCATGGACAAAAGCCACTTCATGTTTTCGATCAATTCAGGATGATAGAGATAGGATTGGCCGGAAAGCGTGCGCAGGCGCGGAGACGCTCGCGCCACGCCCTGGCGGGCGCGGGCCACGGCATGTGGCTGCCGCCGCAAGGCGGTGGCGAGGGAGCGTGCGCAGGCCAAGAGACGCCCGTTCCACGCCCTGGCGGGCGCGGCTACGGCATGTGGCTGCCGCCGCAAGGCGGTGGTCTGGGGGGCGCTCCACGGGCTTGCGCCTGCGGCTACTCTATGCATCGTCGTCGCATGCGTGATGAGGAATCGCCGCCTGAAGATCGTGATCATCTGCCCCGGCTCGGTCCGGGGGCTTACCGGGGCCGGGCCATCGTGCATTGGACGCTGCCGCGTGGACCACGCGGCCAGGGCTGGCTGGATGACGTTTTTCACACGCGCTTTCGCTGGCTGCTGCTGCATGGCTGCGCCCGGCATGAGGTGGCCTGCCCGGTGTATTGCCTGATGCCGGATCACGCGCATCTGCTGGTGGCCGGATGGACGCAGGCGGCGGATCAGCGCCTGTTCATGCCCTGGCTGCGCAAGCACACGAACCTGCTGCTGAAGGCACGGGGGCAAGTCTGACAAAAGCAGGCCTATGACCATATGCTGCGCCCGCAGGAGGCGGATCGATATGCATTTCAGTCTCTGGCGAAGTACATCACGGAGAATCCGCTCCGGGCGGGTCTGGTGAACACGGCGCGGGAGTGGAAGCACACGAGCAGCGTGGTGCCGGGGTATCCCGAGCTGGCGCTTTGGGCGGAGGATTATTGGGAGCGGTACGGGTGCATCGCCGGAATGATGTGAGTTAGAGGCAGGCGGGGGAGGGTTTGTCGTTCTGGGTCCAGAAGTGGTCCCAGAGGGTTGGTGTCAGGTAGAGGGCGCGCAGGGTGATGAGCGCATCGCTCGCGGCGATGCTCCAGCGCATCCCACTCTGACACAGACGCTGCTTGATGAGCGTCTTGCACGCGGCCTCGGTGACACCACTGCCGATGGGCAACTGCCGCTGCTGCCAGCCAGCGTAGTCCATGTGGCTGATGTGATTGCTAAAATACGTCTCCACACTCAGCACGGCGGCGCGAGCGGCCTTGGACAAGGCCGCTCGCTTGCTGCCCGCTTTGCCTTCGCTTCGATTCTTTGCGCCTTTGCCGTTTGGCCGCAGGCGTTCGCGCAGCAGGGCGAGCACTTGCCATGCGCCACCACTCACATCTCGCAGCACGCGCCGTTGCTCGGCGGCCCAGGCGAGGGCTTCGGGCGCATCCGCCCGGCCATCAGGAGCAAAGGCGAGAGCCGCCCGGCTCAAGTGCTCGGCCGCATGATGGAAGTCTAACAAATAGTCATCGGTATGGCTGGCGAGATACTTTTGCAGATCCACGGCACCATCGCTGAGTCCCACGACTTGGGCTTGCGGATAGCACTCGCGCACACGCAGGGTGAGTTCGTCGAGACGACTCAAAAAGGTCGTCTTGCCTGCTGGTGGAGTCTCTCCCGGGCCACCGCCGACGTAGAGAGTCTCCAGTCGCTCACCCTTCGCATCATACAGCGCGATGGTGCCCGCCATGCCTTGACGCCAGCCATCACGGCGCGTGTTTAGATGCGCCCCGTCGAGACCTACAGACACGGTGGCCACCTCGCTACATTGGCTCAAAGGTCGCCACTCCGGCAGGTCGCAACGCACCGTCGCCAAAGCGGCCACTGCCTGCCCGAGATCTTGCGCGAAGCTCGGACTCATGGGCCGCAGATGGCTCTCCTCCATGTCGCGTGCCACGGCGCTGCAGTTCATCTGCGCGAGCTTGGCCGCGACCATGCGCGCCATGCGCGGAGTCGCGCTGCCGACGAGTCTGGCCCGCTCCGCAAGCGGCACTCGGGTGACACCACCCGCACTGGTTTGATAGACATGGCAAAAGACCAGCACAGGCCCGTAGGCCGTTTCGATGATGCGCTTGGCGCGGCCTTTGCTGGTCCAAACTTGACCTTCAGCGCACTGCAAAGATTCACCCTTGGAGTCATGGTCGCCGAGCAGATGTTTCGTGGTGTCGGAGCCGATTTCATTGAGTTTTTGAGCCAGCGCCGCTTCGATCTGTAGAAAGCTCGTCGAGCCCTCAAGGTCACCGCCACGCGGCAGACGAAAGGTGACGTGGATTTCGATTTCGTTCGAGTCGCTGAGAGGCTTGATGTCTAACTCCATCCTCACCATAAGGCGTATAACCACCAGGGAGTACAGCAGTATTTTTCACTGTTTTTGATCGAGCCGCGACATCATTCCGGCGATGCACCC
>DNXB01000119.1 GCA_003506995.1 Verrucomicrobiales bacterium
TCGACATCGTCTGCTACCGCCGCCACGGCCACAACGAAACCGACGAGCCCGGCTTCACCCAGCCGAACATGGCCCGCTCCATCGCCGCGCATCCTTCCACCGCGACGTTGTTCCGCCTCGACCTCGCCAGCCAAGGTGTGCTTGACGAGGCCGGCGCCGCCGCGTTGCAGCGCGAGCTGGAAGACGAGCTGGAGCAGGGCATCACCACCCTGGCCGCGAAAGACAAGCACGCCGATGGTGGCAATCCCTTTGAAGGCAGCATGGCGGTGCCGCAGCCGGCTTATGATTACAACCCGGTGAAGACCGGTGTGGAGATGACGAGCCTGAAGCAGGTCGGCGAACGCCTCCTCGAAGTGCCGGAGGGCTTCAACCTGCACCCCACGATCTCGAAACGCTTCCTCGCCGCCCGCAAGAAGGCCCTGGAGGCCGGCGAAGGCATCGACTGGGCCTACGCCGAGTCCTTGGCGTTCGGAACACTCCTCACGGAAGGTCATGGCGTGCGTCTCAGCGGCCAGGACGTGCGGCGCGGCACCTTCAGCCAGCGCCACAGCGTGTTTTATGACTCCCAAACCCGCGAGCGCCACATCCCGCTGAACAACCTGCAGGCCGAGCAAGGCCGCTACTGCGTCTATAACAGCCTGCTCTCCGAAGCCGCCGTGCTGGGCTTCGACTACGGCTACTCGCTGCTCGCCAGCAACCTGCTCGTCTGCTGGGAGGCGCAGTTTGGCGACTTCGTGAACGGAGCGCAGGTCATCATCGACCAGTTCATCGCCAGCGCGGAGAGCAAGTGGCAGCGTCCGAGCCACATCACGCTGCTGCTGCCGCACGGTTATGAAGGGCAGGGGCCGGAGCATTCCAGCGCCCGTCCGGAACGTTTCCTGCAGCTCTGCGCCGGCGGCAACATGCAGGTCTGCAACTTCTCCACTCCCGCTCAGTATTTCCACGCGCTGCGCCGCCAGCTCAAGCGCAGCACGCGCAAGCCGCTCATCGTCATGACGCCGAAGAGCCTGCTGCGTCATCCGAAGTGCGTCTCCAAGCTCGGCGAGATGGCCGAGGGCACCAGCTTCAGGGAAGTGCTCGATGACGAGCATCTCCTCGCCCCGCCGGAGCGCATCACGCGTCTCATCCTGTGCAGCGGCAAGGTGTACTACGACCTGCTGGAGTTCCGCGCCGAGAACAAGATCAAGAACGCCGCCATCATCCGCGTCGAGCAGTTGTACCCGCTGAACTATGACATGCTGAGGGAGATCGTGGCGAAATACCCGCGCGCGCAGAAGAAGTGGATCTGGTGCCAGGAGGAGCCCCGCAACATGGGCGCCTTCTATTACATCCGCCCGCGCCTGGAGGAGCTGTCCAACCACAAGCTCCGCTACGCCGGCCGTGAGCGCAGCTCCAGCCCCGCCGCCGGATCCAAGGCCATCCACACGCTCGAGCAGGAGCATCTCGTCGAGACCGCCTTCAATTCCTGATCCCACCTACCGCAAGCTTTCCCAAAAACACCCGTCATGCCCGCAGACATCAAAATCCCCGCACTCGGCGAATCCGTCGCCGGAGGTCAGATCGCCAAATGGCACTTCAACGAAGGCGACTTCGTGAAAGTCGGCGACATCCTGCTCACCCTCGAAACTGACAAGGTCGCCGCTGAAGTCACCGCCGAGGTCAGCGGCGCCCTGCACATCGGTAAGCAACCGGGTGATGACGTGGAAGTTGGAGCCGTTGTGGGCCAGATTGATGAAAGCGCCGCCGCCCCGGCCGCCAAAGTTGCAGCGCCGCCGCCTGCTCCCGCGCCAGAAGCCAAGCCGGAGCCGAAACCGAGCAACATCACTGAGTTCAAGGTCGTGCCGAAGCCCGAGCCGGCGTCTGTGCCCGTCACGAAAGCTCCTGCGGCACCTGAAGGCCGTGTGACGCGCAAAAAGATGAGCCCGTTGCGCAAAAAAATCGCCGACCAGCTCGTCAGCGCCCAGCGCACCGCCGCCATCCTGACCACCTTTAATGAGTGTGACATGAGCAACGTCATGGCGCTGCGTTCCAAGCTCCAGGATGCCTTTGTGGCCAAAAACGGCGTGAAGCTCGGTTTCATGAGCTTCTTCATCAAAGCCGTCGTCGAGGCGCTCAAGGCGGTGCCGCAGATCAATGTGCGCGTCGAGGGCGAGGAGATCGTGCAGCAGCACTACTACGACATCGGTGTCGCCGTTGGCACGGAGCGCGGTTTGATCGTTCCCGTGCTGCGTGACGCGGACCTGAAGTCCTTCGCCGAACTCGAAAAAGACATCCTCGGCTACGCAGCGAAGGCGAAGGAAGGCAAAATCCAGGTCAGTGACCTCACCGGCGGTGTTTTCACCATTTCCAACGGCGGTGTGTACGGCTCGCTGCTCAGCACACCGATCATCAATCCGCCCCAGAGCGCGATTTTGGGCATGCACAGCATCCAGCAGCGTCCGGTGGCCGTGGACAAGCAGGTCGTCATTCGTCCGATGATGAATCTCGCCCTCAGCTACGACCACCGCGTCGTCGATGGCAAAGAAGCGGTGACGTTCCTCATTCGCGTGAAGGATTGCATCGAAAATCCGGCCAGAATGCTCGTGGGAGCATGATGTGATGATTTGAATCGGAATTTGGCTGAACAAAGCGGTTGCGGCGCGTTCTCAATCACGCACTGAAACACATGGTCATGACACAAGAACTCCCCGGCACGACTCTTCCGCCCGACGCACCCGCGCCGAAAGGCTGGGGCGTGTGGATGCGGAACAAGTTCCTGGCCGGGCTGGCGCTGGCGCTGCCGCTGATCATCACCTTTTGGATTCTGTACTCGATCTACGACCTGCTGCACGGCTGGAGCAAGCCGGTGCTGGCCCAGATCGTCAATCTGGTGAACGAGCTGTCCGAGCAGCCGCTGCTGGACATCAACGACCCGAAGCTGGAAAGCCTCACCAACTTCATCGGCTTCCTGTTCTCGCTGCTGATCATCCTGGGCCTCGGTTTCATGGCCACCAACGTGATCGGCGTGCATGTCGTCACCGCCATCGACAAACTGCTGCTGCGCGTCCCGCTCGTCGCGGTGATCTACCGGCCGCTCAAGCAGGTGATCGACGCCTTTCGCGGTCTTGGCGGCACCAAGCAGAACTTCAAGCGCGTGGTCTTCATCGACTACCCCGTGCCCGGCATGCGCATGCTCGGCTTTGCCACCGGGCAGTTCTGTGATGTTCTGAGCGGCAAGGCCATGACCTGCGTGCTGCTGCCCACCGCGCCCAGCCCCATGACGGGCTTTCTGCTGGTGGTGGATTCTGAAAAAGTCTGCGACGCGCCGATCAGCATCGAGGATGCCATGAAAATGATCATCTCTGGCGGTCTGGTCGTGCCTGTCGGCGCCGTGCCGTTGAATCAAAAGCCCGTTGCCCCGCCGCTGCCGGAATCTCTTCCCATTCCCGAACCTGAGTTTGAGCTGCCCGCCGGACTGCCGCGCGCCGAGGATTTCGACGCGGGGGACACCGAGATCCTGGCGGAGTCGCTGAACATCAAGAGCAGCAAACGCTGGCTGCGCGGCCTGCCCTGGAAAAAACGCTGAACCCACGGTGAACATCGACTGGCACACCTGGCAGCCCGGCATCCGGGCGACGCTGATGTTCATCATCGACGAGGCGAAGCGTGAAGTGCTGCTCATCCGCAAAAAGCGCGGTCTTGGCGCGGGCAAAATCAACGGTCCCGGCGGCAAGATGGACCCCGGTGAGACTTCCACGCAGTGCGCCGTGCGCGAGACGCAGGAGGAGCTGGGTGTCACGGCCCTGAATCCCGTGCATCATGGCGAGCTGTGGTTTCAGTTTGTCGATGGCCTGCGCATGCATGTGGATGTGTTTGTTTCCACGCGGCATGAGGGCGAGGCTATGGAGACGCCCGAGGCCGTGCCGCTGTGGACTTCGCTCGATGCGCTGCCTTTTCATGAGATGTGGGCGGACGACATCCACTGGCTGGCCCAAACCCTGATTGAGCGCCGTCATTTCACCGGGCGCTTTGTGTTTGATGACGACACGATGCTCTCCCACGAGGTGAGCTGGCTGTGAGCCGCGATTTTTTCCGTTCCAGAGCGGCGGTGTTCGTGGTTATCATGCGGAAATGAAATCTCTGAGCCGCTTTTTTGCCGCCGCGCTGATCCTCCTCTGCGGTTCTGTCTTCGCCGTCGAGCCGCCAAACATCGTGCTCGTCATGGCGGACGACCAAGGCTGGGGCGACATGGCTTACAACGGCCATCCGCATCTCAAGACGCCTAATTTTGACGCGTTGGCGCGGGAAGGCGTGCGGTTTGACCAGTTTCATGCAGCCGCGCCGGTCTGCTCGCCCACCCGTGGCAGTGTGATGACGGGTCGTACGCCGAACCGCTTTGGCTGCTTCTCCTGGGGCCATTCGCTGCGGCCGCAGGAGATCACCATCGCCGAGGCATTGAAGACAGCGGGCTACACGAGCGGTCATTTTGGCAAATGGCACCTGGGATCGGTGCAGAAGGCCAGCCCCGTGAGCCCAGGTGCCAGCGGCTTTGACGAATGGGTGTCCGCGCCGAATTTTTTCGATCTCGATCCTGTTCTGAGCGTCCAGGGAAGCGCCAAGCAGTTCAAAGGGGATAGCTCCGATGTCACGGTGGATGAGGCGTTGAAATTTATCCGCCGCTGCGCGGAGAAGAAGCAGCGCTTCTTTGCCGTGGTCTGGTTCGGTTCGCCACACAGTCCGCATTACGCGCTGGCGGCGGACCAAGAGGCTTATGCGGGACTGCCAAAACAACAGCAGAACTTTTACGGCGAGATCACGGCGATGGACCGTGCCTTTGGCCAACTGCGCCAGGAGCTGCGCGAGCTCGATCTGCGCGACAACACGCTGCTTTGGTATTGCAGTGACAACGGCGCCCTGCCGAAAGTCGGCTCCACTGGCGGACGACGTGGCCACAAAGGGCAGATTTACGAAGGAGGGCTGCTCGTTCCAGCGCTGCTGGAGTGGCCGGCGGTGCTGCGTGAGCCGAAGGTGATCACCACTCCCTGCGTCACCTCGGACATTTATCCCACCGTGCTTGGCATCGCCGGTGTCACGATGGAAAAACAGCCGCCGCTGGATGGCATCGACCTCATGCCTCTGCTCAGCGGCCAGGAAACCAAACGTGGCAGGCCGGTCGGATTTTGGGAAACGGGCCGCAAAGGCATCAGCACGCCGTCGGCGGAATGGATGGCCGAACTGCTGGCCGCGCAGAACCGCGGGGAGGAACCGAACGATACCGTCCGCATTCGTCCGGACGCGGGCAGCATTGGAGAGCCGGTCTCGCTCGTTGAATTTCCCGGCCACGCCGCCTGGCTGGACTGGCCGTGGAAACTGCACCGCATTGAGCACCCGAACACACACGATGTGACCTGGGAACTGTTCAACCTTGCCAGTGATCCCGATGAAAGCAGGGTGCTGCTCAGCGAGCAGCCCGAACGCGTGCCTGAAATGCAGAAAGCCCTTGAAGACTGGCTTGGGAGCGTGGCCCGCAGCCTCAATGGAGAAGATTACTGAGGTGCTTGCAAAACCCACGTCTTTCTCGTTCTGGCGAACGAGCCTACGAGGCGCGGTGTAGGCTGCATTCGCCAGAATGCGGAGGTTTTGCAAGAGGCTCTACTGACAGGCAGATGCCTACGGCCGTTGCAGCAGCGGCTTCGTCTTCGATGGAAGCAATGTTAGTCCAAAACTTTCATCAATCATCACGCGAATCATGCGCATGGTATAAATATAAATTTAGATGAGTTTACCTTGGGCGTGGTCAACATCTGAGCGTTCGATGCGTTCGCCAACCTAATAAGATTAACCAGCCCTAACGCCATGATTAAGTTCCTTACCATCCTGGTCCTGGCTATTCCGGTTTCTGCGTCGTTTAGCCACGAGGTATTAAGGTCAAGCTTCTTGACGCTGGATGCGCCCATTGGAACCTTGGAATTTGCCTCCATTCATGAGGCGGGCCATGTGGTGTGCGCGAAAAGCGTGGGAATGACCGTGACACGAGCCTTGGTGTTTCAGCGTTCCAAATCCGGGGTCGGAGTCTATTGGAAGGGCACGACCACTCTGCGGGGTGGCAGCAGGGGCATGGCCGTTGCCAAGATGGGAGGCAATTTCGCGGAATTTTTCATCGATGACAGAACCCGGGCGGTCAAGGTGCCCGGGTTTTTGGATGTCGTCGGCAACAGGAACGTGATCAGTGAGACCGATGTCATCACCCAGGCGGATTTGGGTGCTGACAGCTTGCTCACGGCGCAGCACAAGACCTATAGGGCACTTGCGGGCAACGTCGCCTTGTTAAGCAAAGTTTATCAGCAACTGCGAAGCCGGCATGCCTATCCGTGAGCTGACGGGCGATGCAATTCTGCCTGCACAAGGAAGTGTGTTTCGAGCGCAAAATTGGATGCGATAAAGGAAATTGTGAAATTGATCACTCGCTCAGTGCTTGTGTCGAAATGGGGCGAAAGGTATCACCCACATTGTGAATCTCATCAGACAGTACATGCTTGCCAGTTCAGACAAACGTGCTAAAAGCACAGACGAATTGTTTAAAAAAACCGAAATTTCAGCCATTGGCCTTATCAGTCATTCTGGATTTTCCGGTTTTTTTATGAAAATTCTAAAAATATCTTGCGGCAGCATGGTGTTTGGTGATAGTATTTCTTCAATGCGGGTATAGCTTAATGGTAAAGTTCCAGCCTTCCACGCTGGCCATGTGGGTTCGATTCCCACTACCCGCTCTGAGACAAGCAATGACGCCCAAACCTTCGCTGCATATGAAAAGACACATCACACAAAACCTTCGCCTCTGTGTTTATGGCATCGCGCTGCTCGCGGTTTCCACCAGCTTTTCATGGGGCCAGTCCGTTGACGGAAAATGTTCCGAAATCGTGAAGGATGTCACCACTGCCATCACCAAGGATCCCTCCAAGGTTCTCATGGTGGTCGAGGATGCCCTGGTGATCAATGAAGGCTGTGCGGCAGAGATCGTAAGAGCTGCCATCTTGGCATCCAAGGCCGATGCTGTCCTGGCCTCTCAAATTGTGCAAACCGCCACGGCTGTGGCGCCCAGAATGGCGGCTGCCATTGATAATGCTGCCCAAGAGTTGATCCCAGGTTATGTCTCTTCGCAAACCAACCCGGTGGAACTCACCGCTTCTGGCAAGAATCCTGGCAAAAACATGACTTTGGACTCGCCAGAGCCTGAGGAAGAGGAAACCACGCTGGACTCGCCGGTGCCGGGTGGATCTGCCTTTCCTCTCAGAGGCGTTTCCGTCCCTGGCGCACCCACAGGTTCCATTGTGAGAACCAACACCAATCCGGTGTCGCCCTCAACAGCCTCTCCCTGAATATTGTTTTGAGAGACTGACCAACTTCGGGGGATTTTAATGCTCCATTCGATTATGAAAGCTGCGATTAAATATATCTGCTACATGGCGATGATGGCTTGCTGCCATCACGCATCGGCGCAGGGGCTCGTGGCTGTTCAGAACAATGCATTTTCAGATTTTAAAACCGAGCAGCCTCTCACGTTCAGTGTGACTTCCGGGGGGGGCTACGACTCCTTGAATTACAAAGTGGACACTCCCTTCATTCAAGATATTGCCTCTTGGTATGCTCAGCTTGGAGTCGGTGTCACATACACGGACATAGATCCGACCACTCCATGGTCCTTTAGCCTGGATGCAAGCGCCATCAATTACGTCGATGGTGTGCCACGCTTTGGTAACACCTTCTACAACCTCAATGGTGCGTTCAGCATGGAGCACCGTTTCTCAGAGCGTCTCAAGATCAGCAACAACCTGCTCTTCACTTATGGGGTTGATCCTGGCAATGCCTCAAGTTTTGGAGCTGCTGCGGCGCTTTGGAACGGCCAGTACCTCTACGGCTACAACAACTTCAACGTCAGCTACGCCTGGACGCCGCGGTTCTCCACCACCACCTCCTACACGCTTGATGGCATTTTTTATGAGGACGATTTGATCGCCACGCCTGAAAATCGCTACTCACACCTGTTTTCCCAGCAATTCTCGTATGCGATCACGCAAAGGACCAGTGTTGTCGCGGAGTACCGCTACCGCATCACAACCTTTGAAAGAACGCCATCCAAGAATTTCACCTCTCATTTTGCACTCGGCGGGGTTGACCATGCCTGGAGCGAAAGAGCGTCGGGTTCTTTGCGTGTGGGTGCAGAGTTCTACGAATCAGACACTGTCAGCAATGTGGCTCCTTACGCCGAGACCACATTCAATTACGCGGTGGATCAGAAGACCAATGTGCGCTGGGCTGCGGCGCTTGGCTACAACGGTGCCGAGCTGGCCGCGTTCAACAGCCGCTACGGGCTCAACACCGGCCTTCAAGTCAACCATTACCTCACCAAGCGTCTCAGCGTGAACGGTGGCGCTTCCTACTTTTACAGCCAGTTTGACGGCGGGGCTGGAACCGATGTGACCGAGCATTCCGCGCAGATTTCGGTCGGTCTGGGCTATCAAATGTTTGAAAACCTCATGCTCAACGCCGGCTATTCCTACTCGATCCTTCAGTCCACAGATGTGCTGCGGGAGTTCGACCGCAATCGTGTCTCACTCGGCGCCACAGCCTCTTTTTGATCTTCCCGACAACAGCCAGACACCCAATCCACCGGCGGGCGCTTCGGAACACGAACTCCCGCTGGTGGCATTTTCAGACCCATTTGTTAAGCTTTCCCAAAATCTAACGCCCTGCTGGCATGAACGAGACTGGATCAGAATTTCAAAAGCATGCGATGGACACCTGGCAGGTGGTCAAAAATCGCATCGGCCTCATCACGCTTTGCTTCATCCTCATCTTTGCCGCCGCCGCCATCCTCACCTACATCATGCCGCGCAAATATCGTGGTCACGTTGAGATGACGATCGAGCGCATCACGCAGGACATCAATGTCTTCGACCGCAACCGCGGGGACAGTCTTGCTTTCACCCAGGAGTACATCAAAACCCAGTTCGAGACGATCACCAAGCCTTCAACGCTTTATCCGGTCATTCAATCCCTTGATCTCGCGAAGCGCTGGGAGCTGCCATCGCGTCAGGCCGCCCTCGCAAAACTCCGCGCCAACCTGGAAACCCAGTCCATGCTGCGTTCTGACTTTGTCAGCATCGACTATTATGACCAGGACTCTCAGCTCGCGGCAAACATTGCCAACGAGATTGCCAAAAGCTACATGGAGCAGCGCAACAACATCGAGACCGAGAAAAAGCAGAAAGCGCTCACGGTCCTCCAGCAGCAGATCTCCGACCAGGAAGAACTCCGCCGTCTGGCTCAGGTGCGCTCCCAGGAGGCACGGCGGAAGGCTGGCATCGTGGGTGACTGGATCGCCGGCGGCGGCAGCTCGCTGAACCCCGGCGGGGAAATGCGTAGTGAAAAGGACTCCATGGTCATCTCGCGTGAGCAGGCGCTCATGCTTGCTGACCAGGACACGCTCACGCTGCAGGCAGAGATCGACGAGATCGGCAAGCTTAGCATCGAGGAACTAATCGCTCGTGCCTCAGGCTTGAAGCTGGACAATCCGTCCCTTGCCAGCAATACCACCGAATACAACAAGCTCATTGTGCAGCGTGAGGGTTTGATGAACGCGGGCATGGGCAGGAGGCACCCCAATGTGGAGAGCCTTTCCAGCCAGATCGACAAGCTGAAGACTTTCATTGAGGCTGAGGCCAGGGCGCATGTGCAGGGGCTGCAAAACCGGCTGGATGGCGCCAAACGCAAACGTGATTCATTCCAGACCTACAACGACGATGCCAAGAAGGAGCTGCAGGACATGCAGTCCCTCTACAACGAGTACAAGACTGCCAAGGACGAGGTCACTTACCTGGAGGATCTGCTCGTGAAAATGCGCTCCCGCTTCTTCGAGGAAAAAGCTGGCATCGAGCTGGTGAAATCGCCCGCGACCATCTACGCCGAGGCGGAGCCCGAGGGCAAGCCTGCCAAGCCCAATGTGCCGCTCCACCTCGCTCTCGGCGGTGTGCTTGGGCTCATGTTTGGTCTCGGCCTTGCCTTCTTTCTCGAATACATGGACACCACGGTGAAAAGCCTGGATGACGTCGAGCGTCACCTGGGGGTTCCTGTCCTGGCCGTCGTGCCCAAGGGCGTTGGCGTGCTGCACCGCTCGAGTGGATTCAATCCCGATGCCGAGGCCTATCGCATCTTGCGCACCAACATTGAGTTCAATCGCAAGTCGCCGGATGCCAACTGCTTCAGCGTCGTCAGCGGCGGGGCGGGGGAGGGGAAATCCACCACCATGGTGAACCTCGCCTACGTTTGTGCCCAGGGGGGGTACAATGTGCTTCTGATCGACGCTGACCTGCGCCGCCCCAGCCTGCACCACCACTTCGATGTCAGCCACGCCACCGGCCTCACCAACTATCTCACCACCGACATCAGCCTGGAAGATGTGGTCATTCGCACCCAGGTCGAAAATCTCTTCTTCCTGCCCAGCGGTCTTCTCCCTGCTGACAGCGCAGGTTTGCTGAATTCCCAGCGCATGGTGGATCTTATTGCCGATGTGAAAAGCCGCTTCGATCTCGTGTTGATCGACTCCCCGCCCATCCTCGGTGTCAGTGACGCCTCCGTGCTCGCCAACGAGGCCGACATGACCATGATCGTCGTCCAGCATCGCAAGCTCCCGCGTCACATGCTCATGCGCGTCAAGCAGAGCGTCGAAAATGCCGGGGGCAAGGTCGTGGGTGTCGTGCTCAACAATGTGGATCTTCGCAGTGACGCGCAGTACCAATACTACACCAGCTACTACACCTACTACGCCCCGACAAACTCGCCCACCGGCGGCGCTGGTGGCAAAACACGCCGCCGCAAGGTCAAGGCAGAGACCACAGCCAACGCGCTGACCTCTCCCCGGACGGTGTCCCGTCCCGAGGGTGAGGATGTCTTTTGAACCCAACAACAAAGCCCCGCCCATGCACTCGTTCCAAATCCTTCGCACTCTTGCCGCCCTGGCGATTTTCTCAATCGCCGCATGGGCTCAAAACAGCGAGCTCGCGCTCAAGTCCAATGACCGCGTCACCGTCTCCATCGGGGGCATTCCTGACAGTGAAGTCGCCCAGATTCGTGGCACCTACACCGTCAGCGATGCCGGCACCATCAATCTCCTTTACATCGGCGAGGTGCGCGCGGCCGGCATGAAACCCTCCATGCTACAGCGCAGCATTGAGCAGACCTATATTGCCCGTGAGATATACACCCGCCCCACGGTGACCGTTTCCATTGATGGCGACGCCGCCACCGCCCGCATGGTCTATGTCATCAGCGGCTGCAATAAAAACGGCCCCGTGCCTTACAGCCCTGGCATGACCATTCTCAAGGCCGTGGGTGTCGCCGGCGGTTTCACCCCCTTCGCCAAACCCAGCAAGACCAAGCTCATTCGCAACGGCACGACCACTGAGGTCAACCTCAAGGACATCAGCGCCGATCCCTCTCGTGACATCAAGCTCCAGCCCGAGGATCAGATCATCGTGCCGGAGTGATGAGGTGGTGAATGTCCGAGACATGTCGGACGGGTGAAGGTAGCATTTCGTATCCGTCAAACGTAGCGCCATGAGTCTGTCGTAGTGGGCAAGTGTCGTAGCCGTAGAGCTACGACACTTATGGACAAGACAGCCACGAAAACAGCGATTTTGAAGCGCGACGCGCTGGGGCGGGTGACTCACACGGGCGAGCAGCGCGAGGCGCTGCTTGATGAGTTTGAGCGCAGTGGCTTGAAGGGTATCCGTGATTCATAGCCCCGTG
>DNXB01000481.1 GCA_003506995.1 Verrucomicrobiales bacterium
AACAAATCGACACGCCACGAGGTGACGTTCGACAGATTGCCTCCCGCCGTCCAGTTCACCGTCACGACATCGCCATCGCGCACGATCGGCGTCGTCGGTGCGATGCGAACGCCGCTGATCAGCGGCCCTGCGGGTGGTGGCAGCGGAAAAAGCAACTGCGCCAAAGCATTCAGCAGCGGCAGCAGTCCACCGCCACCCGGCAACGGCAGTCCTCCTGGCAAAACGGTGCGCACGGGTGGAAACAACGGCGGCGGCGGCAGGCCGATGGGCGGCCCGACAATCGGCGGCAGCACCGGCACCAAAGGCTCTGGAGGCAGCGCTACAGGAGCGCCCGCCAGCGTCATGCCTGAGTTCCACACCGGCACCTCGCCCGGTGTTGGCGTGGCACGCACCAGATCCCCCGCCTCGTCAAAATGCGCCGCAGGCGAGAGCCACAACCCGGGCAACGTCTTCTGGTCATCCGGTTTCTTGTCGCTGTCATAAACGACTTGGCCGTCCACCTCCAACACCACGCGCTGGAACTGCGCCCGGTCAGGAATCTTGTTCATCGGCGCACCGCTGCCGATGACGCCGACCCCGGGCGTCGTCAGCACCTCCTTCGTCAGCGGATTCATCGCCAGCTCGAACGCGGCCAGATCAAACAGGCGCGGCTCGCTCGCATCGCCCAGCGGATCCGTCTCCGAAGACAGCAGAAACTTCCGTGAACCGGCCACGAGATAGACCGGATTACGCGTGCCCTGCTGCGGCCCTTTGCCNNTCATCGGATTCCTCAAACCACGGCACCGCCCCCATCACGCGCCCGCTCAAAGCCCGCACCATCGCATGCTCGGTCTTCAGCTCCGTCTTCTCCACCTCGCTCAGCGTCGTCTTGTTCACCTTGGCCTCATATTCCGGCAGCAACTTCATCAGGTTCTCGCGGCTCGACTCCAGTTTTTTCTGCGCGTGAACGTCCACGAGCCCGTTTGCGGCAAAGAGCTTTCCATTCACCTCAATACGGTAGCCCGCCAGCACCCAGTCCGTGCGCCCCTGCGAGGCAAAACCAATGCTTTGTAGATCACCACACTTCACGCCAGTCAGCAGTTGCTGCGAGGTGCGCAGTGCGTCAAAGCCCACGTCTCCCTCCTTTGCCGAAAACTCAAACGACGCCATCTTTCCTGGCTGGATATCCGTCACCATCTCATTGAGCGACGACTTGTGTGGAAACGCCCCGAACGAAGGCTCGCGCCTCACCCCGCCGAGCGGATACAGACGCAGCGGAAAGCCCAGGCCCAGATGCACGTCCACCGGCTCGGTCAATGCCGCCCCCTCGGTTCCGACGCCGAGCGTGATCTTGATCGATTCGACGGCTTCATCCGGCGGCAGCGTGCCCAATTCAAACGGCGTGCGTGGCAGCCCCTCGTGCGTCACCGGCATTGGGGCCTCCTCACCTTCTTCCATCACCACCTCGGGCACCGGCGCGGAGACGGGCACCCTCACCTTTTCGAGAAGGGAGGGATCCACCTTCGTCACATACAAAGCCCCCGCACCGATCGCTCCGCCGATCACGAGTCCCATGAAAAGCTTGCCCCACCCGGACGGCGGCTTGGCGGGAAGGGATGAATCGTCAGGGGAACCGTCGCGCATGGCTTGATCGAGGTTGAGAGTCCGACAGCATCCACGCAGACCAGCCCGCGTTGAATCGAGGGCATATTAGCCCCCCAACTCACGACGGAGCAATGCCAAACTTAGGCCATGACACCCTTCGCCACCTCACCGCTGACATTGGTGAGGCGAAAATTCCGGCCGCCGTAGTTGTAGGTGAGCTTCTTGTGATCGAGACCGAGCAAGTGCAGCATCGTGGCGTGCCAGTCGTGGATGTGCATGGGATTGAGCACGGCCTTATAGCCGATCTCGTCGGTCGCACCATAACGCAGACCGCCTTTCACACCGCCGCCGGCCATCCAGATCGAGTAGCCTTTGTGGTTGTGATCCCGACCGTCCCCGGCTTGCGCATACGGTGTGCGGCCAAACTCGCCCGCCCAGACGACGAGCGTGTCTTTGAGCATGCCGCGTGCTTTCAAGTCGGTCAGCAGCGCCGCGATGGGCTGGTCGGTGGCGGCGCAATTCGTCGCAAGCTGCTCACGCAGGCGATTGTGATGATCCCACTGCACCGGCGAGGCGACTTCGATGAAGCGCACGCCCGCCTCGGCCATACGACGCGCCAACAGACACTGCCGCGCGAATTGATCCTTCCCCTGGCCGATGCCGTAGAGCTTCAGGATGTGCTCCGGCTCGCCACGCAGGTCGAGCACGTCGGGAACCTCGCTCTGCATGCGAAACGCGAGTTCAAAGGACTCAATCGCGCCTTCGATCTCGGGATGATGACCATCGCGCTCCATCTTCCGCTCGTTCAGGCCGCGAATGAGATCAATCTGCGCGCGCTGAAGATCACGCGGCACGTTTTTGTTCTCGATGTTCTTCATCGGCGGCCCTGGAGCCACATCTTTCTTTAAAAGCGCCGCATAGAGATCGGGAAGCTGCGATCCACCGATCTTCGTGCCCTGGCAGATCGCGGGCAGAAACGCGCTGCCGTAGTTCTGCGCACCGCCGTTGTCCGCTGGTGGATTCAGTGTGATAAAACCGGGCAGGTTTTCGTTTTCCGTGCCAAGACCATAAAGCGACCACGCGCCGACTGAGGGCCGAACGAACTGAAAACTGCCCGTGTGCATCTGCACAAAGGCCTGCGCATGATTTGGCAGGTCCGTGTTCATCGAGTTGATAATGCACATTTCGTCCGCGTGCTTCGCCAGCTTCGGATACAGTGTCGTCATCCACTGCCCCGACTGCCCATATTGACCAAACGGATGCACCGCGCCAAACAGCTTCGCCCCCGCCGAATCGCGGCCCAACGTCGCCGTTTTGCCATCGCGCTTCGTGAGTTCCGGCTTGTAGTCAAACAAGTCCACATGCGACGGTCCGCCGCGCATCGTGAGAAAGATCACGCGTTTCGCCCGTGCGGCAAAATGCGGCGTTTTCGATGCCAGGCCGCCCTTGCCTTGGGCCAAGGCGGAAAAAGCCAGCCAGCCGATGCCGGAGGACATCGTGGTCAGCATGTGACGACGTGAGAATGGAGATGTGTTCATGGTTTTGCGGCGGGTTTCAGCCCCGGATCATCAAGATCCAGGCGGTAGAGGATTTGGTTGTAGTCGTAACGCGGCGTGGGGTGGGCGTGTTTGGCGAATTCCTTCGTGTAAGTGCCTTCAAAGAACAGCACGGGCGATCCTGTGGGCGTGAACTCGGGATGAAGGCGCGGATTGTAGAAGGTGTAGTTCTCGTGCGTGAGCACCTTCACCGCAGTGCCCCACGGACCGGTCGGCGCGTCGGCCTCGGCATACCACAGCTCTCCAAAGACCGAAGGTTTGCCAAAGCCCTCCATGAAGATCGTCACCCAGCGCTTGCGATAGTCATTCCACGCGATGGAGCCGCTGTGTGGTTTCACCTTCGCGCCATCGGCATCCACCAGCGTCTCCTGCGGCTTGAGCACCTCCCATGTTTTCTCATCCTGCCACGCCTCAAAAGTGGCCGGACAGCGCAAGGTCGGCAGCGGATTGCCGAAGAGCACCCATTCCATCCCCTGCGCATCTTTCCAGAACGCCGGATGACCTTCCGGCATCGGCGTTTGCTTCGGCGCGGAGTCGGATTTCGTCCAAAGCACGCGCAGCAGGTCAAACTGGCTGGTCTCATCATTCCACACGCACAAACCCGACTCGTAGGCATCCAGCGGCGGCTTGATCTTCACATAGCTGCCGACGAGTCGCGGCGCGTCCGTCTTGTCCGGCAGGCTGACATAAGCAGTGACCCACGTCGGGCCGCTGCCGGGCATCTTCGCCACACCGCGCTGTCTGCCCGCGTCATCGATGAAGTAATCCAGCTTCAAACGCAGCGGCGGCTCCAGCGAGGCGAGCGGATGGATCGCCGTGGTGGCGCTGCTCATGTCGAAGAGACCGAGCGGATAGTTGGGCATGTTCGTGTCGCCCCAAGCCCAGAACAGGCGACCGCGATGCACGGCGTTTTGCACGCTGTCGCAGCCGTGGATGCCGCTGTCTTTCCAATCGAGATGCTCGCCGAGCTTCTGGCTCTCCGCGAACAATCCCGCGCCGGTGAGCCTGCCGATTCGCTTCGCCAAAATGCTGCGAACCACCTCCACGCGCAGTGTTTTGCCGGGTTCGGGCGTCAGCCGTACACCGCTAAAACCAAAGCCATCCTTCGGTGCCTCATAACCATGCCCGATGACCGTGAACCACGTCTGCCGTCCCATCAGCTCCGGCGCGTCCATGGCGATGACGCCCGCGTTGTCGGTGATAAAACTGAGGCTGTGGGTGCTTCGCAATTCCACGAGCGGCACCGGCCAGCCGCTGCCTTTTTCGATCACTTCGATACGGCAAGGCTTCACGGCTTCCGCCTTCGCAACCGGCGAAATCAGGCCAAGAACAGACAAAATGAAAACGCGAGAGTTCATGCGTGGATCAGTGGTCGGAGAACGTGAGAAAAATGAGATTGGAAAAAGGCCGCTGGCAGCTACACTCGCGCCATGCAAACGCACGAAATCGAATCAACGACGCCATCGGCCCTGGAAAGCGCCGACGAGCGCGCGCTTCGTAAACAGGCTGCCGTTCGCGACCTGATCCGCAAAAGCGGTCGAGACAGCAGCCGTGCCTTTGCCCGCCTGCCCAACGATGAGCTGACCCGGGAAGCATGGGCGCTGGGCGAGGCATGGCGGCAGTCCGAGGAACCGTGACGCTTTCATGTTCATCCTCGATACCAACCATCTCCGGGAGCTGATAGATGGCACTTATCTCGGCGAGCGGCTCCGGTTGAGAATCAAGGCTGCCAGCTCCGAGGTGGTGACCTCGGTCATCAGTGCGGATGAGAGCTTGCGCGGCTGGCTGGCCTTGATCGCCAGGGCGAATTCGCCGGAAAAGGAGTCCGACGCCTACTCCAGGCTCAACGAAACCATCGACATCCTCAGCGAGATCGTCCGCCTGCCTTACGACATGGACGCGGCGGCCCGGTTCCAGGACTTTCGCAAGGCCGCGCTGCGCACCGGCAGCAAAGACCTGAAGATCGCTTGCATCGCGCTCGAGTATGACGCCACCGTGCTGACAAGAAACACCAGAGACTTCGCTGTTGTCCCCGCTTTGAAAATGGAAAACTGGCTGGATTGAGATCATGTCAGGGTTCAATCGGCAAATCGGAACTCCGCGCTCGCGAGCAGGGACTGGCAGAAGGCAGCCAGCAGCTTGGATTCATCAGCAGAGGCGGTTCGGAGGAATTTTTCGGCGAGGGCAACTTCTTGCGCGTCGGGCGTGCGATTGAAGCAGAGTTGAAACGCGAGTTCGATTTGATTGGGAGCTGATTGAATGCGTTTGGCGAGCGCGGCGGCCATTTCCTGCACGAAGGGGCCGTTGAGCAAGTACAAGCCTTGCAGCGGCACGTTCGTCACATCGCGGTCGCCAGTGACGAGATTGGGATTCGCCACATCAAACTGCTCCAGCACATCCGGCAGATGATCGCGAATCACTGGCAGATAAATCGAGCGACGACGCGAGCCGTCGAGATCCGGCGGCAGCTTCGTGTTGAAGCCGATCAGCGACACCGATTGCCCATCCAGCTCCGCCACGAGAGACCCTGGACGCCGCGACGTGTCGAGCAGGCTCGAAACCGCCAGCATCGAGTCGCGAATCACCTCCGCGTCGAGACGGCGTTTGTTTGCGCGGGAAAGGAGACGGTTGTCGGGATCGGCATGCGACGCGGAGTGATGGAGTGTTGGAGTTGTGGGATGCCTGACATCTCTCCCTTCCTCCATCACTCCACCACTCCCCTGCCTGTACGTCTCCGACATCACGATCTCCTTGATCAGCTTCTTCACCGACCAGCCGCCATCCATGAACTTGATCGCGAGATAATCGAGCAACTCGGGATGGCTCGGGCGCTCGCCGCTGAAGCCGAAGTTATCGACGGTGCGCACCAAACCCGCGCCAAACAGGTGCCGCCACACGCGGTTCACCATCACGCGGGCGGTGAGAGGATTGTCGCGGCTGGTGAGCCATTTCGCCAACTCCAGGCGTCCGCTTTGTTCCTTTGGCATGGAGATATTCAAATCCATCACACGCGGAAAGCCGCGCGGCACCGTCTTTCCTGGATGCGCGATCTCGCCGCGCTCGTAGAGCGCCGAATCGGTGATGCGTTTCGCATCCTTCACGCCCATGCACAGCGGCAGGGCACGTCCTTTTTCATCAACCGCTTCCAGCGCGCCCTCCACGCCGCCGCGCGTCCAGAGGATGCGCAGCGCGTTGCCGAGCAGTTTGTTGAACTCGCCGCTGATGTCGCGGTTCTCAATCTTTGCCTTCGCGATGTACTCGTTCTGCGCCTTGTCATCGGCGTTCAGCTTCGCCAGGTCGGCCTTGAGCTGCCTCACGCGTGCTTCATGCAGCGATTTGCCGACGATGGTCTGCCCTGGCAGCTCCGGCAGGCGGATGAGGTGGCCGTGGTTGTTGTTTTCCGAATCAATCCAGTTCCCGTAAAAGGTCTGCGTGCTCTTGAAGATGCCCGCCAGGCCGTAGTAGTCCTCCATGCTGAAAGGCTCCGTCTTGTGGTCGTGACAGCGCGCACACGCGATGCTGCTGGCCATCACGGCGCGCGTCACCGTGTCGAGCTGTTCATCCGCCACATCGGCGGCGAACTGCGCTTTGTTCTGCTCGTTGAGCCCCTTCGGCCCCATGGCGAGAAATCCGGTCGCAGTGAGGAGACGCGCACGCTCGACGTCGTCTTTAGCGGGCAAAAGATCTCCCGCCACTTGTTCGGTGATGAAGCGGTCGAAGGGAATGTCCGCGTTCACCGCGTCGATGACGTAATCACGATAACGCCACGCGTGCGGGAAGGTCAGATTGGACTCGCGACCGTTCGATTCGGCGTAGCGCACCACATCCAGCCAGTGGCGGCCCCAGCGTTCGCCGAAGCGCGGACTCTGCAAAAGCGCGTCCACCTGCTTTTCGTAGTCGGACGGGTCTGACTTGTCTGACAAGTCGGACGGCGGAAGTCCGATCAAATCAAAATACAAGCGCCGCAGCAGCACCACACGCTCCGCAGGCGGCGCGGGCTTCAAACCCGCAGCGGTCAGCTTTTCACGAATGAAGCCGTCAATACCACCGGACGCCTTCTTCGGCATCACAGGCCGTTTGTAACTCCAAAACTGCCTTCCAGCCGCGACATCCACTGGCGGACGCTCCACAGCCTTCGCCGCTGATTCACGCGGATCGTCCGCGCCGGTCTTGATCCAAGTTTCAAAGTCCACGATGACCGCTTCCGAGAGCTTTGGCTCCTTTGGCGGCATTTCGAGATCGGGATCGCTGTGCTTGATCGCCGTGAGCAGCAGGCTTTTCGCCGCATCGCCTGGCACGACCGCCGGCCCTGTCTCGCCGCCTTCGCGAATGCCGTGCTTCGTGTCCAGCATGAGTCCGCCCTTCGATTTACCGGACTCGGCGGAGTGGCATTCGTAGCAGTGCTTCACGAGCACGGGACGGATCT
>DNXB01000032.1 GCA_003506995.1 Verrucomicrobiales bacterium
TTCGCCACCGAGCTGAAATCAGCCGCGCCGATCAAAGACGGCGTCATTCAGGGCGATCTCGTCATCGTCGGCGGCGGTGATCCGATGCTCTCCATGGACGATTTAATCGCCTGGGCCGCTGATTTGAAACAGCGCGGACTGGTTCGCGTCACGGGAGGTATCCGCGTGGATGGCAGCATATTTCGCGGCAGCCTCTATGGCGACTTCTGGAACTGGGGAGACATCGGCAACGGCTACGGCAGCGGCGTCGCGGGTCTGAACCTCAATCACAACCGCTACATCATCGTGTTTCGAGCTGGAGCCGCCTTGGGATCGCCCGCCTCAATCCTTGGCACCGATGTGGAAATCCCCGGCGTGGCCTGGAACAACGAGGTGACGACCGGAGCGCCCGATTCCGGCGATGGCGTGGTCATTCATGGCGGTGAAACCACCTCGGCAATCCATCTGCGCGGCACCGTGCCGCTGGGCGCTGCCAAGTTTCAAGTCAACGGCGCGGTGCCCGATCCCGCAGGCTTCGCCGCGCATCAGTTTCGCCGTGTTTTGCAGGCGGCAGGCATTCAAATTGGACGAAGCAGCACCAGCACGGCTCCGGCGGCTCATTCACTGCTGCAGCACACCTCGCCTCCGCTGATCGAGATCATCACCAGCATCCACGCCAGTTCCGACAATCATGAGACCGAGTGCGTCTTCCGCATGCTCGGTGTGAAGGCCGCCAAACCATCTGCTGAGGTCATTCGCGAGCATTGGAAGACCCGCGGCCTTGAATTCATCGGCTTGCGCATGGAGGACGGCTGCGGCCTCGCCCGCGCCGACTTCATCCGCCCGTTTGATCTCGCCCGCTTGCAGCTTCTCGCAGGTCAAGGCCCGCATGGAGCCGCCTACAAAGCCTCACTGCTCTCCAGAGACGGTTTGAGATGGAAAGGCGGTGCGATGTCCGGCATCCGCACCTCCACCGGCTATGTCACAGGCAAGTCCGGCGTGGAGTTCTGCTACGCCTTCATGGTGAATCACTACGCCGATGGCAAAGCGGTGTCAGAACTCAGCAAGCGGGTGATGGATGCGATGCTGGGGCTGTGAAGCGTCATGTGGTCAAGCAGTCAAGGATTCGTCAAGAGTCGTGCATAAAGCGGATCGTGACCTTCTTGACGCGCAGCCCTTGACCCGTCTCGACGCCGCAGGCCTACTTCAACTCCTGAATCCGCAGATTCCGAAACTTGTAGGTCTGCCCCTTCTCGCCGTGATGCTGGATGGCGATCACGCCGCTGGCGTCCTTGTCATCTTCCACATCGGTCGTCAGTACGCCGTTGACGAAGATTTTCAGGCTCTTGCCACGGCACTCGATGCGGTAGGTGTTCCAGTCGTTGCGCTTGAACGCGTCACCCGCACGAGCGCGGAAGGCGGCCTCGCTTTCCGCATTGCCTTTGATCGGGCTGATGAACCACGCCCGCCCGCCTGCCTCCTGCAGTCCGCCGGACCACTGGCGCGTTTCGTCACCATCCACCTCCGCCTGATAACCGGAGACTTTGTTTTTTTCGGCATGGGCACGGAACATGAAACCGCTGTTGGCCTTTCCCGGCGGTAAAAAGACATCACCCTCAAAGATGAAATCGCCGTAGGTTTTCTCCGTCACCAGGAAGAACTTCTTGTCGCTGCTGAGACGAATCTCTCCATTCGCCACCTCAATGTCTCCCCACTCAAACGGATTTTTCCACCCCGCCAGCGTTTTGCCGTCGAAGAGCGGCACAAAGTCACCCGCCAAAGCAGAAATCGAAATGGCCAAAGCGAATACAGCGAAGAAAAGGCGCACTTTCATGGTGGACCGCCACCAAAGCCATCCCCCCGCCCAAAACAAGTTCCTTTGAACGACCCCCATAAAGCTCGATTCCAGATAACCAAACGAGCGTCCCAAGGGCCTGCTTGCCTGCATGTGTGGCGGGTGTGGCGACAGCCCGCCCGTCTAAAAGCAGCCCCGTTGCGCCGCAATGGGGCAGGCACCATCCCGATCTAGCGGTTCAACCGTCCGCTCCACACGGCAGCGCCTTGGCGTGCCAGCAAAGCAGCCATCTCGCTCCGCCGAGATGAGCACTTGACCCCGCCTTGCCGCCGCAGCCCCTACTTCAACTCCTGAATCCGCAGATTCCGAAACTTGTACGTCTGCCCCTTCTCGCCGTGATGCTGGATGGCGATCACTCCGCTGGCATCCATGTCATCTTCCACATCCGTCGTCAGCACGCCGTTCACAAAAATTTTCAGGCTCTTGCCACGGCACTCGATGCGGTAGGTGTTCCAGTCGTTGCGCTTGAAGGCATCGCCCGCACGAGCGCGGAAGGCGTCTTCGCTCTCCTTGTTGCCCTTGATCGGACTGGCGAACCACATGCGGCGGCCCTCATCATACAAACCACCGCTCCATTTGCGCTTAGCGTCACCATCCACCTCGGCCTGATAGCCGAAGACCTTGTTCTTCTCGACGTGGGCGCGGAACATGAAGCCGCTGTTCGCCTGGCCTTCCGGCAGCAGAATGTCGCCTTCAAAGATAAAGTCGCCGTAGGTCTTCTCAGTGACGACAAAGAATTTCTTTTCGCCTGTGAGATGAATCTCGCCGTTCACGACCTCGATCTGACCCCACTCATACGGGTTTTTCCATCCGGTCATCGTTTTGCCGTCAAACAACGACAGCCATTCCTCCGCAAAGGCAGGAATCGAGACAGCAAAGGCAAGAGCGGCGAAAAGAAGGCGGGTTTTCATGGTGGGAAGACAATTATGCACAGGTTTTCACAGGCAAACAAGGCTGGGCTTTGTGCTCTCCTGTGCTACGGTTGCTTTATGGAGGCCAAGCTCTGCAAAATCGAAAACTCTCTCGGCATCATTCTGCCTGATGAAATGCTTGCACATCTTCAAGTCGTGGAAGGAGACAGCGTCATTCTCGTCAAAAAAGCGAACGGCGGCCTTCAACTTGTGTCAGGCAAAACACCACTGGGCGAATCGCTACGCGTTGGTCTAAGCATTATGGCTCGTTACCCCAACACGCTGCATGCACTGAGCGACTAACCCGCATGAACCTCCCGGTTCGGGCTTCGGTTCATTTGTAGCGCGACAACCAATCCTTAAACTTCGTAAAGTCCACGAGCTCCATTTTGGTGGCGATCTTCTTGTGTTCGTCTTTAGCGGGTTCAGTGAAAAAAGATGTCGTTACGATCATCCCTTTGTCCGCATTATTGATAATACAAGTTCCATGCAACCTCTGCACGATTTCAATGCCGACGTTATCCTTCCATTTTTGCATTCGACGAACATGAGAAAACTGGTCGCAGCATTGCGGATGAAAGCATAAATATCACGCCCTCCGTCTCGCGTCGCCTGCGTAAGCTGCGTTTCAAACCCTAAATCTTTGAGGATGTCGGCGATGAGAATTTCAAACTTCCGAGGGGCAAGGTCATGCAGTCTTTCTGGATGGCGGGCAAAAAAACGTTTCACCTCATCATTGATGTCGGTCACAAAGAGAGGGGCCTTGCCCTCTTGTTGGAAGAGCAATTCATCCATTGGAGAGTCTTCCGTTGTCTTGGTGGCGGCCCCTGATCTGCCGACTCCCATGGTCATCATGCTCATATGACGACTGTGTTATGTGAATACAGAAAAATCAATGATGGGAATTCGCTTCCAGCTAACACCTCCGATTTTTTTATTTTTTCAGAGGTGTTTGAAGTCCCGCCACACTCCCTCCGTCATCACGATCTTCGGCGCTGCGGGAATGCCGCGCTCGTTTTGCTGATACTGCGTCACGAGCAGATCCACCGCCGCCGCGCCGAGAACATCGGCCTGCTGATCGATTCCGGCCACTTCAGGATGATCAGATCGCCACGCCAGCGTCACATGCAGCGGCTTTTTCGCCTTCGGCAGCGCTTCGAGCCAGTCTTTGACCACATGCCCGCCGTCGATCACGACATCCGGTTTCGCGGAACGAATCCATGTGAGAAAATCCGCTCGCGAAGGCGATTTGCGCAGCGCCAGCAGCCCGTCGGGCTTCGCCAGCGGATGATGCGCCAGAAAGCTCGCCGACCACGCGCGGAACATCCGCTCGTTGATCGTGCTGCCGCAGTAGAAGCCGATGCGCCTGCGCCCCTGCTTCTTCAGCATGCGCAGCGCCGTCATCATGCCCAGGAAGTGATGATGATGCACGCGGTGCAGTTGCGGTCGCGCATAACCCAGTCCGATCACCACGCTGCTGAACTTCTCCCACGCCATCGAGACATGCCCGCGACTGCGCGAGATCAGCGGCGAGAGTATGAATCCGGGAATGCCCCGCGCCTCAAGGATGCTCGAAAGCCGCCGTCCTGTCATGCCGCGTGCCGCGAGATGGAACTCTTCGAGTTGGAAGCCGAGCTTCTGTGCCTGCCGGTGCGCACCGAGGACGAGTTGCTGCGACCACGCCGACCGCGCGATCTCCTCCGCGTCCCGTTCCGCCCAGATGAAGGCCAGTGTGCGTGGCGCTGCCGCCCGCCGCGTGCGCCGCATGTGAGTCATGAGCTTCGCAATGTCCGGATCGGGCCGGTAGCCGAGTTTCTCCGCCGTCCGCACGATTTTTTCTCGCAACTCCACCCCCACATGCTTCTCGCCACGCAGAGCACGGGAAACGGTCATTTTTGAAACGCCCAATGCGCGGGCGATGTCGTTTAAAGTAGGACGGGGCACGGCTGTTACCGTAACAGAAGCGAATTGATTGCGCCAACAGCCTGTGTTCGTTTATGGCTGCCCCTTCCACCAACCCGCCCCTTGTCATGAAAACTGCCCTCCTTGTCTCTCTCATCGCTTTATCCGCCGCGCATGCGCAACCGAAGTGGATCGAAGCCGAATCCTTTGCCAACCACGGCGGCTGGGTGCTCGACACGCAGTTTATTGATGTGATGGGATCGCCTTATCTGATGGCCCATGGCATGGGAAAGGTGGTCAAGGATGCGAGCACGGAAGTTGAGCTGCCAGCGGGCGAGTACACGATCTGGGCACGCACGAAGAACTGGGTGGGGCCGTGGGATGCGCCGGGAGCGCCGGGGCGCTTCGAGATCAGCGTCAATGGCGAGAAGCTGAAGCATGAATTTGGTGCCACGGGCAAGGATTGGCAGTGGGAGAAGGCGGGGCCGGTGAAAGTTTCCGGAAAAACTAAGATAGCTCTGCATGACCTCACGGGTTTCGACGGTCGCGTGGACGCCATCGTGTTGAGCGATGACGCGGGCTTCACGCCGACGACGGATATGCGCCGTGAGCTGCTCGGCCTGCCAGAGAAAGCGCCTGAGACGAGCGAGTATGATCTCGTCGTGGTCGGCGGTGGTTACTCGGGCATGGGCGCGGCCATTTCGGGTGCGCGTCAGGGTTTGAAGGTGGCGTTCATTCAGAATCGCCCGGTGCTGGGCGGCAATGGTTCGAGCGAAATCCAGGTGTGGGCGATGGGCGGCACGCGTCGCGGTTTGTATCCGCATCTCGGTGAAATCGTCGAGGAATTCGCGGATCGGGCAAGCAACAGTCCGGCTGCTTCGCCGGATGAATTCAACGACAAGCTCAAGGAAGACACGGTGAAGGCGGAGAAGACCATCGAGCTGTTTCTCAACACGCACGTCTATGGCGTCGAGCTGAACACGGACCAAAAGAACATCCGGAGCGTCATCGGCCTCGACACGAAAAGCGGCAAGGAAACACGCTTTGTGGGCAAGCTGTTCGTCGATTGCACCGGCCACGGCAGCGTGGGGGCTCTGGCAGGCGCGGAGTTCATGATGGAGGAGAAGGGCCGCATGGGCATGAGCAACATGTGGGTCATGCAGAACCTCAAGAAGCCGGTG
>DNXB01000005.1 GCA_003506995.1 Verrucomicrobiales bacterium
CCGCCGACCGCCAGGCGGTGGTGGCAAGCTGGCAGGAGGCGGTCGAGGCCGGGACCACCTACCGGTGCGATTTTCGCATCCGCTCCGCCGATGGATCCTATCATTGGTTCCAGAACATGGCCCAACCCGTGACAGACAAGCAAGGCACCATCGAAAAATGGTTCGGCTCATGCGCAAACATCGATGATCTCATGCGCGTGCAGTCCGAACTGGCAGCAGCCAATGAACGCCTGGAAGAACGCGTCGCCCAACGCACCAGCCAGCTCGTGGCAGCCAGCCGGGAGCTGGTGCATGAGTTCGAGAGGCGGCAGCGCCTGGAGAACGAGATGCTGGAGATTAGTGAGCAGGAACACCACACCCTGGGCCAGGACTTGCACGATGGCGTCTGCCAGCATCTCTCCGGCGTGGCCCTGATGGCCGCGACCCTGGGGGATGTTTGCGAGCAAAAATCCGACTTGGAGGTGGCGGCCAGGCTCAAAGAGATCGCCAAACTCATCCACCATGCGTCAGACCAGGCGCGCAACGTGGCCAGGAGCCTCCATCCCGTGGATGTGGATGCGAACGGCCTCGCCGCCGCCTTGCGCGATCTCGCCGTCAGGCATGCCGTGCCCGGCAGGCTCAAGTGCCGCTTCCTGTGCAGCGCGCCTGTTCCCATACATGACAACAAGGTCGCCATGCACCTGTACCGCATCGTCCAGGATGCCGTGTCCCACGCCTCCAGGCACCGGGGCGCGCGGCGCGTCATCATCCACCTCGGCCTCCGGGAGCAGCACATCGTTCTTTCCGTTTCCGATGACGGCGCCAGCCTCCCTGAAAGCCATGACCCGGCCGCCGAGCTCGGTGTGAAACTGATGCGCCATCGCTCCAGCTCCATCGGCGCCACGCTCACGATTGAGGGCCGCGACGGAGGCGGAACGATGGTAAAATGCAGCTTGCCCGCTCCGATTTGACGCTGTTTTCTACGCTCGCGTAAAACCACCCCCGACTCTCATGGCGAAAGTCTCTACCGGAGCACCTGAAAAGAAGGAAACCCCTGCCGCCGGCATGAAACGGCGGGTGCTGATCGTGGACGACCATCCGATCTTCCGCGAGGGCATCACCCAGCTCATCAACCATCAGCCGGATCTGCATGTCTGCGGCGGCGTCTGCTCCGCCGCCCAAGCCCTGTCTTCTGTGGAGGAACTCCAGCCGGACATGCTCATCGTGGACATCTCCATCGAGGGCACCAACGGCATCGAGTTGATCAAATCCATCCGCGCCCAATACCCGGCGCTGCCGGCCCTCATGCTTTCCTCGCATGACGAGAACCTCTATGCCGAGCGGGCGCTGCGCGCTGGCGCCCGGGGGTACATCATGAAGGCGGCTTCATCCGAACAAGTCGTCGAGGCCATCCGCCGTGTCCTCAGCGGCGCCCTCTATCTCAGCGAGAGCATCGGCGGCCGGCTTCTCGACACTTTCATCAATGGACGCGTGCCCAATGGCAGCACCTCCGCCGTGGAGCAGCTCAGCGACCGCGAGCTCGAAATCTTCCGCGCCCTCGGGGAAGGCCGCAGCACACGCGAGATTGCCCGGGCTCTTTTCCTCAGTGTCAAGACGGTGGAAACCCATCGCGCTCACATCAAGGAGAAGCTCAAGGTCCAGAGCGCCGCCGAAATGATCCGTGCCGCCGTCGAATGGGTCGGCTGCGAGACGCGCCTGTAGCGGCAAGGCGCGCGGCTCCCCGCAGACGTTTTCGCAAGATCAGGGCATCCAGTTTCACAGCCTTGACCGATCTCGCTGTGAACAAGCGGCGAAGGGAAGACCGCCATTCTCTCCGTCCATCCCCCCACTCGGCTTGTTCTCAGTCCTGTCCGGCAACCGGCCGGACAGGACTCTTTCTTTTCGGGAAACGGACGATTCCTGCGGATACCAGCCATCCGTTTTCACACCTGCCGCGATTCTCTCATTGAGGCATGAAAAGCAGCTCGACCTGAAATGGACTGAGCAACCGAAGTGCCTTTGGTCCTGGCCGACACAACCTGTTGGCCAGGACTCATTTTCTGCGGCGGAGCGCATGCACCCGGCCCCTGATTGCCGCATCGGGCAGCCTCACGGCTGCGATGAGCAGTCAGATTGCACATCCGCGTTAGACGCCGGGACCGATTCTCAGCACGCGTGAGAAACCAAACCCGTCTCCGCATCAACCACACCCAAAAAAAACATGAAAACAAACCCGATGACCTTCGCCATCCTTCTCGCCTTCGCAGCGGGAAGCCTGGCGACAATCGCCAACGCAGACGAAAAGAAATCCAGCCTCAACCCGGCCGATGAAAAATTCATCAAGAAAACCGGCGAGGCAGGAAAGGCGGAAGTGAAACTGGCAACGCTGGGGACGCAGAAGGCCGAGCGCGCCGATGTGAAGGAACTGGCGACGATGCTGGTCACCGACCATACCAAGATGAATGAGGAACTCGCCGAGCTGGCTCAAACGAAGGGGGTCGAGCTCTCCGCGGTCATCGCGCCAAATGCGGCTGAAACGTTCCAAGGCCTGGAAAAAGAAAGCGGCAAGGACTTCGACAATGCCTTCCTTGCGGAGATGGAAAAATCACACAAGGCGTCCATCGCCGCTTTCGAGGATGCCGAAAAAGGCGCTGCCGACAGTGAGGTGAAGTCATGGGCAAGCAACACCCTGCCCACGTTGAGGACACACCTGAGCAAGGTCGAAGAACTGCAAAAAGTGAAGTAGCTCTTCTTCCTTTCCATGCCAAGCACCCCACAAAAAA
>DNXB01000413.1 GCA_003506995.1 Verrucomicrobiales bacterium
AACTTGCTGTATCGGCTGCACCAGCGCCCCACCTTGCCGAGGTCCAGGCCGAGGCGTTGGGCGATGTCCTTGTTATTAACCCCGTCAGCGGCCAGCACCACGATGGCCGAACGTTCGACCAGGCGTAGCGCAGTCTTGCGCGAGGCTCTCAAGGACTCCAGCTTCCGGCGCTCCTTGCTTGTCAATGTAATCGGCGGGGCAACTCTCATTCTCCATCATACCCCACACGCCACTTATAACAAGCAATCTGTTGGACGGACTACACTAGGAACAAGCGATTCGGGTCACACCGTGTAAAAAGTGACCGTCTGCTTTGGTTCCAGCTTTGAACGATGCTCTTTCGTTACTCAGCACGGCAGGTTCCCATGGAGTCGCTCCGCAATGTGTCATCACTATGTGGCTGGGCAAGTATCTGCAATTCGCCCCTCATTCGCGTTATAAAGATTTGAGAAACCGTCGGTTTACCCGGCTGTCTCATCCCACACATCATGCCACGGCGAACGCATTATTCGCCCTGCATCGACCGGGCCGTCATCTGAGCGCTGTATCATGAACGTCGGCGGCTCCGCCGTCCCATGACACGGCTGGTCAACGAACTCCTCACTTCCTGTCTGCGTGACACGGATAGCTGGAACATCGCGACCTCACAGATGAGCGTACCGGCTCAGGGCCGCATCCAGGAGGCTGGCATCATTCGCTAGCCACACCACGTCGCCGTCATTCGGCTGCCTCATCCACCCGGTCTCTCGCACGAGGGGCCGGGTGTTTTGTTGCCGGGCCATGCGGCGGCTCTTTCAACCACCACCCTAACCACACCCATCCACAAGGAGACCCATCATCATGGCCATCAAACTCAGCGCCAACTACAGTAAAAAACTCGGGCTGCCGCAGTACAGCAGCCACAGCTTCAGCGCCTCCGTTGAAGTCGAGCTCACGGACATCACCCAGGTCGAATCGGAAGTGCAGAAGCTTTACGCGCTTCTGCAGCAGTCCGTCGATCAGGAAATCCAGCATGCCGGGTTCATCCCTGGTGCCAATGGCAACGGTCATGGCAATGGCCGTGCTCAACCACAGCCCAACGGCCATGGCCGCACCTATCAACTCCATGGCAGCGGTCGCTCCAGCAATGGTTCCAACGGCCACCCGCAACCTCGTGCTGGCACGGGCGATGCCTGGAACTGCACGGACGGCCAGCGCGGTTTCATCCTGCGCATCATCAGCGACAACAAGATCGAGAAGCAGGAGGTCGATGATCTTGCTGAACAACTCTTCGGCACAGGCGTGAAGCAGCTCAACAAGATGCAGGCTTCCCAGCTCATCGACGACCTGCTGTCAAGGCCGGCAAACCCGCCACACGCCAGACGCGCTGGCAGTCGTCCGAACCCACCAACCACCAAGCCGCATGAACACGCTCGCTGAATCTCCCCCACCCCCGGAGCGCAGCGAGCAGGACATCATCCGTGCATTGCAGGAAACCGTTTCAGCCTCACGGCTGTCGCTGTTCCTGCAATGCCGGCTGAAGTTTTATTATCGTTATGTGCTCAAGTTGAAAAAGCCCAAGACCGCCTCGCTGCATCTCGGCAGCGCGGTGCATGCCGTCTTGAAGACCTGGAACAAGGCACGCTGGCTGCAGCAGCCGCTCACACTGAAGGAGGTCCACGAGACTTACCTCGGCGCGTGGGCGGACACCACCGAAGGTCCCGTCTCATGGGAGCCCGGTGAAGAAGACGCCGACAAGACCACCGGCTGGCGGTTGTGCGACACCTACCTGCGGGAGCACCACGTTCCAGCCGAGATCAAACCCGATGCTGTGGAAGTGTCCATCGAGGCCGACCTGCGTGAGCATGGACTGCCCAAACTCATCGGCATCCTCGATCTGGTGCAGCAGGGCTGCATCATTGACTACAAGACCGCCTCCTCCACGCCTCATGTGGAAAAAGTCGCCCATCTCCACGAGATCCAGACCAGCAGCTACGCCGTGCTCTACCGTCACAACACGGGCCGCAATGAGGCTGGCGTACAACTCCATCATCTGGTCAAGCTCAAGAACCCCAAGGTGGTCATCACCCCGCTGCCGCCCATGACAGCACCGCGGCAAACGCGGCTGTTCCGGCAGATGGAAGCCTACCTCGAAGGCTTGCAGCGCCGCGACTTCATCCCGTCCCCCGGGATGCAGTGCTCAAGCTGCGAGTTCTTCAACGAATGCCGCCAATGGCACTGACAACCAACAACCCGCCGCAGGGCCGTGTCTCAAGCACACGGCCCTGCGGCACATCCCCCTTCACTGCATGAAACATCTCATCCTCCTCGCCTGCTTGCTGCTCTCACCGGCGGCCCACGCAGGCTGGTTCTTTAAGGACCCACCGCCACCCCCGGATCTCGGTCCGGAATACCGCGCCAAGATCACCTCTCTTGAAGCGCAAATATCGGCACAACACGCCACCACCACCCGCTGGGAAGTTGCCACCGGCACCTTCGCGCTGGGCTGCGTGTTGTTGTTTGTCATCGGAACGGCCCTCGGGGCCAAAACACGTCAACACTATGATGCCACACGAAGACTGGGACGAACCATCCCACCCACCACCACCTGGGCGAAACAGATGCGCCAGATCGTCATCCGTCGATGGCAGCCTGAACCGCTGCCGGAGCCGGAGGTCGATCACGAGCTGCCACACCTGAGCGCCATCGAACGCTCCGCCGAAACGATCAGCTTCACCTGCCGCCAGTTTGAATACTGGCTCTCACCGCAGGGAACGCTCCGGGAATGGCTCAAGTTCAACCTGCGGCTGGCCCTCGGGCTGGCGGTGCCATCCCTGCTGGTGGCTCCGCTGGTCACGCTGGCCTTGCAGCAGTTCAACGTGTGGATCGACTTGATCACCCGGACGACCTCCAACCTCGTGCTGGTGCCGCTCTCGGTGCTGCTGGTCATCGGCCTCATCTGCGGGATGGTCTCCATCGGCCGCTCGATCCTTGTGATGCGCATGCGCCAGCAGCAACAGCAGCCCCGCGACCCCTACAGCAACTACTGAAGCGACCGCGCCCCGCCACCACCTCACCCACCACTCAACCTCAGCAGAGCCGGATGATCGCAGGATCGTCCGGCTCTGCTCATTTCACGAAAGGACACTCACACCATGGAAAGCATCACACTTCCTGTCGATGAACTC
>DNXB01000536.1 GCA_003506995.1 Verrucomicrobiales bacterium
CTGGCGCAGCCTGTCGCCGGAGGAGAAGCTGCGCAGCCGGTGGGAGGCGATCCCGCTGAATGTGGCGCGGAGCATGGCCTTCGAGGGCGAACCAGTGCCGGTGGAGAAGATTCGCGCAATACTCGCCCAGATCGAGCCACCCGCTTTGTTGAAACCACGCAAGGCATCCTGAGTTACACGGAACTGGCTCCGCTGCTGGCGGAGCGTGTGGCAAAAGTGGAAGCCATGCTGACCGCTGGTGAGTTTGAGCCACGTTCTCTCGATGACAGTCTGCTCATGGTGGTTTCACTGCCGAATTAAAAAATTCATGCTGCCAACCTCGATTTCATCAAGCAACATTGAAGGCAAGGCGTGACTTGCAGATTTTTCTCAATCATATTCCAGTTCATGAGCACCAAAAAAACAGCTTTCAAACACCCTCCGCTACAGCTCGATGCCGAGCAGCAACTGGAGCTTGAACAGATGATGGCACGACTAGCCATCCGGAATCCTTCGTGGAAACTGGATTCAAAGGATGCTAAGTCCATATTTCCGTATTTCGTGGCACAGAAGCTGTTTTTCCTCTACGACGATGAGGTTTTTGAACTCCTGACAGCGGTTGACACTCATCTCACGGGCAAGCAAGAGGAGCTGCTCGACCACTACCTGATCCTGGACACGGGAGACGAGGTCCAGCTCAAGCTGTTTCAGTTCAAGTTCACACAAAACTACGACAAAGGCATTTCAACCAAGGAGCTTTATGCCTTTGTGGAGCGAATGAACAAGGCGTTCCTGAAAGGGGACTTACTTGATGACGACGATGTGCTTGCTGCGTACAAAGAGGTGCGAGAGGCATTTGACAAGGCATGCAAGGACAATCCCAAGGCGGCCCGCCGAATTCACTGCTACTATGTAGTCAATGGCCAGAATGTGTCATCTACCGACTCCGACAAGATCGAGAAGATCAGGAACACTTTCATCGGCGACAAGCAGGCTTACGGATTCACTTTTGAAACCTACGGCGGTCTGGACCTTTACAACCTTGCGATTCATGGTCGCGTGCCGCTTCAGCGGGAGGTGATCGAAATGGAATGCCCAGGAGAACACACGTTCCTTCACTGGGCCATCGGTAAAAATCCGGCTGGAATGCCGATCCAGGTAGTCCAAGGATTTGTGAATGTGAACCAACTAATTCGGCTCGTGGATCGCTACAGTAACAACGAGCTTTTTGAAAAAAATGTGCGACTGTTCCTGGGGGTGAAAAAAGAGGTCAACAAGCGCATCATAGAGACCATTACTGGCCCTCAAAGCAATTGGTTCGGCTTTATGAACAACGGCGTGAGCATCACGGCAGACAACGTGGTGGTGAATCCGCCGCCGCGTGGCAAAAAGCTAAGCATCATGTTGGACAACATGCAGATCATCAACGGCTGCCAGACGGTGAACGCGCTATATCACGCTAAATATGACAAAGAAATGAAGGATAAGTTTCAGGGGAACTCAAATGTGCTCGTTCGGATCTATCACATCGACGAGGCGAATCATGACTTCCTTGAGGCCCTCATTATCGCCACAAACTCGCAGAATGCTATTCGTGCGGAGGATCTCGTTTCTGCCGATCCGCCACAGATCGCTTTGGAGGAAGCATTTCGTGAGATCGGCGTCTGGTATCAGCGAAAACAAGGAGGGCATGGAACCAGCAAACATTGGTTTGAGTTGACCAAGGAAACAGCGGCAATGGCATTCATGGCCGTGTATTGGGAGGCATTCACATCCCGCTTGCGCAATGCCGCCAGTAGGCGCGAGATTTTCCGACGTGGTGAGGAATACTACCGCATTTTCAGTTGGAGTGATGATCAACCTGAGGAGACGCTTTTCACGGCCGATAGCCCGCGTGAAAGGGCGATGCAGATGCTTTTGGCCTCGACGCTTGAATCTACAGTCAGAAAGCTCATAGCAGATACGAAGACGGACAAGAAACGTCGTGGAGCATTAAAAAAAGCTGCTTACTTCATCGCCCGTGGCATTTATCTCAAAGAAAGTGCCAACTTTCTTGCTGCCCTTAAAGGCGTATTGATGGCAGCCTCATCAGTGGCCAAGGCCAAAGAACTCGAAGAGTCAGTGGAAGCAGTGGCAGCCAAGCATTTTGAAAATGTGGTTAAAGTATTCGACAAAACGATGATCAGCTATGTAAAGGCTGCGGGCGGCGATGATGACGCTGCATTGAAGAACACGAAGTTTGCCAAGGCATTCGAGGATGCTCTCAAAAAGTAACACGGCTTGCACGTTTGATACATAGTTGTGAGACATGTGCGCTCCACCTCACCGCTTCGCCTTCGTCGCGATGGCCTTGTAGTCGTTCTCGATGTCGGCGCGGTGTTCGGAGGTGGTTTTGCTTCGCGTGGCTTCGGTGAGGTTGTGCGGTTCCAAGCGTCGTTCACGAGGACGGTGCTCAGTTCTGGCTGCCGTGTGTCGCTGGCCGCTTGTCCTTTTTTGCGCCTGAAGACGACGTGAAGGCCCGCGTTTTCGATCCAGAGGAGGGCCAGCGGCGGAAGTTTCGGCCTTGGAGCGGGATGAATCACCTCGCACCCTGGGTGCTGGTGGGATCATCGTCTTGGTAGCGGGGCTGGAAAGTCTTTGGGGTTGGGCGTAATTTCCGGCCGGTCTGTGGCGTATGTTGCGAGACCCCTCATCCCCCATGCACATCCTGCGCTCTTATCTTCTCACCGCGGCCGCGCTTGCCTTTGGCACGAGCCTGTTTGCCGCCTACCCCACCTTTACCAGCACGAAGCCGAACGGCGGCCAGCGTGGCACGGAGGTGAAGCTGACCCTCACGGGCACCCAACTGGCGGATTTTGAGAGCCTGATCTTCTTCTCCCCCGGCTTCACGCAGAAGAGCGTGGAGAAGGCGGAAAATGGCAAGGTTGAGCTGACCATCGCCATCGCGCCGGACGTGCAGCCGGGAAATCACCTGATGCGCATCCGCACGAAGACCGGCATCTCGCACCCGCGCCAGTTCTTCGTGGGCATTTTCCCCAATGTGGAGGAGAAGGAGCCGAACAGCGATTTTGAAACGCCGCAGGTGATCCAGACGAACCAAACCGTGGAAGGCGTGGTGCTGACCGAGGATGTCGATTACTACCGCATCTCGGCGAAGAAGGGCCAGCGCATCTCGGTGGAGGTGGATGGCCTGCGCCTCGGTTACACGGTGTTTGACCCCTTCCTGGCGATCATCGACAAGAACCGCTTCGAGAAGGTGATCTCGGACGACACCATCCTGCACCGCCAGGACGGCTACTGCTCCTATGTGGCGGAGGAAGACGGGGATTACACGGTGATGATCCGTGAGTCATCCTACCGCGGTGATGGCAATTCGCATTACCGGCTGCATGTGGGCAGTTTTCGTCGTCCCGATGTGGTGTATCCGGCGGGCGGCAAGGTCGGCACGACGATGAAGGCGCGCTTCATTGATCGTGACGGCTCCTTTGAGGAAGAAGCCCAGCTTCCGGCTGAAATCAATCACGGCTACATGATCTACTCGAAGACCCAGGAGCCTGCGCCTTCCGGCAACCCCTTCCGCCTCGTGAACTTCGACAACGTGCTCGAAGTCGAGCCCAACGAAGACCAGGCGAAGGCGACTGAAGCAGCAACAGGCAGCCCAATCGCCCTCAATGGCATCATTGAGAAGCCGGGTGATGTGGATTACTTCAAGCTGCCGCTGAAGAAGGGCATGACCCTGGAAGTGCAGGCCTTCGCGCAGAGCCTCGGTTCGCCGCTCGACAGCGTGGTGGGCATCTACAACGAAAAAGGCGGCAGCCTCAGCAGTAACGATGACGGCGGTGGCCGCCGCCGGCTGGACAGCAAGTTCAAGGTCGGCATCCCGGCCGATGGCAATTACTTCGTGCGTGTGGCCGACCATCTGGAGCGCGGCGGGCCGAACTATGTCTATCGCCTCGAACTCATCGCCGCCGAGCCGGAGGTGTTCTTCGCCTCGCCGCAGTTCACGGTGAACGACACGCATTACCGCCAGTTCATCGCCGTGCCGAAGGGCGGCCGTTACGCCACGCTGGTGAATGTTTCCCGTGTCAATGTGAGCGGAGACTACAAGTTTGAGGCGCCGAACCTGCCACAGGGAGTCAAACTGCTCACCGAGCTGGCGCCGAAGGATCTCGGCAGCGTGCCGCTGCTGTTCGAAGCCGCCGCAGACGCGCCGCTGGGACATCAGGTCGTGCCGGTGAAGCTCAATCCGGTCGATCCCGCCAACAAGGTCGTCGGCAAGCTGCGCCAGGAATTCGACGTCGTTCGCAATGGCAACGTGATCTATTACACAGACGTCGAAGACCGCCTGCCGGTCGGCGTCGTGGAAGAAGCGCCTTACTCGCTGGAGATCGTCAAACCCGCCGTGCCGCTGGTGAACAACGGCATCCTGGAGATCAAGGTCGTTGCCAAGCGCAAGGAAGGCTTCACCAAGCCGATTCGCGTGTTCATGATCTGGAAGCCCAACGGCATCAGCTCCCTCGGTGAGCAGACCATCGCCGAAGGCCAGAACGAGTGCGTCTTCCAGCTCGATGCGAACGCCGCCGCGCCTGCGGGCACCTGGAATTTCACCGTCATGGGAGAGTCGGACGCTGGTGGTGGCCGCATTTACAACGCCTCGCCTTTCCAGCAGGTCGTGACCGCGCCTGCTTACCTCACCGCCCCGGCCATCCCGCTCGTCGCGGTCGAGCAGGGCAAGGAGGCGGTCATGGTGGCCAAGCTGGAGCATCTGCTGCCGTTTGAAGGCGAGGCCAATGCCCAGGTGCTCGGCGTGCCGGACACCATCCCGATCGAGACGGCCAAGATCACCAAGGACACGAAGGAAGTGACCTTCAAGGTGAAGACCGACGCGAAATCACCCATCGGCAAGCAGGCCAACCTGTTTGTGCGCGTGGACGTTCCTGTCAAAGGCACGAACACCACCACGATCCACCGCATCGCGCTGGGTTCCATCCTGCGCATCGACGCGCCGCGCAAGGTGGTCACTCCTCCGGCGACTCCGGTGGTCGCTGCGAACAAGCCGAAGGAAGAAGCCGNNCCCGCCGCTCCTCCCGCGCCAAAAGTGCTCTCCCGCCTCGAACAGCTCCGTCTGGAGGCTGCTGGCAAGAAATGAGGCGCTGAAATTGAGCCGTTGATTTCAAAAAGGGCATGACGCGAGTCATGCCCTTTTTCGCGATGAGAGAGGTGTGGCAGAACCGCCTTCAGGAGGCGGTTCAGGGCTGATTCAGATCATGCCGAGCTTCATCTTGCCCTCGACGCTGATCATGCCCTGGTTCCAGGCGGGATC
>DNXB01000648.1 GCA_003506995.1 Verrucomicrobiales bacterium
TGGCTATTCACCGGATAGGCTCTAATAGCTATACTGCGCACATCAAGACTTGGGTCTTTTGAGTCGCTTATCTCCCGCCAGGGAGAATCTTCATTCAGCCATGGCGCTAGAGAGTGCAGACAAGGCGCACCAATGGAGCATTTGCCCTCGATCTTACTCATCCAACTCAGCGCCTCATCCCATGCACGGGCGTCCTGCTGCATGCTCTCCAGTTTGGGCTTCCATCGCGCCTCGTATGATTTCGCTTTATCTATGGCCCGCGCTTCGCGCAGTTTCTCACAGCGTTTCTCCATTCGGCTCTTGAGCCAATCAATCCTCATCCACGATTTGCGCGTTATCCAGTCGAAGGAGGGCGTTGATTCATGGCATTCGATGTCATTGATTTTCCAATGCCATTTGCGCCCAAATTCCTCGGCGAACTTGTGCTTTCCGTCCCGCTTCAGGCCATCTATGCGACGGTTCAGAGTCTCAAACAATCGTCGTGCAATGTCTTCACGCTTGGCTTGATTCGCCAACCGTTCCTTGGCCCATCTGTCTTTCCCTTCGCGATAACGGCTCATCCTTCCCATGCCACTCGCCAGCCGATAATGAACCGTATAAGTGGAAGCCACCGCCCGAATCTTAGCACACTCGCGGGCATACTCATACCATGCGCAAGCGGCGGCTTCATCAGTCGATTGTGCGTCGATGATCGCTTTGAAATTCCAATCTGGTTCACGCAGCGCATTCGAGTCGCGGCGCTGCTCTTTGATCCATCCAGGCTCGGTGTCTTTCACGGTTGTCTTGGGTGCCTCCGGTTCAGGGAATGGCTGAATGGGAAGGAATGCGATGCCTTCCTGCATGGTAGCTTTGCCATCTTCGGAAACACGCTTGGGGCCAATGGGAATGAAATCTCGATCTTCCCACCATCGCTTCCGCCGCTGGCCCTCGCTATCCTCGTCTTTCGGTGTCATAGACGAACATTCTCACCGCTCTACGGATGGCAAACACTTTGCACGGCATCCAGCGCGGGCGCGGAGGCATGAAAAGACGGGCAGCGATGATCTCCGCCAAGGCCGGGGGAAGCCTCGCCAGCTCTTTGCCGCCCCGCTTTCCATCCATCCCGATTCCTTGGGAGCGTGCATGGAAAGAAGAAACACGCCAGCCAGGGACTCACAGAGAAAGAAGGAGAGTTCTCTTTCTTCTTCTGGCTCCATCCCCCATCAAACCCGTCACAATGCGAAAAAATTTTGCCCTTCAGAATGGATATGAAGGCACCGCTCCAGCTCGTGTTCCGCACCCCCTCCCCGCCGTCAAAGTTATCAGCGTCATTGTCTTACCCTGTGTCTTACCTGCCACCTTTTTGGCGGCTACTTCCTTGTAAATCAAAGAAGTGGAGGCGAGGGGAGTTGAACCCCTGTCCGAATGCCCGTTGCCCGTAGCGTCTCCATGCTCAGTCTCATGTTTGGTCTCGGTGGGAGGCGGCTTGAGACGGCCTACTCTTCACCCAGCGTCCTGTTTGATCTCGACTGTGACCCGGTCGCCCGGCCATCAGCCCAGCCTGGTGGTGTCATCGGACAGGCTACCAGACATTGCCTGTGCGATGTCGCGGGGCTTAAGCCGCGAGAGCGAGCTCGTTAGAGTTCACATTTATGTTTTTGATCCGGTGTTTAACGAGGCCAACGAATCATCCTCGGCATGCAGCTCCGAACTCAGAGTACCCGTCGAAACCAGTACGCCCCCGTTTTGGAGAAGGACTCAGAGTAGGCCCGTTCGGGCAAAGAGCAAGCAATGCCTTGAAGCAAAGAGCGAAGGGCTTGGAGCAAAGGCTCCCTGAACGTTGATCAACAGCACTCTTTGCCCTTTGCCCTTTGCCCTTTGCTTGCCAATTTCCCCGCCCGCATGCCCGCCCACCTGACCCTCCACGACACGCTGACCCGCACCGACCGCGAAGTGACGCCGCTCGACGGCCAAACCCTGCGTTTCTACTGCTGCGGTCCCACGGTCTATGGCCCGGCCCATATCGGCAATTTCCGCACCTTCGTGGCCCAGGACGTGATGCGCCGCGTGGTGGAGGCCTCCGGCACGCCGACGCTGCATGTCCGCAACATCACGGATGTGGACGACAAAACGATCCGCGACTCCCAAAAGGCCGGGCAGAGCCTCATCGACTTCACCCAGGGCTGGACGGCGAAGTTTCACACGGATTGCGATGCCCTGAACCTGCTGCACCCGCACATCGAGCCCAGCGCGGTGGCCCACATCCCGCAGCAGGTCGCGATGATCGAGAAACTCGTCGCCGGAGGCCACGCTTACGCGGCGGCGGATGGCAGCGTGTATTTCCGGGTCTCGTCGTTCAAGGATTACGGCAAGCTCAGCCACCTCGAAGACCGCGAACTGCTCCTCGGAGCCAGCGAAGCGGCCAGCGCGACGGACAGCGACGAGTACACGAAGGACTCGCTCACCGACTTCGCCCTCTGGAAGGCCCGCAAGCCTGAGGACGGCGAAAACTTCTGGCCCAGCCCCTGGGGCGAGGGCCGTCCCGGCTGGCATCTCGAATGCAGCGCGATGATTCTCGAATACCTCGGTGAGGACTTCGATCTGCACAGCGGCGGCGTCGATTTGATCTTCCCGCATCACGAGAACGAGATCGCGCAGAGCTGCTGCAGCACGCACGGGAAGTTCGCGCATCACTGGATGCACGTCGCGCATCTCATGGTGGACGGCGGCAAAATGAGCAAAAGCATCGGCAACCTCTACACGCTCGAAGACCTGGCCAAGCGCGGCTACTCTGCCGCCGAAGTCCGCTACGTCCTCATTTCCGGCCACTACAGCGCCCCGCTGAACTTCACCATGCACAGCCTCGACTCCGCGCGTCAGGCTTTGCAAAAGCTCGCCAAGGCGGACAAGGCGCTTTCCTCCGTTTCTCCAACACTCCAACACTCCAACACTCCAGGCCTTTTCCAGGACGCTTGGGACACCCTGCTCAAAGACCTCAACGTCCCCGGCGCGCTCGGCTCCATCTTCGGCACGCTGAACAAGCTCA
>DNXB01000282.1 GCA_003506995.1 Verrucomicrobiales bacterium
CAACGGTATCTGCGGCTCCATCAAGAGCGCACGCCATGTCGGTGAGCTGTGGGGCATCCCCGAGCTCTACGGCGACTACGATCACGAGGCGATGTACGCCTCGCCGAACATCGATGTGGTTCACATCACCTCGCCGAACAAGGTCCACGTCGAGCAGTGCCTGAGCGCGCTTGAAATGGGCAAGCACGTCATTTGCGAGAAGCCTTTGGGCATGACGGCGTCTGACACAGCGAAGGTGGTGGACGCGGTCAAGAAAGGCGGCAAAAAGGGGCCGGTCTTCGCGGTGAACTACATGTGCCGTTTCTTCCCCGCCATCCTGCAGATGCGCGCGATGGTGGCGCGTGGCGATCTCGGCAAGATCATGCACGTCCAGGGTCATTTCTTCCAAGACTGGCTGATGTATGAGACCGACTACAACTGGCGCATTCTCTCCAGCGAAGGCGGCAAACTGCGCGCTGTGGGCGATGTCGGCACGCACTGGATCGACGCCGTGAGTTTCGTGCTCGGGACAAAGGCGCAGAGCGTCTTTGCGCACATCGAAACCTTCCACAAAACCCGCAAGCGTCCGAAGGGCGAGGTGCAGACCTTTGCGAAGGTCGATCCGAAGAAGATGATCGACTACAAGGTCGATACCGAGGACTTCGGCAGCGTGCTGCTGAAGTTCGGCAAGGCGAAGCACGGTTTCGCCGACGGCGTGCATGCGAACGCGGCGATCTCGCAGGTCGCCGCCGGCTGGAAATGCAGCCTCAGCTTCGGCATCTACGGCACCAAGGGCAGTGTGCGCTGGGATTTGCAGCAGCCGAACGAGATTCAGGTCGGTCATCGCGATGAGCCGAATCAAACGTTGAATCGCGGCACGCCCGGCTTCCTCGAAGACGTCGCCAACTTCACCGACTACCCGCCCGGCCACGCCGAAGGCTTCAGCGACGGCCACAAGATGCACTACCGCGCCATCTACGAGCACATTGCCAGCGGCAAGAAGACACCCGCCCTCTTCGCCACCGCCGAAGACGGCCACCACGAGGTCAAACTCTGCGAGGCCATCCTCGAAAGCAGCAAGGCGAAGAGCTGGGTGAAGGTGTAAATTGCCCGGAAGGCACATTGTCCCCTATAATCACCTGGACACATTCGAACAATCTCAAACACTGACTCGAGATATATGCCAATCCGCTTTCAGTCTTATGACATTGGGTGTGAGCCGTCGCCTTCAGTACCTGCTGAATTAGTAATTCAAGACGGATGGAGCACTTATGTTCTATTCTTTGCAGTCTCAAAATCGCTTGATCCTGTCACTGGGCGGCTAAGAGATTTGCGCGTCGCGGTCGTAGAATGCAAAGGGTGTTCTGTTTCGAAATTTGGTTACCCCAATGACGAAGGTCTAAACGAGCATCCGCTTTATAAATACGGCATGGATGAGACCGAATCTTCGGTCTTGGAAGTCATGGACTCGACTTGGGCTGACGAAGTTTCTCTACAGCAGCATACATCAAGAAAACGCATTTGGGGCGGCAGAGACGCGTCTTGGCGGTCTTCGCCTCCAATCCGCCAAAGGCATTTCATGATTATCCTAAAAGAAAAAACATTTGAGTGTATTGCTGATGCATTGGCAGTTTCGCTGTTCGCAAAAACATTTGAAGAAGCATTGGGATATGTTCAAACCAAGCTGATGGAGCACTAAGACTACAGCAGGGACATATAATGCTCACTTGCTGGTATTATTAGTGCTGGAACAGCCTTCTTAACTCATCCGATCCCCAGCGCCTTCCGAATCGCGAGCGCGTCTTTGAACGCTTGGTCAATCGTGTCGCCGAGGACGGTGAAGTGGCCCATTTTACGGCGGGGACGGGCTTCGCGTTCGCCGCAGAGGTGGAGCTTGGCGCGCGGATGATTCAACACGGGCGACCAGTCGGGATGGGAGAAAGTGTAAAAATGCGGGTTTGAGGAATCTAAACTGCCAGTTTAGATTCCTCAAATGAAGGCGGTCACTCGAAACATCCAAAAACACCTGCTCACGGCGGCGAAAAACTTTCCCGCTGTGGTCATCACCGGGCCGCGACGCTCGGGGAAAACCTTTCTGCTGCGCAAGCTGTTTCCGAAGGCGGAATACTATCTATTTGAAGACCCGGACATCATCTCGCGCTTCCGCAACGACCCGCAGGGTTTTCTGGATGGCGTGAAGCTGCCGGTGATTCTTGATGAGATTCAGCACCTGCCGGAGGTCTTCAACTATGTGCGCAGCCGCATCGACGCGAACCCGCGCAAGACGGGCCAGTGGTTCCTTACGGGATCGCAGGAGTCCGGCCTGATGCGCAACGTGACTGAATCCATGGCGGGTCGTGCGGCGGTGATGCAACTCCTGCCACTGGCGGTCAGCGAAGCGCCCAAGGTCGGCATGCTGAACGGCGGCTATCCAGAGGTGGTGGCGCGTCCGAAGGCCGCGCGGCTGTGGTTCAGCTCGTATCTGCAAACGTACATCGAGCGTGATGTGCGTACGGTCTCGGCCATTCAAGACCTGAGCGCGTTTCGACGCTTCCTGTCGCTGCTGGCGACACGGCACGGCCAGATCTTGAACAAGACTGATCTCTCCGCGCCGCTGAGCATGAGCGTGCCGGGCATCGGCAAGTGGCTCGACATCCTGGAGATGACGGCGCAGATCCTCGTGGTGCCGCCGTTCTTTGAAAGCATCGGCAAGCGCGTCATCCGCTCGCCGAAAATCTTCATCGCTGATCCGGGACTTGCCTGCCACTTGCTTGGCATTGAATCGGAAGCGGAGCTGGAGCGCTCGCCATTTCTTGGCAGCATCTTTGAAGGATTGGTGGCTGCTGAAATCGTCAAGGCGCAGGTGAACGCGGGCAAGCGCCGCGAGATTTACTACTTCCGCGACCAGCAGGGACTGGAGGTCGATTTCGTGGTGCCGGGGAAGAACGGCTCCATGCACTTGATCGAGGCGAAGGCATCGCGCACGGCCAAACCGGACATGATGATCCCGATGCGCCGCCTCAGTGAGGCATGGACGAAGCATTTCGGCCCGAAGCGCGCGGTGAGCTGCACGCTGGTGCATCGACCGGCGCGCGCGGCCAGCACGTCACGCGCCATCGCGGAAGGCATGCAGGTCATCTCGTTCCAACAGCTCGGTGAAATGGTCGAAAAGCTGTGATTTTGTGTCCGAGGTCGTTTTGAGGAATCTAAACTGGCAGTTTAGATTCCTCAAAGTCAGGCGATGCCAAAAACTCGCCGAATCGCGAGCGCATCTTGGCGCGTTTCGTTAAACATGCCATCGAGAACAAGTTTCGCGATCACCGTAGAGGTGGCGATACGACCTTCCGATCTTTGCAAGCATGAACTTGAAAAACAACCACACAGGTCGATGGTCGGTCCATGCAAATACAAACACACGAACAAACCCAAGCCTGGGAACGCGATCCTGATGTGCTGGGTGGTGAACTGGTGTTTGCAGGCACACGAGTTCCGGTTCGCAGCTTGTTTGATCATCTGGAGGCCGGAGACTCGCTGGATGATTTCCTCGAAGGCTTCCCAAGCGTGACGAAGGCGCAGGCCGTGATGGCGCTGGAAGCATGCTGGCGGAGGGCGGCGGATGAAGATTTTGCTGGATGAGAACCTCGACTGGCGGCTCGGACGCGACCTGCCGGGGCATGCGGTGGATTCGGTGCCCAAGATCGGCTGGGCAGGCGTGAAGAACGGCGAGTTGTTGCGCCGGGCCAACAGCACTTACGATGTGCTGATCACCATGGACAAGGGCATCTACCATCAGCAGAACCTTGGCGGACTGCGGCTGGCAATCATCGCGTTGCGGGCCAAAACCAATCGTCTCGCTGAAACACGGCTGCTGATGCCAGAGGTGCTGCGCGTGGTCGCAAGCATTCAGCCGGGTGCGTTTTGTTCGCTGCCTTGATCAGCCAATCCCCAGCGCCTTGCGAATCGCGAGCGCGTCTTTGAGCGCTTCATCAATCGTGTCGCCGAGGACGGTGAAGTGGCCCATTTT
>DNXB01000015.1 GCA_003506995.1 Verrucomicrobiales bacterium
GCTGGGCGACCAGGGGGTTCAACTGCTGGAGCACCTTGGCGGCGTCCTCACCCGATGCTTTTTCAAGAAGGTCGGCGGCATCATGAGCCCCGCTTTTTGAAACGGCGGCGAGCAGGGAGTCGGCGGAAGAATTCATGCAGTGTCGGGAGCGTAACCGACACCGGTGCGATTGTCATCGTCCGGGCGAAAAAAACCTCGCGCACAGCAGCAGCCGCACACACAATTGGCCCATGGCCCTGCATGATCGTGACTACATGCGCGAAACAGACGCCGCCCGGCCGGGGCGGGGTTTCACCGCGTTTCAGATCATTTTTGGGATCAATGTCGCGGTGTTTGTGATGCAGTTCGTGTTTGAAACCGGCTGGCTGCGGCATCCGCTGACTGGCGAGCTGCTCATGCCGCTGGGTGGTGTGAGCGCGCACGAGCTGGGGCGCGGCAATGTCTGGACGCTCTTCACCTATATGTTTGTGCATGGCAGCGTGGGACACTTTGCGCTGAACATGCTGATGCTCTGGTTCGCCGGACGCGGCGTGCAGCAGTTCTTCGGCAGCCTGCATTTCACTCTGATCTACCTCGGCGCGGGCATCCTCGGCGCGGCGGCGGAGATGGTGGTGAACGGCTACGCGCATGGCGACACGATCACGCCGCTCATCGGTGCCTCGGCTTCCGTGTTTGGGCTGTTGATGGCGCTGGCCGTGGTGATGCCGGAGGAGCAGATCACCGCCTTCATTTACTTCATCATCCCTGTGCATCTGCGGCTGTGGACGCTGGCCAAGGCGCTCTGCCTCATGCAACTCATCCTGGGCGTGGCGTGCGCGTTGTTTGATTTTATGCCGGAGGGGCTGCGCATCGCCTACTTCGCGCATCTGGGAGGCGCGGCGGCTGGCTGGTTCTACGCGCGCAGCCTCGGCTACGGTGGTCGGCCCCTGACCTACGCCAGCCAGTGGCAGCCAGCCCCCCTCCGCCGCATGCCGGAGATGGCTCGTAAACGAGCGCGCACCGCGATTGATCTGGAAGACGAACCCGTGCTCCCGGCCAAAAACAGCCGGCCGGTCGATCCCATCGAATCCCTGATGGAGGAGGTCATCAATCCACTGCTCGACAAGATCAACCTGCACGGCAAGGACAGCCTGACCGAGGACGAAAAACAGGCGCTGGAACGCGCCAGCCGCGAAGTACACCGCCACCGGCAGGGCTGACCATGCTGTCCTCACGTTCCGCACGACTCGCCACCTGCCTGCTGCTGGCCTTGCTGCTCGGCTGGGTGGTCCGGGCGCAAAGGAAGCAAAGCGCGACCCTCACGGCTCCAGTCACGACACCGACTCCAGCCGCCCCACCAGAAGAACCAGCGAAAAACTCCTTCCCCGACGAATAATCGCAGACATATCCAGCCGCCTCCGCTCATCATTCTGCATTCATCATTCGTCATTTCACATTCCCTCATGTCCATCGCCACCCGCAAAGGAGACCAAGGCCAGACCGACCTGCTGTTCGGCTGCCGTCTCGCCAAATCCCATCCTCGTGTCCATGCGCTCGGCGCGGTGGATGAATTGAACGCGGCGCTCGGCCCGCTGCGCATCGCCGCGTTGCGGGAAGAGACAAAAACCATCGTGGCACAGACGCAGCGCTGGCTGATCGATCTCATGGGAGAGCTGGCAACGCCGCCCGGGCAGGAAACTCGCTACGCCGAAGCGCATCCGCAGCGCATCTCGACGAAAAACGTGGAGTGGCTCGATGAATGGGTGGCCAAGCTCGAAGCCGGCGGCGCATTGAAGTTTCAAGGCTGGGCGCTGCCTGGTGAGGCAGGCGTGATGTCCGGCGCGTATGCCGATCTCGCCCGCGTGGCCTGCCGCCGAGCGGAGCGCGGCGTGATCGACCTGCTGGACACGCCGGATGAAGTCCCAAACACAGAAGTCGTGCGTTTTCTCAACCGCTTGTCCGATGTGCTCTGGCTGCTGGCGCGGTGGGAGGAGCAGACTGCCAGCACCCAAATTTAAACCGACTCTCCAGGCACAAACGCGGGCATCAGGCGGATCGTCTTGTTGGAGACCGTGCCCGTTTCGACAAGCTGCCGCACCGCGATGGCAATGCGTCCGGCGAGCTGGGCGGGCTTGACGGCGTAGCGGGTGATGCTGGGGCTGCTGGTTTCGAGAATGGGGTCGTTGTCACGCGAGATGACCGCCACATCCGCCGGAACACGCCTGCCCCGGCGCATGAGATGCATCATGACCGTGAGCACATGCGTGGCTCCACCGACCAGATAGGCCGTGGGTGGATTCGGCAGGCGCAGGCATTCGTCGATCAGGGCGCAAAGATGCGCGGTGCTGGCATCATGCCGCAGCACCTGGATCTGCGCGCCCGGCATGCCTTTCAGGGCCTCACGCAGTCCTTCCTCGCAGGCGATGTCGCCTCCATAGATCCCCTTGAACAACACCAGGGCGACGCGGCGATGTCCCTTGCGCCAGAGCAGGCCGCCCGCGTGATGACCCGTGGCGTGGAAATCCACATCCACCGAGGGCAGGCTGATGCCCGGCGCGCATGATCCGAGAATGAGACACGCCAGCTTCTGACGGTTGAACCAGCGCTGCAGCGGCTCATGGGCGCTGAGGATGATCCAGACCGTGGCCGGATGCGACTCGACAAATTTCGCCAGCACGCGCCCTGGATTCGCGGTGTAGCACGCGGGATTGATGTGAAACTGCACCTCGCAGCCTGCGGCGGTCAGCTTGTCCCGCAGTGTGTCCATCACAAAGGAAATCCTCGGTGGCAGAGAGAGGAACGAGCCCGGCGTGAGGATGGCGATGGTCCTGCGTCCTGATTCGGTGTTCTTGGTGACGCTGCCGTGTTTTTTGATGCGCCGCCCCTGCCGGCCTTCCACTTCCAGCCAGCCTTCGCTCCCCAGTTCGGCCAGCGCCGAGCGCAGCGTGCGGCGGCTGACCTGCAAACTCTCGCACAGCTCGCGCTCACCGGGCAGACGGTCATGCCAATGGCCGTTTTGAATGCCCTCGCGCAGGCTGTCCGCCGTCTCCGCCACGAGTGAGAGCCGCCTTGGCAGACGTGGGCTGGTGGATGGTGAGGACTTCATTTGGTGCCGCGACGTGACCAGGAGTAAACACTCGTCAGCACCGCGATGGCAAACCAATTTCCAGCCTCATGCAAAAGAGAAGGGAGGAATGTGGAAAAAACGCGTTTCAATGCATGCCTCCTCGACACAGTTTCATCCGAACGCCCATTGACCATGCTCATTGACTGCCACAACCACCTCGGCGCCGACCTGTTGTTTTATCTTCACGGCGACTTCCCCTACGCACAGCAACTCGTCGATATGACGCAGGAGGGCGGGCCGCTCGGCATCACGCACTGGATCGCCTTCCCGTTCGTCAGCTACGCGGCCATGGATGTGACGAAGTTCCGCACCGGCGGCATCGCGTTTGATTCCGGCGGCCTGGAAACGGTGCCCTACTCCTTTGAAAACCGCCGCCTGCTCGAAGAATGCCAGAAACTCTTCCCGGAGGAAGGAAAACGCATCCTGCCCTTCGTCATGGTCGATCCGCTGCGCCACACCGACGCGCAGGCCGCCGAACTCGTGAAACTGCGCGCTGAATACCGCTTCCACGGCATCAAGATCCAGAGCACCATCATTCAGACCGACATCAAACGCCTCGCGCATGAAGGCAAGGTCTTCATCGACCTCGCCCGCGAGTGGAACCTGCCCTTCCTGATCCACAGCAGCGTCGCCAAGGACGACCTCTGGGCGCAGGCGCACGACATCCTCGACATTGCCGAGGCCAATCCCGATGTGCGCTTCTGCGCGGCCCATTCCTGCCGCTACGACAAGGAATGCCTCGACCGCGTGAACGCGCTGCCAAACGCCTGGTTCGACAATTCCGCCCACTGCATCCACTGCGTCGGCGCGGTGGACGATCTGCCTTACATCGCGCCCAGAAACCGCCGCTTTGACTCCGACTACAGCGATCCAGGCCGCGTCATCGCCGATCTGGCCGCCGCGTATCCAAACAAGTTCATGTGGGGCAGCGACTCGCCCTTCTACAGCTATGCTGCGGAGATCAGCGGCAAGGTCGTGAAGCTCATCAGCACCTACGAGCGCGAAGTCACCGCGCTAAAGGCCGCCGGAGACGAAGTCGTCCGCCGCATCGCCTGCACCAACACCCTCAAATACCTCCAACTGCCCGATGAAAGCATTCTCTCTTGAAGGCCACGCCGCCCTCGTCACCGGCTCCTCCCAAGGCATCGGCCTGGCGATGGGCAGGGCTCTGCAGGAGGCCGGGGCCAAGGTCGTGTTTCACGGTCTTCCCGATGCCGTGGAAGGCCTCACCGCCTATGTGAAGGCCGATTTGATGGAGACCGAGGGGCCGCAGAAGCTCGTGGAGGCCGCGTTCGCCCTGGAACCCGGCCTCGACACCTTGATCTGCAATGCGGGCAGCTTTTTCGATCTGCCGCTGCTGGAGATGACACGGGAGCGCTGGGACAAGACGATGCAGCTCAACCTGGCCTCGGCCTTTTTCACCGTGCAGGCCTTTGCCAGACGACTGGTGGCCGAAAAACGCGGTGGCAGCATCGTCATCACTTCCTCGACGAACGGGTTTCAGGCAGAAGCAGACTCATGCGCGTATGACGCGAGCAAAGGCGCGCTGGTGATGCTGACCAAGTCTCTCGCCGTCTCGCTGGCAGATCACGGCATCCGTGTGAACGGCGTGGCACCCGGTCTCATCAAGACACCGCTGACATCGACCTGGATGGAGTCCCGCGACCGCTCGGTGCTTGATCATTACGAGAAGAAAATCCTGCTGCGCCGCGTGGGCACCCCGCAGGATGTGGCGGGTACGGCGGTGTTTCTGTGCTCGCCGGCCTCCAGCTACA
>DNXB01000278.1:0-8548 GCA_003506995.1 Verrucomicrobiales bacterium
GCTCGAAGATCTGCGGTGACATCACCGAGGTGGTCATCACCGTGCCGGCAAACTTCAACGAGCTGGCCCGCAAGAGCACCATCGCCGCCGCGGAAATGGCCGGCATGAAGGTGAAGCGCCTGGTGAACGAGCCGACGGCGGCGGCGGTGTATTACGCGCACTCGCAGGGCGTGAAGGGACGCATCCTGGTGTTCGACCTCGGCGGCGGCACGCTGGACACGACCATTCTCGATGTGGAGGGCGACACCATCAAAATCCTGACCTCCGAAGGCGCCCGCCATCTCGGCGGCAGCAATTTTGACGACCTCCTGCTGGAAGCCTACGCCGAGCAGTACAAAAAACAGACCGGCGCGACGCTCTACAACGACGAACGCCACCGCCGTCGTGTACTCCAGGCCACCGAGGACGCGAAGAAGATGCTCTCCAAGCTCCAGCGCGTGAACGACACCGTGGCGAATGACCAGAACAGCGGCATCGCGCGCATCGACCTGACGCGCGACGGCTTCGAAAAAATCATCCGCAACATGCTCACCCGCACGGTCTTCCTCGTGGAGCAGGCGCTGGATTCGGCGAAGCTGAAACCCTCCGACATCGACCACGTCGTGCTCGTGGGCGGCTCCACGCGCATTCCGAAGGTGAAGACGATTCTGGAAAAGATGTTCAGCAAGACGCCGAAGTCCTGCGGCAACGTCGATGAGTGCGTCGCGCTGGGCGCGGCATTGTTTGCGAAGAAGTCCGCGAAGATCCAGGAGGTGTGCAACGCGAGCTACGGCACGCTGGCCATGGTTTATAACGCGAAGACGAAGGAGGAGAAGCTCATGAACTCCATCGTCATCCCCAAGAACACGCCGATCCCCTGCTCCCGCTCCCAGGTCTATCAGACCTCAGAGGACAACGAGCGCGTCATCGAGGTGGACATCACCCAGGGCGAGGATGAGGACGCGAAATTCGTCGATGTCATCGGCCGCATCACGCTCGAAGTGCCGCCGAACCGCCCGAAAGGCTGCGAGATCGCCGTGACCTTCAGTTACGATGAAAACCAGCGCGTGCGCGCGCTGGTGGTCGATAAGCAGTCCGGCCGCAGCAAGGAAGTGGCCGTGAGCTACAAGGGCGCGGGCGTGCTTTCCGACGAGGAATTGAAACGCCGCAGCGCGCACCTCCGCGCCATGCGCATCGAGTAACCCGCCAGACCTCAAAGGAACCACGCCATGTTCAAAATCCTCAAGTCCCTCTCGAAATCCCTCGGCGGTGGCAAGTCCGCCGCCCCCAAGCCGCAGGCCGCGCCCAAAGCAGGCGGCACGCTGCTGGACAAGGTCAACAAAGGCGCTCCTGCCGCCGCCACGAAGGCCGAACCGCCCAAAACCGCCGAGGAGCTCTGTGGCATCTCCTCAAAGATGCCCAAGGACGAAGTCCGGGCGCAGTTGAAAATCCTCTTCCGCCGCTACAACCGCAGCGCCTCCAGCCTCGACAACAAAACCCGCTCCGAGGCCGACAAAATGCTCGATGCCATCGTCGAGGTGCGCGAGAAGCACTTTGGAGAGATTTGATCCTGCCTGCGCGGTGGTTGCGGCATGAAACTGGACCGTCTCATTGCCGCCCATGATTCCATGGGCCGTCAGGCGGCGCATCGGGCCATCGCGGCGCAGCGTGTGCGGGTGAATGACGATGTCGTGACGGACGGGCATCATTCGGTGGACCGCTTCATGCGGGTGGAACTCGATGAGACGGTGATCCAGCCGCCAGAACGGGCGCTTTACCTGATGCTGCACAAGCCGGTGGGCATTCTGAGCGCCACAAAGGACGACCAGCATCCTACCGTGCTCGATTTGATCGACGATCCAGGCAAACACTCGCTGCACATCGCCGGAAGGCTGGACCGGAGCACCTCCGGGCTGGTGCTGCTGACCAATGACGGCCGCTGGTCAAAGCTGCTCATGGCGGCGGAGCACAAGGTGCCGAAGGTGTACCTCGTCGAGACCGCCGAGGCCATCGCTCCTGAAGCGGTGGCCGACTTTGCGCGGGGCTTTTACTTCCACACCGAAGACATCACCACCCTGCCCGCCGAGCTCGTTCTTTTGGGCGAACGCCATGCCCGGCTGACGCTGCATGAAGGCCGCTACCATCAGGTGAAGCGGATGTTCCACCGCGTGAACAACCGGGTGACGGCCCTGCATCGCGAAAGCATCGGCCCGCTGAGCCTGCCAGAAGACCTGAAGCCAGGGCAATGGCGCTTGCTGAAACCGCAGGCAGCCTGGGCAATGGTGGCTTCTGGCGATTCTTCGATTTTCAGAAATTCCAGCTTTCGCGAGTGAATTTCACCCGTTAATCTCCGCCCCTTGTGAACCCCCAACGCATGTATTTCAGCATTTGGTTAGGCATCATGCTGGCCGCAGACACCGGCTGCACGTCTCAAAAAGCCGAGAAGCCGGCAAAACTCGCCACCCAGGAGGCACGCAAAGCGCTGCCTGCCGAGGAGGTCGAAAACCCGCTGGTCAAGCGGCTGAACAATCCTTCTTCGATGCCCGTCGTGCCGCCAGCCGGTGCGCGCACCTCATATTCTTCCGTCAAGATCACCCAGAAGACCGTGGCGATGACCTTTGACGACGGCCCGCATCCCAGCCTGACCCCGAAGCTGCTCGACATCCTCAAGGAGCGGAACATCAAATGCACCTTCTTCCTCATCGGCAATCTGGTGAAGACTTATCCCGACATCGTGCGCCGCATCATCGCGGAAGGTCATGAGATCGGCAATCACACCTGGACGCATTGCAGCCTCACCAGCCGCTCCGACGAGCAGATCCGCAACGAGCTCAAAAAATCCGAGGACGCCGTCTATGAGGTGGCCGGCGTGCGCCCGCACCTGATGCGCCCGCCTTACGGCGCGATCAACACCCGCATCAAAGACCTCATGTTCTCCGAGTTCGGCTACTCCACGATCATGTGGTCCGTCGATCCGCAGGACTGGCGCCGCCCCGGCGTGGCCGCCGTCACCAGCCGTCTCGTCAATGGCGCGCATCCGGGCGCGATCATGCTCTCGCATGACATCCATCCGCCCACCATCACGGCCATGCCGGCCATGTTCGACCAGCTTCTGGCCAAGGGTTATCAATTCGTCACCGTCAGCCAGCTTCTCAACATGGAAAAAGCCTCCATGCCCGTCGGTGTGATCATTCGTCCGGCCTTGGGCGTGAGCGACAAGGATCCCAAGCCGCTGCCGATCAAGCCGGGGGCCTGAGCCTCAAATAGAGAAAGCGCCCCGGGCGGAGCCGGGACGCTTTCAAACCCGCCTGTGCCGTCCGAATACAAAGGGCTCACGTATCCCATGAGACCAGGTGGGAACCCGCGTGATGAAGCTCTGTCTTCCAGTGAAGGCATGACATGTCACTTCAGCGCGTAGCCCCCGCAGTTGATGAATCGGGCCGGGCCGCAAAGCTCGAAAACGAACACCGCAGGAAGTTCAAAGGCCGCGCGAGGCGGCGGAAATTTCAAAGAGCCGATCCGCAGCATTGACGCTGGCGGGTCATGGCGCTGATGCTAGGCCCTGAAGAGCCGCGGATCAACCCTCAGGGTGATTTGTCGTGTTACCATAACATGCCAAACCTCCCATCATCTTGGCGATTCATGCCCGCCGTCGCGTTTCCTCGCCCCATACCATGAAACTCTCCATCATCGCCGCCCTCCTTGCCGCCAGCAGCGCCTTCGCCCAGGACAAGGCATTGCTCGATCTCGCGCTGGAGCCGCCGGTCATCAACACCGCGCCCGGCCCTGAATACGACGCGGAAAAACGCCCCGGCAACATGATCATCGGCCTCGACCGCACGCCGAAAGGCCGGCTGTGGGCCGCTTGGGTCGGCAATGGCGACTCGCCGAACGGCTTCTTCATGCTGGCGACGAGTGATGATGATGGGAAGTCGTGGTCGAAGCCGCGTGTGGTCATTGATCCGCAGGATGGGGAGCTGAATGGTGTGCGCTATGAGCGGCGCGCCCTTGTTGGCAATCTGTGGACCGATCCGCTGGGCCGCCTGTGGTGCTTTTTTGATCAAAGCCTCGGCTACTTCGACGGTCGCTGTGGTGACTGGTACATCCGCTGCGACGATCCCGATGCCACCGAACCGAAATGGACCGCGCCAGTGCGTTTCGCCGATGGCTGCACACTGAACAAGCCCACCGTGCTGAGCAATGGCGACTGGCTGTTGCCGGTGGCGCTGTGGACGCGCGACCGCATGCACGGCCCCGGTGTGGACAAGGAGGCGCACAAGGATCTCGACGTGATCCGCATGGCGAATGTCTTCGCCAGCACCGATCAGGGCAAAACATGGACACGTCGCAGTGGCGTGGCCTTCCCGCGCACCGACTTCGACGAGCACATGATCGTCGAGCGCAAAGATGGCAGCCTGTGGATGCTCGCCCGCACGAAGGACGGCATCAGCGAGAGCACGTCCACAGACAAAGGCATGACCTGGAACGAGCCGCAGCCGAGCGCGATTCAAAATCCCAGCGCGCGTTTTTTCATCCGCCGTCTCGCCAGCGGCAAACTCATTCTCGTGAAGAACGGGCCAATCAATGCGCGCCTGCCGAACCGCACGAACCTGAAGGCGTTCTTGTCGGATGACGATGGCAAAACCTGGGGCAAGGGCTTGCTCATTGATGACCGCGCCTCCGTCTCGTATCCCGACGGCTTCCAGGCACCGAATGGCGACATTCACATCCTCTATGATTGGAACCGCCACACCGATGCCGAGATTCTGCACACCAAATTCACCGAAGCAGACTTTGCTCCACGCCCCCAGGCTCCAGCCACTCCGATGGACCACACCAAACCTCGCGCCACCAACGCCGCCCCCGTCTGGATACCGAAGAAGACGGTCGTGAACAAAGCCCTCGCCCCCAAACTGCCGAAAGACATCACTCCCGATCCCAAATGGACCGAGCAAGCCGCCGAAGACGCGAAGCAGGACTTCAAGAGCATCCCGTATGACGGCATCACGCCGAACAAGATGGTCTGCGACACCACGCTGCGTGAGCTGCCGGATGGTTCGTGGATTCTCTTCATCCTGGCCGGTGGCGACACCGAGCCTTCGCCGCTGAACTACACCGGAGTGACGCGCAGCACGGACCAGGGCAAGACCTGGACGCCGTTGGAGCCTTTCGACGTCGGTTTTCCGCGCGAGGGCAAGACCATGGGCCAGGGACCGACGGAACTCATGATTCTCGGCCAGCGCAGCACGCTGTTCTTCTCCACGCACTCGAAGCACTGGGCCAACGACTGGCGCTCCTGGTATCTCACCAGCGACGACTCCTTCAAGACCTGGAGCAAGCCCATGGAAGTGCCCGGCCGCCTCAAGGAGCGCACCTTCATCCGCAAGCACATCGTCTGCAAAGACGGTCGCATCATGATCCCCTTCCAGCATTACATCGGCCCGGATGATCAGAAGAAACTACCACCCTTGGAGCGCGACTTCACCAACCCGCGCAACGGCGTGCTCATCAGCAGCGATGGCGGCAAGACGTGGAGCGAGCACGGCAATATCCGCCTCACGCCGAACAGCCGCTACTTCGGCTGGGCGGAGAACGATCTCTTCGAGCATCCCGACGGCCGCATCACCATGGTCATCCGTGCCGATGGTCTCGGCGGCCTGCTTTACAAGGCCGAGAGCAAAGACGGCGGCAAGACTTGGCCCGAATTCGCCAGCGTCACGAACATCCCCAATCCAGGCAGCAAAACCACGCTCTACAACCTCGGCGGCGATCGCGTCGCCATCCTGCACAACCCCAACAGCAAGCATCGCAGCCCCATGGCGCTGTGGATCAGCTTCGACGGCATGAAGACCTGGCCCTATCAGCGCGTGCTCCAGCAGGAGTCTGTCGATGGCCCCAAAGGCCGCATGAACTACCCCGACGGTTTCGTCAGCGCCGACAAGCAGTGGCTCCACTTCGCCTTCGACGACAACCGCCATCGCGCCGTGCATTACTCCGCGAAATTACCGCCGCTGAAGTAGCCGCAGTGCCTCGCTCTGGCAGAACTGGCATGTTTTAAGCATTCACCGTGCCTGCAAAACACGCGGTGAATTCTGCTTCGCAGAACGAGCGCTACGCGGCATTGTGCGTCTGACAAAGCCGCTTATCCTCTTCCAGCAGCCCATGAACATCCCCGCCTTCCTCCGAACGTTTTGTCTGGCATTGCCGGCTCTTTTGATCAGTTGCGCCCCGCCGGCCTACAAGGAGCAGGGCTACGCTTCCTACATCGCGGATCAGTACGCGGGCCGCATGACCAGTTCCGGCCAGCCCTACTATCCGCAGGGCTGGACCGCCGCCCACAACACCCTGCCCTTCGGCACCGAGTTGAAGGTCAAAAACAGCCACAACGGGCGCTCCGTGAAAGTTGTCGTCAACGACCGCTTCCCGCACTACCCCGGCCGTGTCATCAACCTCTCCCGTGCGGCGGCGGAATACATCCAGATTCCCTACAACCAGCTCGCCAATGTGACGGTCACAGCGAAGACCATCCCCGGCGCCCAGCCGCAGGGCGGCACCTTCAGCCAAAACGCGCCCGCGCCTGCCGCGAGCTATGGAACCCCTCCGCACGCCAGTTATGGAGCGCCGCCGCCAGCAAACTACGGTGCGCCGCCGCCGACAAACTACGGCACCACCGCCCCGCCCTCAGGCATTCCTCCGCCCCCGCCGGGCTACCGTTAACGCGCCAGGCTGGCCAGCTTGCGCTTGAGTTTGCGCAGCAGCTCGGAATTGCCCTCCAGCTCCTCCATCAGCAGCGTCAGCACCTCCAAGGTCTGGCGGCTGATGTGATGCTCCATGCCCTCCACGTCCTCGTGAACGGTTTTTGGGTCGAGCCCGAACCCGGCGAGCAGACGCGTGAGCACCTCATGACGACGGGCGATCTCCGCGCCCACTTTGCGGCCTTCCTCGGTCAAAACGACGCCGCGATAGCGCTCATAAACGACAAAGCCCTCGGCATCGAGCTTCTGGATCATATTCGTCACGCTGGCCTGCGAGATGCCGAGGTTCTGCGCGATGTCCACCACGCGCGCATAGCCCTTTCCGGCGATGAGATTGTGAATCTGCTCGAGGTAGTCCTCGATGGCAGGCGAGCCGAGATGGCTGGTGTGTTCCTTGCGTTTGGCGGGCATGAAGGGTGATGCCATAGCAGGAGCGCGGCGCTTCTGAAAATGTTTTTTCAAAAGTGAAACAAAAGTTAGCCGTGGCTAACTTTTTAAGTTGCGGATACGGCATTCCGATGAAATTAGGCCAGGCTAACTTTAATATCCCAAGCAATACTTCAACCTCATGCACCTCCGACTCCCCCCCCGCCTCGCGTCCACAACACTCGGCGCCCTTTTCCTCGGCATCATCAGTCTTCCCGCCACAGCCGAGGACAAGAGCTCCTGGAACCTGTTCAATCCCACACCCAGCGATCAGATGCGGGGGATGGTCACAGACCGGCCGGACACGACGGAGGCGCCCTACACGGTGCCCGCCGGACATTTTCAGCTTGAGATGAGCTTCTTCGACTACAGCCGTGATCTCAGTCCTGACCGCACAAGCAGCATCCGCAACCAGGCGTGGATCTACGGTCAGATGAACTTCAAGGCGGGCCTGTCGCACGATGTGGATCTCCAGATCATGTTCGACACCTACACGCAGGGACGGTCCACGACCGACGAAGTCACGGACAAGCTGTCCGGTTTCAGCGATGTCACCCTGCGCTTGAAGATGAACGTCTGGGGAAACGACGAGGGCATCACGGCCCTGGCCATCATGCCGTATGTGAAAATCCCCACCGGCACACGCCTGAGCAACAACGAATGGGAGGGCGGCTTGATCGTTCCTTTGTCGGTCACGCTCAGTGATCGTGTGAGCCTGGGGTTGATGACCGAAATAGATCTGGTGAGCGATGCGAACACAGGCGGCTACGACCTGGAGTGGCTGCATTCCGCCACCATCGGCGTCAGCCTCACCGAAAGGCTGGGCATGTATGTGGAACTGGTCGGCGTCGCGGGTGCCTCGACGGACTTCCGGGCGCTGCTGGACGGCGGCCTGACTTTCTCTGTCACGGACAATCTGATGTTCGACGCCGGGGTGCGCATCGGCCTGAACCGCGCCGCCGAGGACATCGGCGTCTTCAGCGGCATGAGTTTTCGTTATTAAAAATCACCAAGACCACACACGATGAAAACACGTCTTTCCCTCGCCATTCTATGCGTCGCATTGGCCGCATGCGGCCCGTCGGCTGAAAAATCCAAAACCGGCCCGAAGCGCATTCTGACCACCTTCACCATCCTCCAGGACATCGCGCAAAACGTCGCTGGTGACGCCGCCATCGTCGAGTCCATCACCAAGCCTGGAGCGGAGATTCACGACTATGAACCGACGCCGCTGGATCTCGTAAAGGCGCAGGACGCCGATCTCGTGCTGTGGAACGGCCTCGGTCTGGAGCGCTGGTTTGAAAAATTCCTCCAGCAGGTGAAGGACGTGCCGAGCGTGGTGCTGACCGAAGGCGTCGAGCCCATGGGCATCGGCGAGGGGCCTTACA
>DNXB01000278.1:8555-8698 GCA_003506995.1 Verrucomicrobiales bacterium
GACCCCGCCAACGAGGCCACCTACACGAAGAACGCCGCCGCCTACACCGCCGAACTCCGCGCCGTGGATGAGCCCGTGCGCAAGGCGCTGGAGGCCATTCCTGCGGACCAGCGCTGGCTCGTGAGCTGCGAGGGCGCTTTTTC
>DNXB01000566.1 GCA_003506995.1 Verrucomicrobiales bacterium
AGCGTTCGAGGCGGCGCTGCTGGTCGTGGGCGGAAAGGAAATCCGCTGGTCTGAGTGGCGCTGAGAAGGTAGGGGGCTGGGGAAGTTTGCGGTTGTTTGCGGTGGTTGAGGGCGCCGTGCGCCGTTGACGGTGGTTTTGCCAAGCCATCACAAACCATCGTCAACCACTGTAAACAACGGTCAACTATCGCAAACCACCGCCAACCACTGCCCATTCCTACTCGTCCTCGATGCTTCCGGTGCTGGGAGAGGTTCGCGGTGGTTGAGGGCGCTTGATTTGAGGCGGCAGCGACGAATGATGGGCGCATGAAGCCGCTCCTCTTCGCCGCCCTCGCTCTCGCCGCCCTTTCCACGCTTCAAGCCGTCACGCCCGACGGAAAGCAAAAGCTTGTCTTCATCGCTGGAAAGCCTTCGCATCCGCCTGGCATGCACGAATTCCGTGCTGGCACGATGCTCCTGGAAAGATGCCTCAAGAGCGTGCCCGATCTTGTCGTGGATCGTCATGACAACGGCTGGGTGAGCGATGAGAAGACCTTTGACGATGCCGACGCGGTGGTGATCTACGCGGATGGCGGCGGCAAACATCCGGCGGTGGTGGACGGGCATCTCGAAACGCTGGGCCAACTGATCGCCAAGGGCGTGGGCTTCGGCTGCATGCACTACGGTGTCGAGGTGGTGGCTGATCAAGCAGGCAAGGAGTTTCAGGAATGGCTGGGCGGGCACTACGAGAACAGTTTCTCCTGCAATCCGATCTGGGACGCGAACTACACCCAACTGCCCAAGCATGCGATCACACGCGGCGTGCAGCCGTTCACGACGAAAGACGAGTGGTATTTCCAGATGCGCTTCCGCCCGGCCTTCAAAGACGGCATCGCCGTGGCGGAAGATGCGACGGCAAGTTTCGCGCCGATCCTGACCGCGACGCCGAGTGATGCGACGCGCGACGGCCCGTATGTTTACCCCAAAGGCCCGTATCCACACATCCAGGCCGAAAAAGGCCAGCCGGAGACGATGATGTGGGCCATCGAGCGAAAGGACGGCGGACGCGGCTTCGGCTTCACCGGCGGCCACTTCCACGACAACTGGGGCAACGACAACGTGCGCAAAGCTGTGCTGAACGCGCTGCTGTGGGTCACCAAGGTCGAAGTGCCTGAAAAAGGAGTCGAATCGACCGTCACGGCGGATGACTTGACGCAGAACCTCGATCCCAAGCCTGCGCCGAAGCCCAAAAACGCCGGAGTCGAAACACCCCGCGTGTTTCAACGCGTGGCCGCCCGTTGATCAGAGGTACTTCTTCGTGAACATCATGCGCTGGAAGTAAACCAGACGCTCCAGGGTGTTTTTCAGCATGAGCTGATGCTGGTCGATCATGGCGTAGCTGCCCGGCTCGGAGAGTTTCATGGACTCACACTGCTCCAGCACCTGCTCGACGGCGATTTTGAGCTCCTTGAGCTTCTGACCGACCTCGTCGGTGATGCGGCCTTCCTGGATGGTGTTGCCGAGCTTTTCTCCTTCGCGGGAAAGATAGGCGGCGGTGTTGGGAAGCGCGGAGCTGCCCCCCATGAGCATGCCGCTGGCGTAATCGACCTTCGGTTTGCCAGGGAGATTCGGACGCTGCGGCACGACAGACTGTGGATCGGCAGGAAGGCCGCCGTTTCTGGCGTCAATGATGGTCGGCGTGATGAAGAGCATCAGGTTTTTGTGGTTCTTGCTGCGGCTCTTGTATTTGAAGAGCCATTTGAGGCCTGGAATCTTGCTGAGGAAGGGCACCCCTGCCTCACCTTCCCGCTCGCGCGCCTCGTCCATGCCACCGACCGCCACGGTGTAGCCGGAGTCGATCTCCACCGGGGCGCTGTACACGCGGGAGGATGCGATGGGGTAAGGATTGCCGGAAATGACCTCGGTGCCGATGATGCTGGAGACCGTGACGGCCATGTTGAGGAGCACCTTGTCCGACTGCATGCGCTTCGGCAGGATGTTCAACACGGTGCCGATGGGCAGGTAGGCCACCTGCGTCGTTGTCGTGGCGCCGACAGCACCGGCGCTGGCCGTGGAGCTGGCATCGAGCACGGGCTGGTTCACCACGCTGCGAATGGCGACCTCGCGATTGCTGAGCGTGACCATGCGTGGGTAAGAGGTGGTGTTGGTCTCCTCATCACGCATGATGGCGCGGAGCTTCACGTTCACATCCTGGGCGCTGAGGATGCTCAGGGCCGGCCAGCCAAGCGTGCCGCCCACATTGTTCAAATTCACTCCGGAGAGCAACGGCGCAAGGTCGGTACGGAAGCCGCCGGTCGTGGAAACAGAGTTGTATTCGATGTTGAGCTGGGGCTGGCCGCTGGCATCGGTCGTGACCTCGGTTTTGTCCACCTGGCGGAAATTGCCACTTTCAAGAGTGCCGGTCCAGTCGATGCCGAACTCACGCTTCGGATCACGCGACGTTTCGATAAACTTCACCTCAATGGCAATGAGTGACTGCGGCTTGTCCGCCGCGGCGAGATAACCTTCAACCCACATGTGCTGCAGGCGGGTGGCGACGATGTAGAGCGTGTTGGAGTCCGATTTCCAGATGACCTTGGGTTTGCGCACGGAGCTGAGCTCGTTGGAGTTCATCGCCCGGGCGGCGTTTTCGTCCTGGCCGAGCGCACCTGCGACAGCGCTCTGACCTGCTTCCATTTCTTCCGGTGGCAATCCCAGCAAGGCGCGGATGTCATTGATCACCTCGCTGCGCCGCACCGCAAAGGTCTGGCTGGTGCCTTGGAGATCCAGCCCGCCGCCAGCACCGCCGCCACCACCACCTCCTCCAGTACCTCCACCACTGCTGGCCGCGCTGGACGAGGACAGTCCGCCGCCGGAATTCACCCGGTCCACACGTTCGAGCGAATTGTGGCGAATCTCGTAGGATTTGCCGATGAGCTCACGATCATCCGCCGGGCGGATGTACCAGATGCCATTGTCTGGAATGATAGCCAGACCATTGGCCTTGCAGAGAGTCTCCAGCACCTGAAACGGGCTGGACTTGATGGAAAACGTGATCAGGCGAGAGCCGTCCGCGCTGTCATCGGGCAATGAGAAAAAGGAGATCCCGGCATCCGTGGCCAGAAAGCGCAGCACATCACTCAGCATGGCCTTGGAAAAGTCATATTGCTGCTGATCAGCATTCCTCAGCCGAGAAGCCTCGGCCTCATACTCAGGGGAGAGCAGGTGCATGTTGCTTTGATTAAACTGAGCACTCGACTGCCGCACAGGAAGCAACGCCAGAGCGAAGCTGAGCAGGAGAATGAGCTGGCAATTTGCTAGAAAATAGCGCATATTATGGAAAGTATAACAAACATCGTAAAACAAATCAAACAACATTTATCACCACATCAGTATGACTTTCCCGAAAAGCTAAATTTTTTGGAAGCCCTGGATATCAACATTACCTGGCCCCATAACCCTTAAATTTATAATTTCCATATTAAACAACTTGAATTATAGCTATTTAAACATTTAATATATCCATCATGTTTTCCAGATCGTTTTCAGTTTCAACCCAGACGAAGTGCGGGTCACTCCGCCGATCTGGGTTTTCGCTGCTCGAACTGGTCATCACCATCGCCCTGATTGGCGTGGTGGCATCCGTGGGCGTCAGTCTGATTTCTGGCCATTCAGGTTCTGCCAAGACCACCAAGCTGGAATCTGACATCGCGACGCTCAATCAACTGGTGGCGGTGTACACGGCCGATGGCGGCAGCGTCGCGGGGCTCACCAGTCCCCAGGCAGTGATTGACAAAATGAAGCGTATCCGCCCTCAGGCAGAGTGGCAGCGCCATGTGGGCGCCGCCTCAGGCAGGCTGGTGGATGTGCGGCTGCGAGCCCGGACCACTTCTCAAGTACCCACGGACGGCAA
>DNXB01000336.1 GCA_003506995.1 Verrucomicrobiales bacterium
CGCAGCTTCATGAGCTTCCCCCGCCACGAGTACTTCCGCCGCACGCTTTGCAACCTGCTGGGCAGCGACATCGAGGCCGGTCTCATCCCGAACGACGACGCGCTCGTGGGCAGCATGGTGAAAAATATCTGCTACGCGAACGCGAAGGCCTACCTGGGACTGACCGTGAGCTGAGTGCAGACGGGACACCCGGCATGCAAAAACGAAAGGCATCCTCGGTCGTGACTTCGACCAGGGATGCCTTCGCGGGGGCAGCAATGATGCCTACTTCCCTTTGACGGAATTGATCACCTTGCCGACGTCCTCACCGTGTTTTTCGAGAGCCTCGAGCGGCACGATGTTGAACAGCATGAAGAAGGTGTCGGCCTTCTTCGGGGCGAAGACACAGCAGTTCACGGCCATTTTCACGCCCTCGAGGGTCACATTGGCATTGAGAAAGGCGACGCTCATGCCGTTGAGCTCGCCTTTTTCGGCTTCTCCGTCCCATTTGATGCCTTTCAGCTCTTCAGAGAGGGATTCCTTGGCCAGATCAAGCGCCTCACCCAGCGCATCGGCCTCCAGGGCGATGAGTTCCATGTTCACCAGCTCGTCAGCGGAGGAGGCTGACACCGAGTCGTCGCCAGTCTCCACCTTCCAGCCATCGGGGAACGAGATGGAGAAGATGGGTTTGTCCTCGGGGTAGTTGATGGTCTGGTCGGCGCTGACTATGGCGGTGAGGGTGACAAGAATCGCGGCGAGAAGCAGGGATGGTTTCATGATGTTTTGTAGTGAGATGCTGCAACACATTGCCTTTGCAGTGCGACGATAGGACTCATGGCCGTCCCAAAGTCAACCACCTCGCAGCAAAGATTCAGTCCTGCTTGGGAGCCGCTTTCAGCGGCTCGCGGAAGAAGATCAGGAACACCACCAGCACCACCGCCGCGCCCCATGCCGGTGTTAGCCAGATGGCCTTCCAGTCGTGAGAGAGTCCGTTAACGGGAGTCGCGAGTTCATGCATGGCCAGCACCTTGCCAGCGAGCAGTGTGCCGACGAACGCGCCCACGCCCCAGAGGATGAAAGCGATGAAGCCCTGGGCTGCGCCGCGAATGCGCTCGTTCGCCTCGTCATCGACGTAGAGCTGGCCGGCAATGAACAGGAAGTCATAGCATGCGCCATGCAGCAGGATGGCGGTGAAAACCAATGCGGTCTGTGCCGCGCCTGCGTCCACGCTGCCCGAAAGTGCAAAGTACCGCGCCACCCAGCAGGCGATGCCCATGAAGATCGTCGTTTTGTAGCCGAAACGCCGCAAGAACAGCGGCAGCAGCAGGAAGAAGATGACATCCGACACCTGGGCGAAGGAGGTCTTCACCAGCATGTTATCCCACTTCAACTCGGTGAGGTAGATGCCGAGATTCACAAAGTAAAAATAGAGCGGGATGCAGATGAGGAACATGCACAGGATGAAGATGGCGAATGACGGCTTCTTCAGCAGCGCCAGGGCGTCGAGACCGAGAATTTCGCTGATTTTGACATCCGCGCCGGTTTTCATCGGGGGAGTGTGCGGCAGGGCGAGTGAGAAAAAGCCGAAGACTATCGACGCGCCGCCTGCGAGGTAAAACTGGATGGGCGACTCCGCGCCCTTCAGGAAATTCAGGGTCGCGAGACCCGCGATCCAACCCACAGCGGAGAGCATCTTCACTCGCGGGAAGTCAGTTTTCGGATTCTCCAGATGGTGCAGCGACAAGGAATTGCCCAAAGCAAGCGTGGGAACATAAAGTGCGCAGTAGAAGATCAATGCCGGGTAGAAACTGGCGAAGTCATTCAGCCTTGGCAGCACGCAGAGCATCGCTCCTCCCAGGATGCCAAGCACGGCGAGCAGCTTCTCCGAAGCGAAGTAGCGGTCGGCGATCAATCCGACGAGGAACGGCGAAATCATCGCGCCGATGGCAAACGCGCCATATGCCAGGCCGATCTGCGCCCCCTCGAACTTGAGCGTGTTGGCCAGGTAGGCGCCCATGCTCACATACCAGCACCCCCAGATGAAGTACTGGAGGAACATGAAGATGGAGAGCTTGATCTTGAGCTGTGTTTGCATGGCGGTGTGGTTGAGGTGCGGTCTGGAGTCGGGAATCGTGCGTAGGATCATTTCATGCCGTCGGCGGCGGTCCAGGGCTCGATGAGCTGGAGCTTCTGCTTTTGCAGCGCCTTGTAGCAGTCGGGAAGGTCGAAATGATGCAGCACCTGCGGCAGCATGAAGGCGGTGGGCCATTGCTGGTCATCATGCGCCGCCAGTTCATGAAAGGAGGTGAGCGCGTGCTTCAGCTTGACCTGTTTCACCTCGCGGCTCAGCAAAGCGGCAAAAGCAGCGGGCAGAGCGCCCCAGCCTTGACCGGCGATGTGAATCTCCGTGTGTCCGGCATCGGCGAGAAGCTGAATGACGCGCAGCACATCGAAGGTGCGCTGGCCGAGCAGCGGGCGGTCGAGCATCTGGCTGTAGGCGGCGTAGAAGTAGTGGCTGCCGTAACGGCCGAGGAATTGATTCGCGCCGCAGGTGTTGGGCTGCGAGTCGCCAATGCCGCGCACATCGCAGGCAAAGAAGGCCGCGTCAGGCGAGGCGGCGATGAGTTCCTGAACGAACGGGTCATCGCGCAGCTCGGAATCGGCGGAACGATGCGAGATGTACAGCACGGCCTTGCTCAAACCGCGTGGCAGACGTGAGGTGAGCGCTTCATCGCTCAAACGAGTGACCAAGGCGTGAATCATCGGCTCGGTTTCGACGGCGTAGGCGCAGTAGGCTTTCGTGGGATACTTGCGGGCACCCACGCTGCGCAGGATGCGGTAGTCAGGCGGTGAATCCGCCAGCGCTGGCAGTTTCAATGTTTCACGCACCGCTTTCTGCAAGGCTTCACCGGTGAGGTGTTTGCGCTTGGCGGCCAGATCGTCCGCTTTTTCACGCGTGAACGACATCAGCGTGCGTGAACCTGCTTCGGCCACCTGACCGCGTGGTGTGCAGAGCAGATCCGCGTCTTTTTCGACGGTGATCGTGGGTTCGGCAGCAGCGGCGGGAATGCCGGTGACTTTGCCGAAGAAGCGATACATCGCCTCGCGATTCGATTGCGTGTAGCCGTGCGGATCGGGGCCGATGTGGAGCTGGATGTTCTCCGGTTTGCCGAGCAGCGTGTAGAGCTTCTTGAGCCGCTCGTAGGTCTCGGCGGAGCCGCGTGCGTCAAAGTAATCCTTCTCCTGCGCCATGATGATGACCGGCTTTGGGGCCATGGCGGCGAGGAAATCGCCATGATCAAGGTCGTGGGCCAAAACACGCGGCGGACACTGCTCCATGTCCTGTGGCAGTTCGTTTTCAGCATCGCGGCGGAAGGTGGTGACGAAGCATGAAGGTGCTCCCATCGTGAAACGCGGCTCCATGCCGCAGAGCCAGGTCGTTTGCGTGCCGCCGCCGGAGTTTCCGGTCACCCCGAGATGTTTTGGGTCGATCTCGCTCCGCGTGAGCAGGTAATCGAGCGCCCGCATGGCATCCCACACAAACCAGGTGCCAAGAAATTCGCCGATCAGCGCCTGCGGTCCGCCCATTTGATTGTGTTCGGACGTTCCACCGCCGAGGCGTGAGCCGAGCTTCTCATTCAAATATTGAAAACGCTCGCCCTGACCGGCGGGATCAACGATGAAGCACGCCTGGCCTTGCCGGGCGAGTCCCTGCGCGAAGCTTTGATAAGCCTCCGCCGCCTTGCCATTGAGCGAGTGGCCGCAGACTCCGATCACACCAGGGACGGGGCCCTTTCGGCTTGTGGGCAGGTAGAGATTGCCGGTGACGAGGAAGTTTGGCCGGCTCTCAAAGACGATGTTCTCGATGCGGTAGCCATCGCGCTCCAAGGTCTTCGTCACCTTGGCGTTCAGCGGCGTTTTTTCGGGAAGGGGACCGAAACACTGGCGGATGCGCTCCTGCACGGACTTCACATAAGCCTCGGCATCCGCTTTCGTTTTCAAAGCGCCGCGTCGGGCATTGCCGCGTTTCTCGGCAGCGCGCACTTCAGTGACGAGCC
>DNXB01000067.1 GCA_003506995.1 Verrucomicrobiales bacterium
CGGCGACGGCGTGAACGACGCTCCCGCCATCAAAGGCGCCGACATCGGCATCGCCATGGGCCGCAGCGGCACGGAGGTCACCAAACAGGCCTCCGACATGATCGTCACCGACGACAACTTCGCCAGCATCGTCGCCGCCGTGGAAGAAGGCCGCGGCATCTACGACAACATTCGCAAAACGCTCCAATACCTCCTCGCTGGCAACTGCGGCGAGCTGCTGCTCATGACCGCCGCCATCGTCATGGGCCTGCCCATGCCGTTGCTCGCCCTCCATCTGCTCTGGATCAATCTCGTCACCGACGGCCTGCCCGCGCTCTGCCTCGCCACCGATCCCATCGACGCCGATGTCATGAAGCAGCCGCCACGCTCGCGAAACGAGCGCATCACCGACGGCGGCTTCCTCGGCACGATGTTTCTCACCGGCCTGCTCACGGCCGGTGTGTCCCTGGCCGTCTATCTCTATGCCTTGAAGCATGAGAGCCTGGAGATGGCCCGCACCCACGCCTTCGCCGCGCTGGTCTTTGCCGAGCTCCTGCGCGCCTTCGGTGCCCGCAGCGAGACGCGCCCGCTCTGGCGCATGAATCATCTCTCCAACCTCAACCTCCTCCTCGTTGTCTCGATTTCATTCAGCATCCAGGTCTGGAGCCATCACAACGCCATGCTTGCCGGATTCCTGAAGACCTCCCTCATGCCCTTCTCTGAATGCCTCATGCTGCTCGTGGTGGGCACCATTCCGCTGGTCGTTTTGGAAGGGGTGAAAGTCCTGCGGAACGCCCGGCGGCCAAACGAAGCTATCATCGAGAAGTGATATGGTTCCGAAACACGAACAAAAACATAGAGCTTGTCGGCCAAAAAGTTTTATCCCCCCGATGCCTGGTGCAGCGAGCAATCCCTGGCCGTCTGGAGCGGGGTGAACACCCCATGGCACTCCCGCTGTTTCCCAGTTATTTTTTTAACTCTGGAGATCATTTTTGCCGACACCGCAAACTGCCGGAAAGCCAAACCTCAAACGGCCATGACAAAACTCATCACAATCACCCTTGCTGCCTTCACACTCATCGCAGTGAGCAGTTGCACCACCCGCAATAAAGCTCCTGCGGGTCAGAGCCAGTCCATGCCCGGCATGTCTGCCGCAGAGCACGCCAAGATGTAGAAAGAGGAATCATGCTCCCCTCAATGCGGAATCCCTTGGCGGTGCCGTCGTGAGACCTATTGATCTCAAACCACTGCCATTCATGCATCACCGGCCCATGCCCGCTCTCGTGTGGGTCGTCCTTCTGTCCGCAACCTCGGCATTATGGGCGAAGACCGTGAACTATGATCTCACCCTCTCGGCGATCACGGTGAACTATGGCGGAAAAGAGCGCCCGGCCATGGCGATCAATGGCAGCATCCCCGGGCCGACGTTGCGTTTCTCCGAGGGCGATGATGCCGTCGTCCGTGTGAAGAACGACCTCAAAGAAGACAGTTCTATACACTGGCACGGAATCCTGCTGCCCAATGATCAGGACGGCGTGCCGCATGTGAACATGGCTCCGATCACACCCGGCGAGACGCGCGAGTTTCGTTTCCGCCTACGGCATGGCGGCACGTTTTGGTATCACTCTCACAGCGGGTTGCAGGAGCAGCTTGGCATTTATGGCAGCATTGTCATCACGCCCAAAGGCGGCGAGCGGATCAAGACGGACCGTGATCTCGTGGTGGTGCTCTCCGACTGGACCAACGAAAGCCCATACGACGTGCTGGCGCAGCTCCGTGCGGGCCGCGAGTGGCAGCAGATCAAGAAAGGCACAGCGCAGAGCATCGTCGGTGCCATCCAGCACGACGCTCTGCCAGACATGGTGAAGCGCTCGATGAAACGGATGCCGCCGATGGACTTTTCCGACGTGGGCTATGACGCCTTTCTCGCCAATGGCAAGCCCGCTGCCGAGTTTCCCGCTCAACCGGGCGAGACGGTGCGCCTGCGGCTGATCAATGCCAGCGCCGCCAGCTACTACCATGTCGAATATGCAGGCGGGCCGATGAAGATCATCGCCGCCGATGGCACCGATGTTCAGCCGGTGGCGACCGGGCGTTTTCTTTTTGCCATCGCTGAAACCTACGACCTGCTGGTAAAGGTGCCGCAACGTGGCGGAGCCTGGGAACTGCGTGCCACCGCCCAGGATGGCACCGGCCACAGCAGCTTGTTCATCGGCCAAGGAGAACGACACACCGCACCCGATGTGCCGAAGCCCAATGTCTATAAGTCGATGGCTGGAATGGGCGACATGGGTGGTATGAGCGGCATGTCTGACAAGAAAGGCAAAGATAACATGAAGGGCATGGATCACAGCGGCATGGCAGGCATGGGCGAGGGTGACATGGCTGCGCCCGCCCCCGCGATGGATCACAGCACGATGGCAGGCATGAAAGGCATGGATCACAGCACGATGCCGATGCCCGCCGAGAAGCAAAGCAGTGCCACCATGAAAGCCATGCCGCCCATGGCCGGAATGCAGGGCATGGACGACCCCGAGCGCCCCGGCAGCCCGTATGAAAAACTGCGTGCCCTGCGGTCCACCGTGATCTCTGACTCACGCCCGCTGCGCGAATACACCTTCCGCCTTCAGGGCGACATGATCCGCTTTGTCTGGACGCTCGATGGCAAGACCTTCTCCGAAGCGGATTTGATCAACGTGCGCCGGGGCGAGAAGGTGCGCTTCACCTTCATCAATGATTCGATGATGCACCATCCCATGCATCTGCACGGGCATTTCTTCCGTCTTGTCACCAGCGCCGGAAACCTCTCGCCCATGAAGCACACGGTGGATGTGCCGCCCATGACCAGCCACACCATCGAGTTCGCCGCCGATGAGCCGGGCGACTGGATGATGCACTGCCATGTCCTCTATCACCTCGCCATCGGCATGGCCCGCGTCGTCCACTACGAAGATGCTCCGCCGAATCCGCATCTCATGACGGGTGCCATGATGACCGAGCATGACCCGAAGCTTTTCTTTGGCGAAGGCATCCTGCTTTCCAACATGACTGAAGGCACCGTCTCCTGGGAAAACAATCGCAACGGCCTCATGGCTCATTGGCAGTCACGCATCGGCAACGGCAGCGACACTGACTACGAACTGGGCATTGATTACGACCGCTTTATCAACAGCAACCTCAGCGCCTTCGCCAGCTATGAGTGGAGCAACGGCATCAACGACAACCGCGCCATGTTTGGCGCTCGTTACCTGCTGCCGTTCCTGATTCAATCCCAGGCATCCTTGGACACGGACGGCGACTTCCGTTTCACTGTCAGCAAAGTCTTCCCCATCACCGCCCGCCTTTCACTCTTTGGCCGCGCCCAATATGATACCAAAGCACGCTGGGAGACCGCCGCAGGAGCCGAGTATTTCCTGCACAAGAACCTCTCCCTCGTCGGCCAATGGCACAATCAGTACGGCTGGGGCATCGGCGCAGCCCTTCGTTTTTGAAACCCCTTTCCGCGATCGCGCGCTAACCTAGAAACCAGAAAAAACAAAACCATGCACGAATCAACATCCGAAACCAAAGACCCTGTCTGCGGGATGACCGTGGACCCGGCCACCGCCCTCCACACCGAACGCGATGGCAAGACGTTTTACTTTTGCAGCGAAGGCTGTCAGCAAAAGTTTCTGGCCTTACCAGCCGGTGCCAAGCCCGAAGGCAAGGCAGGCTGCTGCTGTGACTGATCGGGGCCGGGGGTGGTGCGATGGCCAAAGGCACGGTGGGATTACACCCCATGGCGTTACCACTGCACGTCAGGAAGCATGGGCGTTGGCAGCGGCGCTACCCGCCGTAGCCACAACCCAAACTCGAGATCCAAACCCTATGAAACTGCTCACCCGCTCCACCCTTGCCCTCACGATGGCCCTGGCCGTCCTCTTCCCCATCACATCGCCATCTGCCGAACCTGTGGAGGAAAAGACGGACTCCAAAATGATGGAACACTGTGAAAAGATGAAGGAGCAGAAGGCGAAAATGAAGGCCGACATGAAGGCTCAGGACGCGGAGCTCACCGCTCACGCCGCCAAGATGAACAGCGCCCCGGCGGACAAGAAAGTGGACGAACTGGCCGCCCTGGTCACCCACATGCTGGAGCAGCGGATCGCCATGGGTGAGCGCAAGGCCAAGATGGAGGAGGAAATGATGGCCCACATGATGAAGCACATGGAAATGGGCAAGGACTCCATGGCGAAGTGCCCGATGATGAAGGGCATGGACCACAAATCAGCGGAGGCTCACAAAGACCATCCCGAAGCGAAGAAGTGAGCGTTGAAAACGCTCACCTCACGGGCAATCGCAGTCCAGGCAACCATGCGTGGCGCAGGTGCGGCAGACGCGCTCCACCTGCTCGCGCAATTTGCGTCGGGCGCGTAGCAGGCGCACGTTGAGCGTGTTCACACGTTGATTCGTCGCGTTCGCGATATCGGTGGCAGATTCGCCGCCGAGGTCGATGCGGCGCAGCAGTTCGGCATCCGCCTGCGGCAGCTCGGGGAGGAGTTTCATCACACACTGGCAGAGCGATTTTTCGTCTTCAGGCTCCAATGCCTCCGGCAGCTCATGCACGAGCTTTTCCAAGGCCTGATCCCGCGTGGTGCGGCGACGATGCGCATCAATGATGGCATGGCGCAGCACGCGGTAGAACCAGGTGACGACGCCTTCGGCATCCTCGGGCACGTTGTCGGCCTTCAGTGCCTTCATGAGGCATTCCTGCACGAGATCGGCGGCCAGTTCGGGATCGCCAGTGCGCGAACGGGCGAAGCCGATGAAGGCATCGAGGTGCTGGAGGAGCGGAGAGGTGGACATGGGGCGGGGAGTGTAATCCAAGATACGCACAGACACGCGGCAAACCAGCGCGTAACAAGTTCACACCTCGTGCGTGGGCACAGGATGAAGGGCCAGTCAGGCTCCACCTCAAATCATCACCCATTCACTCCATGAAAACACACTCTCACGAACCTCAGGCATCCTGCTGCCACGCGCCCCCCAAACCTGCCAAACCAAGCTGCTGTCAGCATGATCATCACTCGCATGATGAAGCCGTGAAGCCGCCAACCACGGCGAAGTATTTCTGCCCGATGTGTCCTGGTGTGGAGTCGGACAAACCGGGCGCGTGCCCGAAGTGTGGCATGGCCTTGGAGCGCAACCCGGCCTGGAAACCAGCATCGAAAACGATCTACACCTGCCCGATGCATCCCGAGGTGCAGCAGGATCATCCGGGCACTTGTCCCAAGTGCGGCATGGCCCTGGAGCCGATGACGGCGACAGAGATCGATGATGCGGACGATGACGCCGAACTGCGCGACATGACGCGGCGTTTCAAGTGGAGCGCGTTGCTGACGCTGCCGGTGTTTGTCACCGCGATGGCGCATATCGTTCCCGCGTGGAGTCATGCGGATTGGGCGAATGGCGCGGCAACGCGCTGGATGCAATTTGTGCTTGCGACGCCGGTGGTGCTGTGGGCCG
>DNXB01000532.1 GCA_003506995.1 Verrucomicrobiales bacterium
CAAACAAATTCTCAATGCGGGCGAAGAGATCGAGACGCGGATGCACCTGCCAGTTGGCCGTCAGCCGCGCCAGCATGTAGTCCTCCGCATCCCTGCGCACGAAAGTGACGGCGTCGAAGTCCTCGCGGTCGATAACGTAGCTGCCGGAGAGGCTGAGAGTGAGCTTGTCATGCGGACGGAGGGTGAACGCGGCGGTGATCATGTGCCGCGGCTGCCGCACGAGGCGGGTGCCCTGGGAGAGGTTGTCGGACTCCAGGTAGGTGTAGCTGGCGTTGAAGCCGAAGCGCTCGCACGGCTGCCATCCGGCGCTGACTTCGAGACCCTCGCGGCGTGCTTTGCCCACCGGACGTGTCCTGCCGCCGACGAACTCGAAGGTGTCGGTCAGATCGTTGTGGAACCAGGTGGCGGCGATGCGGGCGTTGGCCGCCGGGATCGGCTGCTCGATGCCGAACTCATAGCCCTGGCTGCGCTCCGGCTGAGTGAGGAGCGTGGTGCCAAAGAGCGCGGGTTCGCGGTCCTGGATGGTGGGCGGGGAGAAGGCGGTGCCGTAATTGCCATGCAGCACGGTCTGGATGCCTGGGATCTGCCAACTGGAGGCCGCGCGCCAGGTGGTGGCGTCGGAAAAGTCCGAGTAGCTGTCATGACGCAGGCCGGTGATGATGTTCCAGCCGGGCAGCAGCTCGATCTTGGATTGTACAAAGGCGGCCCAGTTCGTCTCGGCCTGGTCGATGTCATAACGCCGCAGCGCGTTATTGAAACGTGAGAAGCTGAGATCCTGGACGCTGGCACCAAAGGTCAGCTCCCATGTTTCCGTGGCCTTGAACACCGTCTGATATTCCCAGAAATGATTGCGGGAGGTGATGCGGTTGTTCGGGGTGAAGGTGAAGTTCTGCGCCACCTGGCGGAAGTTGCCAAACTGGTAGCTCAGGGTGTGAGTCCATTGGTCATCCGGCTGCCACACGAAGCGCGGGCTGATGCTCCAAAACTCCGTCAGCAGATGATCATTGGGATCATTGCCGCCAAAGCCGACGTTCGCGCCCGGCACGCCGACTTCCGCGTTGTAGAAGCGCCAGTCGAGGTCAAAGCGCAGGCTTTCGGCCGCTTGGTAGCCGAAGGTGCCAGAAGCGGCGCTGTGCTGGAACTGGCTGTTGATGCGCTGGCCCTGGATATCGCTGCGGGTCAGGTCGATGGACCAGTCAAACGCGCCAATCGCACCGCGTGAGGCTGCTCCTTCTCGAAAGGTGCCGTAGCTGCCCGCCTCAAAGAAGAGCGAGTGCTCCGGCTTTTCCAAGCCCTTGCCGGTGCGGGTGATGATATTGATGACACCGCCGATGGTCTTACCGCCGTAAAGGCTGGCGGCAGGGCCGCGCAGCACCTCAATGCGCTCGATGTTGTCCAGCCCCATGCTCTCGGGATTGAAGGAGCCGGCGGCGTTCGCGGGAATCGGCCGGCCATTCACGAGAAACGCGGTCTGCTGGGTTCTGTTCCCGCGCATGAACACACCGGCGAGGGTGCCGGGCGAGCCGTTGTCCGTCATGACCAGGCCGGGCACTTGGCTCAGCGCGTCAGGCAGCATGCGGAACTGCTTTTCTTCGATTTCTTTCCGTTCGATGACCGTGATGCTGCTGGCGGTGCGCCAGCGCTCGGTCTCGGTTTTCGTCGCGGTGATGACGACTTCCGGCAGGGGGCCGGATTTTTTGGGCGTTTGGGCGTTCAGATGGAACGCGGTGCCGAGGAGGATGGCCGTGAGCGTGATGCTGCGGCCACGAGGGATGTGGAGGTACATGTCTTGGGGTGGTTCATTGGTTCGATGAAATCATCCGCGCACCGCCACATGGCGGGTCGGATGATGTGTTCGCAGCGAGATGTTCGGACTCCGGGTTTATGCGGCGCGTGTGCGCCGCTCCTCGCCTCCGCCTTCACCAAGGATTGCTCCCGATTGGCTGTGTTCCATGCCCGAGGGCATGAATGGAGGTCTGTAACCCGATACCGCAGCGCCACTGTGGCCGGTTCTCACGGCCTTCCCTGCATCTGCGAACGGAAAGAAAACGGGAATCATCGTGTGATGACTCCCGCCATGAGTTCTCATAGGCCGCACGTNNGTTTGATCGGAGCAAATGGAAACTGCGCTTGCGCCCCAGCCCGCCACAGCCAATGCAATGAGCCATGAAACGCATTCAAGACGCACGGCTCTACGGCATCGTTGACCTCGGTTATGTGACACCTGGGCAGGTGGAGCGCATGACCGCGCAGCTTTGCACTGGCGGTGTCGATGTGTTGCAACTACGGGCCAAAAAACTCGCCGCAGGTGAGATCGAGCGCCTTGCACGGCTCATGCTGACGATCACGCGCGAGCATGGCGTGCCGTTGGTGATCAATGATCATCTTGAAGTGGCCGCCGCAGTCGGCGGCGAGGGCGTTCATGTCGGTCAGGACGATGACGCGGTCGCCAAGGCGCGCGCGGTGGTCGGTCCGGCGTGCTTTGTCGGCAAATCGACACACAGCCTGGCTCAAGCCGTCGCGGCGCAGGCGGAAGGCGCGGATTACATCGGCTTTGGGCCGCTCTACGCGACGGGAACGAAACCCGACTATGTGCCGATTGGTTTGCAGGACATCGCCGAGGTGCATCGTCTCGTGACGCTGCCGATTTTCTGCATCGGCGGCGTGAACGCGGCGCGATTGGATGAAATCACCGCCGCAGGAGCGAAACGCGTGGTTGTGGTGTCCGCCTTTCTCCTCGCCGCCGACGTGAGCGACGAGGTGCGGGCGCTAAAGCATCGTCTGGAGGCTACTTTTTCACCTGTGGGATGATCCCGGCGGACACAGCGCGTTTCGCACCGAGGTATTCCTTGGCGAGCGCCTGGACCTCCTCTTTTTTGATGCCGGTGAAGTCGCTGACAAAGGTTCTGGCCCAGTCGAGGCGCTCAGGGTGCTCCTGGGAGCAGCGCAGGACGTTCATGGACCAGTAGCGGTTGTCACGGCGCATCTGCTCAAGCTGGGCGATCATCGGTTTCATTGCCCGATCAAATTCATCGTCGGTGATGGGGCCGGCGGCGAGCTTGTCGGCGATTTCGATGACGAGCTTGGTGAGCGAGCCTGCCAGCTCGGGCTTGCACTCGATCATCGTGGTCATGTAGCCGTAGCCGGTGAAGGTGTCGCTGCCGACGTGGTAGCAGGCGGGACTGTAGGTGTCGCCCAATTCTTCACGCACCTTGATGCGCAGGCGGTCGTCGAGAATGGAACCAAGCAGGGTCAGGCGGCGGGTGCGCTGAATGTTGCTCATGTCCGTGGTGGGCCAGTAAATGGTGGCGATGGCCTTCGGGATCTCGGTTTCAAACGGGAAGTCCTTGCTGGCCTCGGGCTTCGGGAAGGCGACGGCGCGTTCTTTTTCATACGCGGGTTTTTTCTCCGCACGTTTGGGCAAGGCACCGAGTGTTTTGGCCACGGCACCAAGCGCCGCTTCGGCGTTGATGTCTCCGAGCACGGTCACTTCGAGGTATTCCTGCTGCAAGGCGGGGGTGAGCCATTCCTTCACCTCGGCCAGCGTACGCTGCTTGAGTTCATCCATCTTCGGGAAGCCCCAGCGCGGATCACCGGAATGCATGAAGGCGACGACCTCGTTGTTCATGACGCCCTCGGCGGTGTGCTGGAGCTGCGTGTAGAGCGGATCGAGGTTTTTCTCAAACTGACGTGCCGCCTCGTCGCGATAACCTGGGGCGGTCAGATACGCGGCGAGCAGTTGAAGCTGCGCTTCGAGATCGGCGGGAGTGGTTCTGCCGGAAAGGAGGAAGGCTTCGTCTCCAACGGAAAAATCACTGCCGACGGTGCGGCTGGCGAAAATGCGGCGGATGTCATCGACGCCGTGTTTTTCGAGGCCGCCGAGCTGGAAGGTGCTTTGCGTGAAGGGCAGCAGGCCGGGCTTGTCAGCAGGAACAGTCAGCTTGCCGCCGCCAAAGCTGACGAGAACGCGCAGGGTGCCTTTCTCGAACTCGGTGCGCTTGTGGTTGAAGCGCACGTTGTTTTCAAAGATGGCCTGGGTGATCTCAAGATCCTTGGCCTCGCTGCGGCTGGCAACCTTGCCCGCAGGGCCGAAGTCGGTGTAGGCGAAGGCTGCGGTCTCCTCCTTGGCGGGCGGGGCGACGGGCTTGGCGCGGCTGTCTTTAAGGACGGCGATGATTTGTGGCGACGCATCACCTTCGAGCTTGAGATTGCCGCCGAGGAAGATCTGCACGTCATCGCCTTTCCAATCCGTGACGAGCGCCGTGTGGCTGTCCTCTTTCTTCAATCCGGCCAGCACGGTGGACACGCGGGCGAGGTCGTCGGCAGGGTGCGTGAAGACCTTTTTCGAGGCGAGGACACTGACGACGCTGCTGGCGAGATCGCGGGATTTGCGGCTGTCGGCCTGGTCGGCGCGAAGTTTGGCGCCTTTGAGGATGGTGGCCTTGGCTTCCTCAAATTCTGCGTCGGTGAAACCGTGCTCGATGGCGCGGCGCAGCTCGGTTTCGAGCAGCGTCAGCGTGGCCTGCCAGTTTTTCGGGTCACACTGGGCCTGGATGCCGTTGATGCTGACGAATTCGAGGTACTCGTAGCTGTAGCTTTCTGCGGAGATGAACGGCGCGCCCTCGGCCTTGGCGAGTTTCGAGAGGCGCTGGTTGATCATCATGTCGGCGAGGTCGCGAATGAGCTTTTCGCGGCGTGTGGCGGCGTTGTCCGGCTTGTTGAGGGCCTTGCGGGGGATTTCGACGGAGATGGTGAGCGACTGCGCCTCCATCTCGGTGTGCAGCTTGGCGATGATGCCGTAATCCGAAGTGATCTTGCCGAGATTCGGGTCTTTGGCCTCTTCACTCTGCGGCTTGGCGTCGGCGAAGTGCTTTTCGATTTCCGCTTTGACGGCTGCGGTGTCCTTGAAATCACCGACGGCGACGATGGTGGCGCGTTTCGGTGTGTAGTAGCCTTCGTAGAAATCGACGAAGCGCGGGCGTTTCATCGTCTTGATCGTCTCCTCCTGGCCGATGGGCAGGCGGTGTGGCAGGATGGATTCGGGCAGCGCGAACTTGTAGCCCGCGATCATGGTGCGGTACTCGATGGAATCGCGGCTGAGCTTCTCGCTGAGGATGATGCCGCGCTCTTTGTCGATCTCGGCCTCGCCGAGCAGCATGCCGTCGAGATAGTCGCGGAAGAGCTGCATGCCCTCGGTGATGAATTTGGCCTCCACCTTCGGCAGTTCGAGCATGTACACGGTTTCCTTGAAGGAGGTGTGCGCGTTCGTGTCCGCGCCGAAGCCCATGCCGAGGCGCTGGAAGTACTCGACCATCTCACCGCCCTTGAAATGACGTGAGCCGTTGAAGGCCATGTGCTCCAGGTAGTGCGCCATGCCCTGCTGGTCGTCCTGCTCCATCAGCGAGCCGACATCCATGTAAAGGCGGATGCTGGCGCGGCCCGGAGGCTCGTCATGCGGCAGGATCACATAGCGCAGGCCGTTTTCGAGCGTGCCAAACTGCGCCTTCGGGTCGGCTTTGAGATCGCTGGCGTCCTGCGGCCAGGTGGCGGCGGAGAGGGATGATACGAGAAGAAGTGAGAGGATGGCGCGGAGCATGGTGGTGCGGCGGTGGTTGGGGAAAATGACGAATGACGAATTCAGAATGACGAATGAATGCCGGAAGGAACGAATGACGAAACGGCGTGAGGGCGGAAATTCGTCATTCGGGTGTCGGAATTGATTCGTTTCACTCACCCCTTCGGGCTCACTTTGTTCGTCTGTCTCGCTTCGCTCGGCTCGTCATTCCCTCCGGTGGAGGGTTAGTCGATCTTGCCGAGTCCGGCCTCAGGATCGGGCTCAAGGAAGCCGAGTTCGACGAAAAGCTCGTCCATGGCCCGGATGGTGGCCTCGTACATCTCGAAGGAGAGGTTGAAATTGAAGAAGCCGTGGCCCTGGCCTTCGAACTCGATCAGGCGGCAGAGGTTCTTCTTCTTGCTCGACTTGCGGGCAAACTCATATGAGCCCCCGAAGGGCACCACGCGGTCGCCGGTGCCGTGCATGATGAGCATGGGTGGCAGGCCGGGCTTGATGCCGCGAATGAGGTCGGCGGCCTTGCAGGTGGCCTGGTCCGGCCAGCGCTCGCGACCAAAGGCCGTCTTGGAATAGGTGTCCATCACCGGATTGAAGAGCACGATGGCGTTTGGCGCCGGGCTGCAATCAATGGCGTCATTCGGATCGTCGAAGCCGCTCAAGATCGCGGAGGAGGCGATGGCATGACCGCCACCGGAACCACCAACACCGACGATCTTGCCGGGATTGATGCCGAGCTCGACCGCGTTCATGCGAATCCACCGGATGGCGGAGCGCGCGTCGGCCATCGCCTGCACCGGGCCGGTGCCATGACGTGTGGCGACGCGGTAGTCGAAGCAGATCGTCGTCATGCCACGAGAGGCAAAGTAAACGCAATGCGGCGCGAACTGCGCCACCTGGCCGTTGTCCCAGCCGCTGCTGAAGAAGAACGCGGCGACGGATTTCGGATAAGGCGGCGCTTTGTCCATCTCCGGTTCCCAGATGTAAGCGGAGAGATTCACGCCTCCGACGCTCTTGTAGATCTCCTCACGGGCGGTCTTCAGCAGTTCCCGATTGCGATCAATCGGGGGGGTTCTAGGCAGGCCTTCGCTGAATGACTCCATGTTTGGGGGTGAGGGAAAAAGTGACGTTTACCAGAATCGCCAAAACGGCAAATGGTTTTGTGTCAGTGGGAAAACTATCAGCGCGGTTTACGGGGTAAGCGAGCCGTAAAATGACGATCCGTGGTTGTTTTCGTGCCAGCACGGCTTTTCTTGAGACATCATTTCAATTCAACCATGCGCTTCTTGACCCCACTGCTGCTGAGTTTCACCCTGCTGACCGCCTTTCAACCATCGCACGCTCAGGACGGCGATGCCGCGTTGCGCACGGCCCTGGAGAACGCCTATCATAACTGGCGGCAGGCGATCATTCGCAAAGATCCGCTGGCCTGGGCATCCTCCATCACGCGTTACCGCCAGACGGTGATGCGCAATTCCATCGTCAGCGAGCGCAGCGCCTTTCCTGACGCGGTGTTTGCCTCGGGTGTGCAGCCGCTTGCGCTGGACGGTCTGCGTTTGCTGGAGGCGCAGGCGGTCGGGGACACCGCGCACCTGGTTTATTTTGGCAAGATCGACCTGGGCCAGGATCGCGAGCTCGTGCGGGACGATGTGCTCAAGCTGAAATTTCTGCGCGAGAACGGCCAGTGGAAGTTCGACAGCAACCGCATCACCAGCCTGACCAACGCGCCGGACGTGCGCCAGGCATTGAAGGAAGGAAAGCGCCCTGAGTTTCTGGACACGCCGGAGTTCACGCCGCCCGGCGTCGCGCCGCAGGTGCCGCCGCTCTGCCGTGTGCCGGACCACAAGGCGGGTTACAAGATTCAGAGCTTTGGTTATGAGACGACGGTCAGCATGAACGGCTTTGATTACGACCCGGTGGGGGACGGCCTGGCGCAGCAGATGATCACCGGCGGGCTGGTCAACGGGCACAATGAGATCACGCTCAAAATCAAGCCCATTGAGGTGCCGAAGGGCGAGAAGGCGGCGCTGCAAATCCGCGTGTACTTGTTGTCGAATGATCCCGAGAAGCCTGGCAAGGAAGTGCTGCGCTGGCAGGTGCCGGAGAGCGGCGCGCCAGACAAGATCACGCTGCCGATTGAGGTTCGTCCGTGAAGAGTTTTTAAGTTCAACGTTTTATCAGGCATGCCGACGCTCGATCATGAGAACACGCTGCGGGCCGCCGGCTTCCGTATGGTCGCGGGCATCGACGAGGCCGGGCGGGGTCCGCTGGCGGGGCCGGTATGCGTGGCGGCGGTTGTTTTGCCAGATGATTTCAGCCATCCGGTGCTGAATGACTCCAAGCAGCTCACCGAGGCCAAGCGCGAACGGCTTTACGAGGAGATCACCGGTGATGCGCGCATCCGCTGGCACTGCGTGAGCATTGAGCCGGAGGAAATCGACCGCATCAACATCCTGCAGGCCACCTGGTCTGGCATGCGTGCGGCAGCTCTGGCGCTCGATCCGCTGCCAGATGCCGTTTTGATCGACGGCAGGCCGGTGAAGCAGTATCCGCTGCATCAGGTGGCCTTGGTCAAAGGGGACAGCCTCAGTTATTCCATCGCCGCCGCCAGCATCATCGCCAAGGTCACGCGGGACCGCCTCATGGTCGCGCTGGCGGAGGAGCATCCGCAGTATGGCTTTGAGATTCACAAAGGCTATCCCACCCCGGCGCATCTCGCCGCGCTGAAAAAATTTGGCCCCTGCCCGCATCACCGCCGCAGCTTCGGTCCGGTGGCACAGTCGGAGTTTCAATTCGACGCGGTATGAACAACAAACGCCGTGTCACGCGTCCGAAAACCCTGTGGCGCTGGCTGCGGCGGCGCGTGACGGGTCATGCGCGTGTGCGCGGCATCGCGCTTTGGCTGCGCGCCTCACCCCTGCGCCTGTTTCGCCGCAGCCTTGCCGCCCGGACTATGGATCGTGCCGAAATCGGCCGCATGGGCGAGTTGATCGCCGTGCGCTGGCTCGCCACGCACGGCAGACGTGTTCTGCATCGCAACTACCGAGGCGTGAACCGTGGCGAGGTGGACATCGTCGCCCGGCATCGCGATGTGCTCACCTTCGTCGAGGTCAAAACCCGCACCAGCACCGCCTTCGGCCGCCCGGCGGATGCGGTGGGCATGGTGAAGCAGCGCCTGATTCAACGCGGAGCGCAGGACTGGCTGCGACTGCTCGGCCATCCACGCATCAAGTTCCGCTTCGACATCGCCGAGGTCATCCTCATTGAGGGCGAGCTGCCGCACGTCCACATCATCGAAAACGCCTTCCAGTTGCCGGACAACTCGCTGGCGGGGCGGTGAATCGCGCTTTGACAGCCTGGGAGCACTGTCCAAACTGCCGCTCCTTTTCCCAACCCACCTGACCCGACCATGAGCCAAGCCAATCCCGCCAAGAAGATCATCAACAATCCGCTCAAATGCGCCGACGAACTCTTCGATGGACTCGTGCTGGCCTATGACGGCAAGGCGCGCCGTGTGGGCACGCGTTCCATCGTGATGAATGATCTGCGTCCGGACGCTCCCGCGCTGCTCGTCGGTGGCGGGGCTGGACATGAGCCGATCTATCATGGTCTCATTGGCAAAGGCATGGCCGATGGTGCTGCGGTGGGTGAAATTTTCGCCGCGCCGCCGCCGGACATCGTGCTGGAGGCCACGCAGGCTGTGAACCGTGGCAAAGGCGTGCTGTTCCTCTACGGCAACTACGCCGGGGACGTGATGAACTTCGACATTGGCGCGGAACTCGCTGCGGAAGAGGGCATCACCGTGAAAACCGTCATCATCGCCGACGACGTCTGCTCCGCACCGCCTGCGGAGAAACACAAGCGGCGCGGTGTGGCCGGTCTAGTGCCGATCACCAAGATCGCTGGTGCGGCCGCCCAGACCGTCGATTCACTCGATGAACTCGCCCGCATCGCCCAAAAAGCCTGTGACAACACACGCACTGTCGGCGTCTCCACCAAGCCCGGCAGCATCCCGGCGACTGGCAAGCCGACCTTTGAACTCGCCGATGACGTGATCGGTCTCGGCATGGGCATTCATGGTGAGAAAGGCGTGGGCTTGATCCCGATGTGTACCGCCGATGAACTTGCCGCCAAGATGCTCGATCTTCTGTTCGGTGATGATCTGGCGCTCAATGCCGGCGATGAGATCGTCTTCTTCGTCAACAGCCTCGGCTCCACGCACATGATGGAACTGCTCATCGTCCTGCGCGGTGCGAAGCCGATTCTCGAAAAGCGCGGCATTAAAATCCATCAGACCATTGTTGATAACATCGTCACCTGCCAGGAAATGGCCGGTGTCAGTTTCAGCATCACCAAGCTCGACGCCGAGCTGAAAAAACTCTGGGACATGCCCTGCGAAAGCGTGGGCTACACCAAGCTCTAAACCCACAAGACCATGAAACTTCCCGAAATCTTCGCCAATCCGGTCAACATCCGGTCCTTTGCCCAAGGATCGCCGATCTTTAACGCTGGCGATGACTCGGGCGAGATGTTCGTTGTCCAGAGCGGCGAGGTTGAGATCAGCATCAATGGCAAGATCGTCGAGACCGTCGGCCCTGAGGGGTTCTTTGGCGAAATCTCCCTGATTGAGGACTCAGCCCGCGCCGCCGATGCCATCGCCCGCACCGACTGCAAGCTGCTGCCGGTGAACCGCCATCATTTCCTCTACATGGTCGATGAGATGCCGCAGTTTGCCCTCCATGTCATGAAAGGCATGGCGGACCGGCTGCGCAACGCGGACAAGCGCGCGGCGGGTTAGGCGGTGGCAAGCGTGAGGTTGAAAAGCCCTGGGCGGCGCATACATTTCCCACCATGAACTCAGCCAGCACCACCGAGGCGGGAATTTTCAGCCGGATCATCCAGCCGGAATCGGGCGGATGGGGGGTTGAGGCGGCGCAGGCCATTTTGCAGATGGCTTTTGCTGATGAAGATCGTGAACGCATGCGGGTGCTGCTTGAAAAAGCCAAGGCAGACGAACTGGCGGACACCGAGCGTTCGGAACTGCTTAATTTTCAAAAAGCCGGACGCATGCTTGAACTGATGAAGGCTCGTGCCCGCATCTCTCTCCAACAGGCTGCCGCGTGAGCCATGCCAAGGCCGTCGCGCGAACTGGAACGCCAGGTGATCTCCAGGGCCGCTGGCCGCTGCGAGTATTGCCACCTGCCTGAGCGTGTGTCCGAGCTGCCTTTCCACATTGATCACATCATCGCGGAGAAACATCGCGGTCTCACGGTGTTGGAGAACCTGGCCTGGGCATGTTTCTCGTGCAACATGCACAAGGGGGCGAATGTGGCGGGCATTGATCCAGTGACGGATGAGGTGGTCAGGCTTTTTCGTCCACGTCAGGACGTGTGGGGGCAGCATTTTCGCTGGCAGGGAGCTTGGTTGCAGGGGTTGACTTCCATCGGGCGTGTGACCGTGGCCGTGCTGGAGATGAATGACCCGGACATGGTTCTGTTACGGGAGTTGCTCCTCAACGAAGGCGTTTTCTGAGGCCGGGATTGTGTGATTGACTTCCCGGCCAGAACGCCAACAATCGCCCCGCCATGCCCAAAACCAGCCTCTCCAAAGACGAAGTCAAAGCCATGCTCATTCTCGCGTGCGAGCGCATCATCGCCGCGGAGCCGATGCTGTCCCAAGCCGACCGTGATCTCGGTGATGGCGACCACGGCATGGGCATGGAGCGTGGCATGCGGGCCGCGATTGAAAAACTCAACGCCGCCGAGGTCGAGAGCATTGAGAAAGCCTTTTCCACCGTCGGCATGGCGATGATGAGCAGCATGGGCGGCGCGAGCGGCGCGATCTTTGGCACCTTCTTCCGCAACGGCGGCAAAGCTCTCAATGGCAAAGACACCTTCGATGCCGCCGGACTGGCCGCGTTTCTCAAGGCGGGGGTGGATGGTGTGAAGCAGCGTGGTGGCGCCGCGATTGGTGACAAAACCTGCGTGGACGCGATGGAACCCGCCGCGAACAAAGCCGCAGAAGTGGCGGATCAATTCTTGCCCGAGGCGATCACCGCCGTCGCAGCGGCCGCGGATGCAGGCAAGGAAGCCAGCAAGGCCATGATCGCCAAGTTTGGCCGGGCGAAGACGCTTGGCGAAGCCTGCGTCGGTTTCCCGGACGCCGGAGCCTGCTCCGTGGTCGTGATCATCGACGCCTTCCGCGATTTCATCGTGGCCTGATCCGGGACGTAGGCCGGGAGTGTTTGGCGAATGACGCGCCGCTTCTGGGAAGACTTTTTCGCCAAACTTCCCGGCTCAGTGAACGTCTCCAGGTTCCCGCCGCTCCAAACCAGCCGGGAAGTCCGGCGAAGGACACCGTTGATGCTGGCGTGGCGATCTACGCCGGACACTCCCGGCCTACGACCAGCAATCGCACCGCGCGACTTTATCGTGGCCTGATCACCGGCTTCTGCCAGTCCCGCCAGAAGGTCTCTGTTTGCAGCGCGTCGGGCTTGATCTCGATTACGATGGGCACTTGCAGCAGATCTTCGAGATCATGCACGTCATCGGTTTGGACGTATTCCAGGCCCCACATCTGCGCCCAGGGCTCAAAGCTGAGCGAGTGACGGTTTTCGATCACGCCGAGCGCTTTTTCAGAAAGTGTGCGCAGGTTGTTCACGCGGGAGAAGATCTTGCCGCCGCCGTTGTTAATGATCACGATGCGCAGCTTCGGATGGTCCATCTGCGCAATGATCCACGGCGCGGCCAGATCATAGAGCGCGCTCAAATCTCCCACGATCAGCCAGCATTCACCGCGATGCGCCGCGCTGGCGCCGAGGAAGGTTGAAACGAGGCCGTCGATGCCGTTGGCACCACGATTGGCGAAGAACTCCACGCCCGGCTTCGTGGTCTGCAAGGCCAGGTTCATCTCACGAATCGGCAGGCTGTTGCCCAGAAACACGCGTGATCCGGCCGGAATAACCTTCGTGAGCTGCCGCATCCATCCTGGCTCCGATGGTGCGAACTTCTCCAACTCCGGCTCAAACCGCAAAATGCCGCACGCGTTGCCCGCCGCTGAGAGCTGAAGGCCTTGGGTTGCTTCCCACGGCAGCGTCTCGACATTTTCCGTCCGTGCCAGTCCGCTGAATTTTGAGCGTGTGAGGTTGGTGACGCGAATCTTCGTCTGTTCCTCCAAATCCCGCCACCAGCGCCAGCTCGGCACCGCGCCGAGGCGCAGCACATGTGCGGGCCGGGCGGATTGCAGCGCCCGTTCACCGCCGGGAATGAGCAGCGGCTGCAAATCGCGGAATCCATGCAGATTTGAGGTCGCCTCGGCCACAATCGGCGCGCCCAGCTTTGCCAAAAGCGGCGCGACTTCCTTCGCATCCGTCGGATGCATGCCCGAGGCCAGCACGAGGTCACACACCAAGGAGAGTGGGGCTTTGTCTCCCATGGTTGGATCGGGCTGAGGCAGCCCCACTCCATGGAAATCCACCCCGATCACATTCGTCTCCAGCGGCTCGTCCAAACACACGTTCAGATGCCGGGGGCGGTCATCCCGCGTCTCATACATCTCGATGGGATCATCCGTGGCATCCCAGTCGCCCAGCGGCTGCGCATAAACGCCGAACAGCCGGTTTTGCTCGATCGCCTGCGGCGCGCCGCTGCCTCGATAGCTCTTCGGACGGTCGGCGGTCAGCAGAAACAGCGGCAGGCTTTGATAGTGCGCCTCGATCACGGCGGGCAGCAGTTCCGCCGCTGCCGTGCCGGAGGTCGTCACCACCGCCACCGGATGGCGGTCGGCCATCATGCGGCCCAGGGCGAAAAAGGCGGCGCTGCGTTCCTCGAAGAAATTTCAAACCTTCAAGCCATTGCTTGTCAGCAACGCGGCGACCAGCGGCGCGTTGCGCGCACCGGCGGCGATGCAGACCTCGCGGACACCAAAGTGAACGAGCGTGCTGAGCGTTTGCTGGATGAGCTGGGCCTGGGTCATGAATGCAGCGCCAGCAGACGCAGGACGGCCTCGCGTTTCAACCGCAATTCACGCCATTCGTGATCAAAGGCGCTGCCGCCGACGATGCCGCAGCCGGAGGGCAGGCTGATCGTGTCTCCCTGCCAGCCGATGCCGCGAATCGCCACGACGACATGGGCCGTGCCGTCGTTTTCGATGAAACCGAAGGGAGAACCGAAAAAGCCCGGCACTTTCAACTGCTGGCGATATTCGCGCAGTTTGGACAGCGAGGAATCATCACGCGGCAGGCAGCCGACTGCGGGCGTGGGATGCAGCAGCGGCACCAGTTGCGCGGGATCGACTTTTTCCCGCAGTTTCACGTTCAAGCTCGTCTGGAAATGCACGAGGCCGGCGGTTTCGCAAAGCGAGCGGGGCTGGCGTGTGACCGCGCCGAGCGTCTGCAACTGCTCGGTGAGGTAGCGCACGACGATCTCATGCTCTTCGATCTCCTTCACGTCGGTGAGGAAAGCGTCCTGATGGCCCGGCTTGGCTGTGCCGGCGAGCGCCATGGTTTCGAGAGACTGGTCGTGTGTTTTGAACAGCAGCTCCGGCGTTGCGCCAAGAAATCCGCCGTTTTCAGTGACGTGGGCATAGCCCCACGTGTTGGCCGGAGCTTGCATGACGGCTTGGAGCAGGCGACGAGGGTCGCCGGAGACGAGCGTGCCGGTTTCGGTGAGCACGGGGACCATTTTTTCGATTCGCTTGGCCAGAACTTCACGACGGATGCGACGGAAGGCCATTTTGAACCATTCGGTGGCCGGTTTGGCCCAGTTGATCTGCGGGGTTTGCGAGCCGTTGAGGTGGATCGTGCTGCCCAGGCTCTCAGGGGTGATGGAATGCAGCTTGGCGGGCACTTTCCAGGGCTGCGGGTCGCTCAAATCGAAGTCGTTGACATAGAAGGCTCCTCCTCCGGCGGGCGCGGCGGCCAGCGCGGTGAAGGGGCCTTCTCCCAGCCATGCCCGCCCGTCGGGCAGCCTGAACAATGCGAATTCCATCATGCGAGTTTGCATGCATAGTGAAACGCGCCGNNNNCGCCGCTGACTACCAGCTCGGCGCGCTCGATACGGAGTCGCAGCACCCGTTCACCACCTCCTTGTCCCAAATGGCGCATGAGGACGTGGGCGAGGCGGTCAAGCTGATGCATCAGGTCGATGTGCATGCGTTGCGGCAAATGCAGGCCAAGTCCGCGCCGCTCGCCGATTTGGCGCGTGCGGTGGCGGCGACGTTCGACGCGGGAAAGA
>DNXB01000364.1 GCA_003506995.1 Verrucomicrobiales bacterium
CTGCCAGGTGTCATTCCTGATCGGCGTCCCGTGATCGTGCCCGCACACGATCAGGCGCGGCTGATGCTCCTCAATGGCATCCCGCCACCAGGCATGGCCTTCGACGACCGAGCCCGCCGCAGACAAGCGCGTGCCCGTCGGTGGCTCGTGCATGATCCAAAGGCATCTGGCAGCCGCACCATGGTCTGCGAGCAGGTGTTTGAGCCAGTAGCTGTAATGTTCGCCACCAAGCGGTTCTCCCTCTGAAAACGCCTCCTCCTGTCCCATGGCACACGGAAAGCCCACCACACCCACGTCGCCAATCATGGCAAAGCTGCCGTTGAGACGATGCGGTGCGTTGCCATGCAGTGATTTCCACGCGTCCCGAAACTCAAACCAGTTTTCATCCTCATGATTTCCCCGCACCAAGAGGATCGGCACGGTGACAGGCCGCAATGCAACCGCGCACTGCGTCGGCGTCAGTTGCCGTGTCCTTCCATACGGCAACAGCCCCGTCCCATGCAAAAAGTCCCCGCCCAAGATCAGCGCATCTGGCTTCACTTCGTCACACAGCCTCACCAGCGCCTCATAAAGCACCGCACGCTGGTGCAGATCGGTGGCGATGAGGATTCGGGAGGGCATGGAGCCATCAAAAGCCACTCTGCGGTCGTTTTCCAGGAAGCACTTGCCGTTGCCGAACATCGCCGCTTTCGTCCACAGCCCCATGCCTAACGATCCTGACTTCGACGACCTCGTCTCCTCTATCCGGCCTTTGGCGGCAGATATTGTCGCCCTTCAGAAGCAGATGAAGGCGCTCGGCATGTTCGCCAATGACCGTGAGCTTTTGGAGTGCCCGCGATGCGGTCTGATGGAGGACGTGGCAGAGGGAGGCTTGCTCCTTACCGTCTTCCCATCCGATCTGGGCACCGACACTGGCCTGCGCTTTGACGAAATCACCCCGGACAGCTTTCGCTGTCCGTCCTGCGGCCAGACTGTGCATGAGCCGCTGACAGAGGAGGAACGAGACGAAGGGCTTCAGGCTTGAGCGGTCCAATTCGCCACGGCATCGGGTAGTTCTTCACCGTAGAGTCGCTCATAAAACATGCGCCGCCGCTGGGGTTCGCTGATGTCTTTGGGCAGCGATGCCCAGATCATTTCACGCACAGTGGTCAGCATGGACATGCCCATCAGAAATCTTTCACCTGGCGTCAGCGCCATCGTGCGCTGAAAGATCATCTCATTGATCTCCGGCGCGGTGTCCTTCACGGAGAAACCCGTGTTAGCATATCTGTCAGGTTCAATCTGGCTGACCATGTGCGGAGGTAATCCATGTCACAGCCTGTGGCGAGCAGGTTTTGCACATCGGAGAGCTGGCGTTCGGACAAGGATTCTCGTGCCCAATCAAGCTTGGAGAGGATCAGATCCTCCTTGCTCACCACCCAGGCTTCAAAATCAGCGATGCACAACCGCTGGCGGCGGGCAAACTCGGCCAGGCGGTATTCCTCACGTTTCCGAATCATGAAGTCGGCTTTCACCAGAGTCTGCTCATGGATCGCATTGAAACTCGACTGGCTGAGCACCGCCTCACGTGCCGCCTCGGGAGAAACATAGTAGTCTGTGCCAAGCACCCCCGCGATGCGCGCGGCGTCTTTCAAATAGAAAGCCACCACGAGGTCCAGATCACGAGTCATGCGAGGTTGGGCATAGCAGTTCAGCGCCATGGAGCCGGTGAGCATGTAGTCGATGCCTGCTGACTCCAAGCGGGCGATCAAATCACGCAGTATTTCAAGTTCGGCACTCATGCCCCTACACCATCTCCATCATCCGCTTCTTCTTCGGCTTGCCAGCGCTGACGAGCTCGACATCGGAGGCGATGACTTTGTACTCAGGGCACATCGTGTCGCCGTCGCAGCCCTGGCCGGTGACGTTGTTCACCATGGCGTCGGGGAAGTGGAAGGTGGTGTAGAGAATGCCGGGCTTGACCTCATCCGTGACGCGGGCTTCGAGCTCGACCTCGCCTCGAGCGCTGGAGAGTCGCACGCGGTCGCCGCTGCGGATGGATTTGCGCTGGGCGTCGGCGGGATTGATGGAAAGCAGATCCTGCGTGACGATCTCGCTATTCCCGGTGCGGCGGGTCATGGTGCCGCAGTTGTAGTGCTCCAAAATGCGGCCGGTGGTGAGGATGAAGGGGAATTCCGTGCCGTTGGTCTTCAGCTCGGTGGACTCGATCCAGGAGAAGAAGTGGAAGTGGCCTTTGCCGCGCGTGAACTGCTCCTGATGCATGATCTGCGTGTCCACGCCGCCTTCTTTGACGGGCCACTGCTTGCCGTTGATGCTGAGATTTTCCCACGTCGCGCCTTTGAAGAACGGAACAATCTGCGCGATCTCGGCGAGCACGCCATCAGGCGTGTAATCGGCCTGCGGGAAGCCGAAGCGCTGCAATATCTCGCACATGATCTGGCCGTCGGGCTTCGTGCCTTCGAGCGGCTTCACAGCGGCGTTCACGCGCTGCACACGGCGCTCGGCGTTGGTGAAGGTGCCGCTCTTTTCTAGGAAGCTGGACGCTGGAAGAATGACGTTCGCGTATTTGGCCGTCTCGGTCATGAAGATCTCCTGCACAACGAGGAACTCCAGGCTCTCCATCGCGTGGCGGACGTGATGCACATCGGGATCAGTCTGCACGACATCCTCGCCCATGAGCCAGAGAGCTTTCAGTTTGCCCTCAATGGCGGCATCGAACATCTGCGGGATCTTCCAGCCGGGTTCGGTCGGCGTCGGTGTGCCGTAGAAGTCGCTGTAGCGCTTCTGCACCTCGAGATCGTTCATCTCAAAGTAGCCTGCGCCCTGGTGCGGCTGGCAGCCCATGTCGGCGGCGCCTTGGACGTTGTTTTGACCGCGCAGCGGATTCACGCCGACGCCGGGGCGACCGATGTTGCCGGTCATCATGGCGAGATTGGAGATGAGCATGACCGTTTTGGCCCCCTGCTCGTGCTCGGTGACGCCGAGGCCGTGGAAGCTCATCGCGGCCTCCGCGCTGGCGTATTCGATGGCGGCTGCACGGACGGTTTCGAGCGGCACGCCAGTAATCTTTGCCAGCGCGTCCAAATCGAGCGCACGCAGGCCGTTTTCGAATTCCTCCCAGTTCTCGCAGCGCTTGCGGACGAACTCGGTCTTCACGAGACCGGCATCAAGGATGCAGCGCGCGAACATATTGAGCAGCGCCACGTTCGTGCCTGGGCGGAGTTGCAGGTGATGCTTCGCATAGGGCACGAGTTCAATCTTGCGCGGGTCGATCACGATGAGCGGCGTGCCTTTCATGATGTGCTGCTTCAAGCGCGCGCCGGTGACGGGATGCCCCTCGGTGGGATTTGCACCGATGACCATGATGCAGCGGGTGTGCTCGATGTCCTCGTAGCTGTTGGTGGCCGCGCCGGTGCCAAAGGACTTCTGCATGCCCCAGGCGGTCGGCGAATGGCAGACGCGGGCGCAGCAGTCGATGTTGTTCGTGCCCATCACATGGCGGATGAACTTCTGCATGAGGTAGTTCTCCTCATTGGTGCAGCGTGCGGACGAGATGCCCGCGACGGCATTGCCGCCATGATCATCACGGATGCGCGTGAGATTGGCGACGATGTGATCATACGCCTCGTCCCAGGTGGCTTCCTTGAACTGGCCGTCGGCCTGCTTGATGAGCGGTTTGCGCAGGCGGTCACGATGATTGTAGAACTTGAAGGCAAAGCGGCCCTTGAGGCAGGTGTGCGCGTGATTCACCTCCGCATCGGCGGGTGCCTGGATGCTGAGCACCTGATCGCCCTTCGTCGCCACGTTGAGATTGCAGCCGACGCCGCAGTAGGTGCAGAT
>DNXB01000012.1:0-1000 GCA_003506995.1 Verrucomicrobiales bacterium
ATGACGGCCAGACCTTCTCCTGCGACATCTCGCCCACCGGCAAAGCGCGGAAGATTTTCACCCTGCGTGAGCCGTTGTCGCTCATCGCTGCCATCACACCCTTCAATCACCCGCTCAATCAAGTCGCGCACAAGCTCGCGCCCGCCATCGCCGCCGGTGCGCCGCTGATTTTGAAGCCCTCGGAAAAGACGCCGCTCACCGCTGTGCGACTCGTCGAGCTTCTATATGAAGCGGGTCTGCCCGGCCATCTGCTGAGCTGCATTCACGGCACGCTTGATGAGATCACACGGCCCATGGTCCGCGATGAGCGCGTGGACCTCGTCACCTTCACCGGCAGCGCCAAAGTGGGCAAAGAAATCGCCAACACTGCGGGCTACAAAAAGACCTGTCTCGAACTCGGCGGCCACTCGCCGCTCATCGTGCTCGATGACGCCGATCTCGATCTCGCCGCCCGACTTGCTTGTGAAGGCTGTTTCCGCAACAGCGGCCAGCGCTGCACCGCCGTTCGCCGCATTCTCGTGCAAAACAGCGTGCTCGCCGACTTTACCGAGCGCTTCCTCAAACTCGCCCGCACCTACACCTGCGGCGATCCTACAGATGAAAATACTTTCGTCGGCACCGTCATCGACGAACGCGCCGCGCAATTGCTGGAGCAAGCCGTGTGTGAGGCTGAGTCCTGCGGTGCCAAAATCCTGCTCGGCGGCCAACGCCACGGCGCTTTCATGCAACCGACCATTCTCGTTGATGTGCCGCGCAGCGCTTATCTCGCCACGCACGAATGCTTCGGCCCGCTCGCGCCCATCTTTGCCGTGCGTGATCTCGATGACGCCATCGCCCTTGCCAACGCCACGCCTTTCGGTCTCTCCAGCGGCATTGTCACGCGCAGCATGGAATCCGCGATCAAAGCCGTGAAAGGCATCAAGGCCGGCACCGTCAACGTCAACGAAATCCCCGGCTACCGCCTCGAACTCAGCCCCTTCGGCGGCGTCAAGGACAGCGG
>DNXB01000012.1:1058-6988 GCA_003506995.1 Verrucomicrobiales bacterium
AGGGCTTTTTCGCGATCATCGCTGGAGGTGTTGATGAAATCATTCGCACGCTTGGCTGCGGTGGCGTTCGGCGCACGACCGAGAATGGCCTCATGCAGCCATGTCACCGGATCAGCCTGCGCGTAGGCCTGCTGCGCGAGTGTGGAGCCCTGCTTTTGCAAGAAGGGGCTGTTGAGCAGATACAGCGCCTGCGTGGGCACGGTGGTGAGCGGGCGGTCGCCGGAGACCATCTCGGGATTGGCGACATCGAAGATCTCCAGCTCAGGCGCGAGGTTGTTGCGGGCGACGGGCAGGTAGATGCTGCGGCGTAGTTCTTTGTCGAACTTCATCGGCTTGTCGAGATCCTCGCCGTAGATGAGCGCGGTGGCGGCGGCTTGTTCGAGTTTGAGTTCTCCGGTGAGGAAGAGCAGGCTGTCGCGAATCTCCTCGGCGGTGAGGCGGCGATATGAGCGCCTGCCGAACAAACGATTTTCGGGATCGGCGATGGTGCGTGGTGATTTCGCCTCGGCGGCGAGCTGATAGGTGCGGCTGAGCACCATCTCGCGGATCAGCGTTTTGAAGGAGCCGCCGCTGGCGCGGAACTTCGCGGCGAGATGGTCGAGCAGCGCGGGATGCGTGGGCTTCTCGCCCTGCACGCCGAAGTTATCGACGGTGCCGACGATGCCGCGCCCGAAAAGCTGCGCCCACAGGCGGTTCACAATCACGCGGTCAAGCAGCGCGTTCTCCGTGCTCGTCATCCACGCGGCGAGTTGCAGGCGGCCGCTCGATCCAGTGGCAATCTTCGGCGCTTTGCCGTTGTGCAGCACGCTGGGGAAGCTGCGCGGCACTTTGGGGCCGAGTTGATTCACCTCGCCACGCACGCGCAGGTGGATGTCGCCCGCGTCGCGAGCATCGCGCGGAGCCATGGCCAGCTCGGCGTCCTTGAGCGCGTTCACCTGCTTGTCGAGTTCCTTCGTGAGCGCGGCGTTGTCCATCAGCAGCAGCGGATCACCCGTGCTGCTGCCATTCGCCATCGCCAGCGCGGTGGACTCGCGCTCGATGTCCTTTTCGGAGATGAACTGCACCGCATCGACGATCACATAGTCCTTTGTGCCCTGCGTGCCGACGATGACATTCACGCGTCCGCCTTTCTCGAAATGGAAACGGCCGATGGGCTCGAACAAGCCGCCGATGCTCGGCTTCTTCGTCTGGTCAAAGATGATCTCATGCACACCATCGAAGGCCTCGACGGTGATGGGCACGCGCTTGTCGCAGTTGGCCTTCGCCGGATAGGCGATGCGCACCTCGTAGATGCCGGTCTCGGGCAAGGCGCCGCGAAACACGGCCTTCTTCGCGCCTTTGCCCTGCTTATCGTCGTGGATGTAGAAATCGCCGAAGCGGTTCGCGGAAAGGCTGGATTGCTTCCAGTCGCCGAGGAGTTCCGCGCTGGCCTCATCATAAATGACGCCCGCGAGCGGCAGCTTTGTCAGCGCCTTCTTGCCCGCGACAGTCTCCATGAAATCGCGCTCCACTTTGAGGCGCATTGCGAGTTCGAGCCGCTCCACTTTCTGCTTCAGCTCGGCAAACGCAGGTTCCGGCTGCGGCAGCGCCTGCTCCACCCAGCTCGCCACATTCACGCAGCCGTTGCGCGTGCCCATGACGACCTCCGTGGAGCGGAAGAAGCCCGCCAGCGCGTAGTAGTCCTGCTGGCTGAAGGGATCGAACTTGTGATCGTGGCAACGTGCGCAACCAACAGTCAAACCGAGAAACGCACGGCCAATCGTGTCGATCTGCTCGTCCACCGTGTCGAGATGCAGCTTCTCTTTGTCGCGCTCTGTGAGCATCTTCGGCCCCAGCGCGAGGAAACTCGACGCGATCATCTGACTGCGACGCTGTTCGGGAGTCTTTGCGGGCATGAGGTCACCCGCGATCTGCTCGCGAATGAACTCGTAGAACGATTTGTCGTGGTTGAAGGCATCAATGACGTAGTTCCGGTAACGCCAGGCCTGGTAGAAGGTGTAGTTGCGATCACCGCCGTTTGAGTCCGCATAACGCGCGAGATCCAGCCAGTAGCGGCCCCATTTTTCTCCGAAGGCCGGAGATGCTAGCAGGCGCTCCACATAGGACTCATATGTCTCATGCGACGCATGGGACTCATCAGGCGGCAGGCCTGTGAGATCATAGCTGAGCCTGCGCATCAGCGTGAGACGGTCCGCGTCAGCGGCAGGCGTGAGCTTCTTCGCCTCCAGCTCGGCCAGGATGAACGCATCCAGCTCCTTGCGTGGCCAGTCCTGCTGCTTCACGGCAGGCGGCACGGCTTTTTGCAGCGGACGAAATGCCCAACCCTGGCGTGCCGCCGTGAAATCAATCGTCTTCTTCGGCGGAGCCGCTGCCATCGACTCCACACGCGGATCAGGCGCGCCCATCGCGATCCATTGCTCCAGCACGCGAATGTCCTCCGGCGGCAGCTTCGACTTCGGCGGCATTTGCAGGTCTTCGTCCTCGTAGCGCACGCTGTGCATGAGCAGGCTCTTCGCGGGCTTTCCAGGCACCAGCGCCGGCCCCGCATCGCCGCCCTTCGCCCAGCCTTCCTTGCGATCCAGCAGCAGCCCGCCCTTCCGTTTCCCTGTTTCTTGCGAGTGACACTCATAACAATGCTTCACCAGCAGCGGCCGAACACTGCTCTCAAAAAATGCCACGCCATCCGCTGCCGAAGAATCAGCAGCCGCGAGGGCAAGAAAGAGCGAGATGGAAAAAGCGCGGCGCACGGGCACAGAAGGCAGGACCGGAGGAGTCTTGGACAAGAAAAGATCGGGGCTGGGACGCGGGGTCTTTCCGATCAGTGACTCTGAGGGTCATTGTGCAACATGATGAGTCGGCAGGAGGATGGATGGGAGCCGTGTCTCAGGACAGCCCCTGAACGATGACTCCTTCCTGGCCGTTGCCGGAGTCCGGCCTCTGCTCCAGTTCCAGGAGGCGGAACCATGGCCGGGCTGGATTCGCTTTCTTCAGCAGAGGCAGGGAGACGTTGTAAACCGGCACGCCGGCGCTGGTGTGACTTTCCAGCGAGCCATGGTGCGCGTGGCCATGAAAGGCGGCGGTGACATGGTGGCGGTTGAGCGGTCCTTCAAGACGCGTGGATCCCATGAAGGGAAACACTTCCGGGTTTTCTCCCAGCACGGTTTCCCGGATGGGCGCGTAGTGCAGCAACACCACGCGCTGGGCCGTTTCCACCCGCGCCAGGGCCCGCTCCAGCCGCATCGCCTGGTCCACGGCTTCCTGCACGAACGCCTTGATCAGCGGCTCACCCCAGGGATTGAGCATGCTGCCGCCAAAGCCGCCCCCAAAGCCACAGACGCCGACGAATCCCACGCCGTTGAGCTCGCAGCACTCTCCGTCGAGGAGCGTCACTCCGGCGTCCACGAGGATTTTGGCGACTTTGTCCGCATGGCCGGACTCGTAATCATGATTGCCCAGGACCGCGAGCACGGGAATCCTGGCGTGAGCCTGGAGGTCATGCGCCAGCGCCCGGGCCTCCTCCACCAGGCCGTAGTCCGTGAGATCGCCGCAGAGCAGCAGCACGTCCGCAGCCGCCGAGGCCTCGACGAAGAGCGCCTGCAGGGCACCTTGCGATGACTTGCCATAGTGAAGATCTGCGGTGGCGGCGATCCGCATGGTGTGACGAACGGGGTTCAGCCTCTGAATCGTTTGCCACAGCCGCTCCTGCTGTGTCAAAACCGCTCGAAAACGATGCACGCAGCCAGCCGTCGGCACCCGATGGGACCGATGGATGCAGCCTCCCGCGCAAGAACCTTCCGATGGCCACGAGTTTTACCGTGCCGCCATTGCCGTCCTGCGTGATGCGTCGCTGGAGTTCCTCGTCGGAGGCGCCTTTGCGCTGCGGGTGTATGCAGGCATCAAGCGGGACACGAAGGACATCGACCTGATGGTGCGCCCGCAGGACATCGAGCGGGCGCTTGCCGCGTTCCACACCGCAGGATTCCATGCCGAACTGACCTTTCCCCACTGGCTGGCCAAGGTGCGGCAGGGCGGTCATTTCATGGATCTCATCTTCCGCTCAGGCAACGGTCTCTGTGACGTGGACGACGAATGGTTCGAGCACTCGCGGGAGACAGACGTCCTCGGCATGCCGCTGCCGGTCTGCCCGCCGGAGGAGATGCTGTGGCAAAAGGCCTACCTCATGGAGCGCGAGCGCTTCGATGGCGCGGACGTGCAGCATCTGCTGCGCAGTTGCGGCCGGCTGATGGACTGGCACCGCCTCCTGCGGCGCTTCGGACCGGACTGGCAGGTGCTGTTCTCTCATCTCGTCCTGTTCACGTATGTTTACCCAGGGGAGCGGAAGATCGTGCCGCCGTGGGTCATGGACCGCATGGTCGCAAAGCTCAGGTCTGACGAGGACTGTGACGCAGGGCACCTTTGTCGCGGCACGTTGTTGTCCCGTCTGCAATACCTGGATGACGTGGAGCAGTGGGGTTATGTGGATGCGCGCCTGGCACAGGATGTGCAGATCAGCGCGGCGGAACTTCGTGATTGGACCGAAGAGGCCAGGAAACAGGCGCAGCGTGCTTTCATGGACCATGCGGCCAAAGAGGCGTCTGCATCTGTCCTGAGCGGGCAGGCATGACGTGGCGGCTGCCAGCGCTTCTTATTTGGGCGGTGCGGGAGCGGCGGGCGGCGGCACGGCAGGCACGGCAGGGGTTGCCGCATCGACGGCCTTTTTGGCGGCGGCTTCCTTGAGCACCGCTTCTTTGCGGGCGGCTTCCTTCAATGCCTCGGCCTCTTTGAGCGCGGCGGTTTCCCTGTCGGTGGCCTCCCTGATCTCGATGGCTTTTTTCTCCGCCGCCGGGTCGGGATTGGGCTTCACCTTCTCTGTTTCTTTATGGCAGGCCGTCATGCCGCATAGGAGCAGCAGGCTGAGGAGCAAAGGGAGGGATTGCATGCCCGGGAAGCTTTGCGCGGCAAGGTCGGCTGACAAGTCGAAACACGGCGCCGGGGTTCAGGTCGGGCACCTGCGGCGATTCGGAAGAATCTCAGGACTTCCCTTTGATGAGGCGAAAGACCAGCAACACAAGAATCGCGCCAACCACTGAAGCGATGAAGCCGACGGGCTCGCCCTCCGCATACCAGCCTGCGGAACGTCCCAAAAAGCCGGCGAGCATGGCCCCGACAACCCCCAGGAGCATGGTGACCAGGCAGCCCTGCGGGTCTCTGCCAGGGGTGAGAAATTTGGCGACGGCCCCGACGATGAGGCCGATGAGAAGCATCCAAAGGAATGACATAAGAGAGGAGGGTTGGAATTGCGGGGCTTGCTGCCCCGCTGTGAGATCGCGCCTCGCCGTGCAAGTGGTTGCATGGGAAGGGGGTGCGCAGTGCTAACGGCTGTCAGGGTGCGGTGGACGTTAATTCCACCCATCCGCGCGCCGTTCCTCGGACGAATGGCTAACAGACAACCCACCCCATTATGAAACACATCGCACTCACCATCCTCGCAGCCGCCAGCGTCCTCGCCGTGGGCTGCAACAAGCAGAAACAAGCCATTGATGCCCAAAACGAAGCCGCTAAAAACGCGATCGAACATCAGAAGGAGGCCGTGGAGGCCGCCGCCAAGGAGGCGAAAGAGCAGGCGGACATCAAAGCCCAGACCGACAAGGCCAACATCGAAGCCAGCGCGGCGGCCGCCCAGGCACAGCTCGACGCCGCGAAGAAGAAAGCTGACGCCGATGCCGCCGCCGCGAAGGCCAAGGTGGATGCTGAAAACAACTGATGGAACCACGGCTCTTACTCATCAGACCGGGATGAACGAAAAGCGGGGGCTTCATGCCGCTTTTTCTCCACATTGCCGCCATCCCGCGCCAGTCGGGATGGAAGCCTTGGCCTGTGCGGGGCGTATAGCTTGCTCACTCTCAGGCACACGGCCAGAAATAAACCAT
>DNXB01000049.1 GCA_003506995.1 Verrucomicrobiales bacterium
CTTGCCGCTGGAGTTCGCGAGACCTTGCGGAAAGAGATTAGACTTCGAGTTCAACAGCAGGCGCACCGATTCCTGCGAACTTGCGGCGAGCACCACGACGCGTCCATTGGCGTGGCCTTCACGGCCCGTGGTCTTGTCAATGTAAGTGATGCCCGTGGCTTTGCCCTGCTTGTCGATCGTGACCTCGCGCGCCATCGCATTCGGCAGGATGTCGAGATTGCCCGTCGCCAGCGCGGGCCGCAGATGCACGGTCTGCGAATCGTAGTTCGCACGAATCGAGCAGCCGCGATGACAGTCCGTCGCCCAAAAGCACGGTGCCCGCAGGCGCATGTGCTCGGCCAGGATGCCCTGTGCCTTCGGATTGCCTGGATGCAGCTTTGCGGGAAACGTCTCAGCATCCTGCGGCTTCGTCAGCACGGCGCGATGGATCGACACAATGTGCGCGCCGACCTTCTTGCCATGCTTCTGCGCATACAGTTCGCCCACACGCAGTTTCGGCGCGGGCTGCAACACACCCGGCGATGAATCGGGCGAGTTCTCCAGTCCTTCATTCGTGCCAAACACGCCGACCAGCATCTCCACCTTGTCATAGTAGGGAGCGACATCTTCATAGCTGATCGGCCAGTCAAAGCCCGCGCCGAAGCGTGTGCGCGGCTTGAAATCATACGGCCCGTTGCGCAACGAGATGCGTCCCCAGTGATTTGTGCGACCACCCATCATGCGCTGCCGCCACCACTTGAACTGGCTCTCAGGCTCCTTGTTCGCATTCGTGTAGGGCTCGCCCGGAATCTCCCAGCCGCTGTTGATCGAGCAATCGTGGAAGCCGTATTGCTTGTCCGGTGTCTTTTCGCCGCGCAACGGTGCCTGACTCGGCAGTTGAAACATCGCCACCTCCGTCGCCGGATCAAACGTGCGCCCCGCCTCGATCATGAGCACCTTCACGCCCTCCATCGTCAGCGTGTAAGCCGTCTGCCCGCCGCCCGCGCCGGAGCCGACGATGACGACGTCGTAGGATGATTGGATTTTGTCGGAGGTGATGACAGGCATGGTGTTTGCGGAGTCTCACGCCGTCTCCGGCATGAAGGTGGGGAAGACGATTCCTTGGGCGGATGAAACGGGCGCGGTGGATTGCGCGACATGGAGTTCGACATTGCGAGCGCCCCACGAATAAGCCGTGCGCACGAGATTCGCGGCAGCGCAGGGCACGAGGAAGACCAAGGTCTTGCCTCGCAGACTGTCCAGAGCCTTCCAAAGCAGCGCGGCGGCCGTTTCTTCATCAGCCGCGACGCCAGGGCCGATCATGCTGAAGGACGGATGCGTGCTCATCGCGAGGAATCCGTTCAACGAGCCGTCCTCGCGCTCCGAAACGAGCACGCGCCACGATCCGACTTTGTTTTGCAGGAAGAACGCGAAGTCCTTCTCGCGTCGGATGCCTTGCTGCGACTTCTCGAAGTCGGCGATGCGCGAGGCTTCGTCGGATCGAGCTTCGCGCAAACGATTCGATCCCGTTGGTTCGGGAGAAGTCATGCCGCCCTCCGGCACGGTGATGAGCATGTCTTGAAAAATCGTGCCGGGCACGAATCCAAGCCGCGTGTAGAGCGAGAACGAATCGAGATTCAGCAGGCTGGACACGAGACGCGCGGGCTTGCCGAGGCTGCGGGCTTTTTCGAGCACTGCGTTCATCATCTGCTTCGCAATTCCACGCCCGCCCGCTTCTGGTGCCGTCGCCACGATGCCGATGGCGACATGCGTCTCGCGTTCATGCGAGAAACACACGCCCAGCACTTCGCCGGTCTGCGTGTCACGCGCGGTGACGGCTTCGCCAGGATCGAGAGCTTCGTAAACTTCTGGGAAGAGCAAAAACGGCTCGTGGCTGTCGCCGAACTTCGCGCCCTGGCGGAGGCGGCTTTCATACCACTGCACCAACGAGCGATGCAGCAGCCGGGCGACGGCTTCGTGATCCACAGCGCTGAGCGTGCCGAATGAAATGGAGAAGGACATGGCAGTGATCAGACGACTTCCCAACCTTTGCGATACGTTTCCTTGATGAAGGGCTCAGCGGCCGGCAGACCGGTGGCTTTCATGCCTGGAGCATCCCACTCGATGGGTTTCTGCGTGCGCAGCGACAGCAGGCCCAGCAGGGCGATCTCCGTGAGGTGCGCCGCATAGGCAAACGGGCTCGTGGCAGGTTCGCCGCCTTTGCAGGCGTCGATCCAGTCGCGGTGATGGCCGTTGGAGCGCTTCAGCTTCGGCGCAGGCTTCTGGTATTCGGCGCGGCGTGCGTCTGGGAAGAGTCGCGGGGCTCCACCACCGCCATCGCATTGAATGACACCTTTTTCGCCAATGAAGAGGCATCCGCGCTTCGGCAATGGGAAGTTGCCCAGCGCCTCGGGAATGCGTGGCATCATGCCGCCGTCATACCACGTCATGCGGATCTCGGGACGCGATCCTGCGGCGGGGAAGGTGTAATAAATGAGCGCACCATGCGGGGCGATCTCGCTGTTCATCAAGCCCGCGGCATGTGCCTCGATGCGCGAGGGAATCGGCAGATCAAAAGCACGCACAGCCGTGTTCATGTCATGGCAGGCGAAGTCACCGATGCCTGTGCAGCCGAAGTCCCAGAAGTCGCGCCATGCGACGGGGAAGTAGGCGGGATGAAACGCACGTTCCTGACGTGGCCCGAGCCACAGATCCCAGTTCAGGCCGGCAGGCACGGGCGGCGTGTGGGTCGGCTTGCCGGTGAGCGTGGGATTCCAGCGCTTCGCACCGACCCACACATGGATTTCCTTCACGGCACCGATGGCACCGTCCTGGATGTATTCGATCGTCTCACGCGTGCCGAGCGACGAATGCCCCTGGCTGCCAAGCTGCGTCGCCACGCCGGTTTCTGCGGCGACTTTGGCCACGTGGCGCGCCTCCCAAATGTTGTGTGTCAGCGGCTTCTCACAATAAACATGCTTCCCGGCCCGCATCGCGATCACCGACGCATACGCGTGCAAATGATCCGGCGTGGCGATCAGCACCGCGTCGATCGACTTCTCCTTCTCCAGCATGTCGCGGAAATCGACATAGTCCGCGCAACGATGGTTCGGGGTCTTCGTCGCGTAGTGCTTCTCGATCTCCGCCTTCACCGGCAATCGTCCGCCCATGCCTTTGAAGTAGAAGTTCTCCAGGCTGAACGACTCCGCTGGATCAGCCACAGCAATGATCTGCGCATCATCTAGCGGGAACAGATTCCGCACATTCGAGCGCCCTTGGCCGCCGGTGCCGATGATCGCCACATTCACCTTCTCACTCGGCGGCACATAGCGCGGCCCGCCCAGCACATGCCTCGGCACAATGTTGAACGTGGCCACCGTGGCGGCAGCGGTTTTGAGAAAGTGTCGGCGGGAGGAGGGAGCGGAAGTCATACGGTGAGACGATACGCTGCAGGTTGTAAAACTCTTCGCGGCTCTTGACGGCCAGTCGTTGAGTCACGAGTGCTTCAAAGACTCCAGTACGATAGAGTAATACATGAACACCGGACAGAAGGATGGCGGTCAGTTGGCGAAATCCAGACTCATCTCTGCCATTTCTGACAGAACAAAAAGCCGCACCTGTGGATGGGCGCGGCTTTTGAGTGGCATGAAGAATAGGCTACGGTGTCTCTGCCATGCCGCCCTTCGTGCCTTTGCCGCCGCGACCGGGGCCGCCTTTGCCCTGGCCTTTGCCTTTTCCCTTGCCCTTGCCTTTTCCTTTGCCGTGCATGGCTCCGGGACCGGCTTCAGGCGGGTTGTCCTGGCCGGCTGCGGCTTTCATGCGGGCTCCACCGTGGGCGAAGGCGGCTGGGATGGAAACCGCGAGCGCGGCGGCGATGAGTGTGACGAGTGTTTTCTTCATGGTGTTTGTATGTGACCGGGTTGTTTCAGTCACATGCCCATGATGACTCGCGAAGATGACGCGAAGGTGATGCCTCAGCACTTTTTCAGCATGAAACTCAACACGCCGCCAGACAGCGATGCGTCGAGTCGGTAACCGATGGCGCTGGCTGCCTGCCGGGCGAGCGCTAGGCCGAGGCCGCTGTGTGCGCTGTTGCTTCGTGAATGCTCAGCACGCCAGAAGCGGTCGAACAAATGCGGCAGATTCTGCTGGGTCATGTCGGGTGCTCCATTGGCGATGGTGATGCTATCGGGATCAAGTTCGATCTCGATGCGAGTGGATGCAGGCGCGTATTCCACGGCGTTGGTGAGGAGATTGGACAGGATGATGCGCAACAGACGTGCATCGGTTTCCATCGAGAGTCCGGGTTCCGAGCGGAGGTGGAGGTCGAGTTGCTTTGCTTCCACCTTTTCAGCGCACGGTTGCAGGCATTCGTGACACAGGGCGCTGAGAGCGACGGTGGAGAGTTGGAGGGCCGTCTCGCCAGATTCGAGACGGGCGAGTGTGAGCAGGGCTTCGATCAGGTTTTCGAGTTGCGCGGCAATGGCGAGCGTGTGAGCCGGAAGCTCGGGATCAGTCTGATCCGGCCATTTCAGGGCGACCTCACCGAGCATTTTGAGTTCCGCCACGGGCGTGCGCATTTCGTGGGCGAGGTCGGCACTGAAGCGTCTCTCACGCTCAAATCCCTGCTCAAGACGATGCAGCAGTTCATTCAGGGCCGCATAAATCGGCTGCAACTCGGCGGGAGCAGGCGTGGCATCGAAGCGTGCCTTCAGCGATGGCGCGTCGATGTTTCGTGTCTGCTCACTCAGGGTCTTCAAGGGGCGCAGACCATGACGCAGAGTCATCGTGACGAGGAAAAAAGTGCCCGCCGCCGCGAGCAGGCCTGCGATGCCGATGCCGCCGAGCAATGAGGCAAGCGTTCCCTCCATCTCCGAAGTTTCCTTGGCTAAAGCGATGAGGCTGGAGCCAGCACCATGACGCCCCTTGCCCTTGCCTTTCGGTCCACCACCGCCTGCTGCCGCAGTGCGAAAGCTCATGAGCCGAACGGCGCGGCCATCGGCGAGCACCGTGGATGAAAACACAGGATCATTACCGGAGATGTCCAGCTTGGGCAGCGTGGCGTCCCCGAGGCTCTCGGAGCGCTCGCTGACCTCGCCTTGACCGTTCCACACCTGGTAGAATGAGCGGCCTTGAGGGTCGTGATAGTCCGCCAGACGATCTTGCAAGCGCTGACCGCGACCTCGCGCGGTGCCATCGTCGGAGTCTGAATCGCCGAATGCGGTGAAGCGAGCAAGTCGTGCATCCAAGGCAAGCGCGGTGTCGATGGATTGATACAGGCTGTGCCTGACGCTGAAATAAATGCCCGCGCCTGTGCCGCACCACAGCACGGCCAGTCCGGCGAGGAGCCAGAGCATGAGGCGCTGTTTGATGGACCTCATGCGGGACGCGCCTCCATCACATAGCCCTGTCCGCGCCGGGTATGAATCAGCGGCAGCGAACCATCACTCACGGCGATTTTTTTGCGCAACGCACACACGGCAGAGTCCACGACGTTGCTCATGGGTGAGACGAGATCGTCATAGATGTGCTCCTCAATCTGGGTGCGCGTGACGATCTGGCCGACTCGCAGCATGAGATACTCCAGCAGCGCAAACTCACGAGCGGTGAGGTCGAGCGCTACGCCTGCTCGTGTGGCTGTTCTCGCCGTCGAATCGAGGGTCAGATCGGCCAGAGTCGTCTCGCTGGCAGCTTTTTGATAACCACGACGGCACAGCGCCTCCACGCGGGCCAGCAGTTCCTCCAGGGCGAAGGGTTTGACGAGATAATCATCCGCTCCACTGCGCAAACCGGTCACACGATCAGCCACAGCATCCTTCGCTGTGAGAAACATGACGGGCGTGCGATTGCCCGCTGCACGCAGCGTCTTGAGGATGCTGACTCCATCCAGCGAAGGCAGCATGATGTCGAGAATGGCGGCATCGTAGGGATGATCCTCCGCCATCTCCAGGCCCTCGCGTCCGTCGCCCGTGGCATCCACGGCGTAACCACTGCGCCTCAACGCGAGCACGATGGACTCGCGGAGGCGGTTGGAATCTTCGACAACAAGGATGCGCATGGGGAAGCCTAGCCCGCTCGTCGCCGCTGCAAAAGCGGGAATCAGGCACTGTGCATCATGGCGACCCAAGATGACGCGAACATGATGGCGGGGGCGGAGGTGTGATCGTTTGTTTTCTCCCGGCGCATCATGTTCACGTCATTTTCCACCTGCAAGATGGCTTCATGACGCAACCGACGACCCTCATTCTGCTTCTGACCCTCACCACTATGCAGGTGCTTGGTCAGGAGCCGACTCCAGAAAAGCCGGGCGAAACTCCACCACCGGCCATGCGCGGCGGTTTTGGCAAAGGAAAGGGGAAGGGCAAAGGCCGCTTCATGCCACCCGTGCCTCCGACTCCTTCACCGGTGCCAGCTCCCACACCGGCTCCAGCATTGCCTCCGAGCACGCCGACGGGTCAGACGCCATCCGGCGCAAAGGGGGGGGCAGGCTGCCGGTGCGGACTTCTTCCAGCAGAAGATCCTGCCCGTGCTTCAGCAGAAGTGCTTCAACTGCCATCAGACCGGGCGCAAAATGAAGGGCGGACTCGCGGTGGATTCGCATGCGGCGCTGATCGCGGGCGGTGACAGCGGCCCTTCGCTCGTGCCGGGCGATGCCGCGAAGAGCCTGCTCTATGTATCGATGACGTATGCGGATGACGATTTGCAGATGCCGCCGCGTGAACGGCTCTCCGCGTCTGTGCTGGCCGATTTTAAAAAGTGGATCGAGATGGGTGCGCCATTCTCGTCTTCCAGCGCTCCGGTGGCCACAACAGCACCACCACCTGCGGAGGATGGCATGATGGTCACCATCACCGCGATTCGCGGCAATTCGGTCACTTACACGAAATCGGAATCGGGGGGCGGCATGCGCGGCGGCATGATGGGAAAGGGCAAAGGCGGGTTCAATCGCGGCGGCGCGGATGGCATCACCCAATCACTGTCCGACAAGGCGCTGATCACCTCCGCCATGCTGACGCGGCGCACGCAGGATCTCATCGTCGGCCTCGAACTCAGCGGCGGCTTGTCGAATCCGGCCTTCGATGCCGTGGGGTCCGGAGGTGTGAAGGCTCACCTGGTGGCGAAGGAGGGCAAGATCACGCAGATCAGTGTCATCACCGCACAGGATGCAAGCGACGCACCCATTGCCGTGAAACCCAAACGTCCACCTTCGAAGTGATGCCATGAAACTACTCTTTGTATTCATTTGCCTCGCAACCGCCTGCAAAGCGCAGGAAGTGGCGAAATCGCGTGATTTTTGGTCATTCCAGCCTCCGCGCAAAGTCGCGCCTCCGGCCGTTCAAAACGCCGCGTGGCCGCTGAATGACGTGGACCGCTTCATTTTGGCAGCGCAGGAGCAAAAAGGCCTTTCACTGTCCAAAGCAGCGGAACCACGCGTGCTCGTTCGCCGCTTGTTCTTCGCGCTCTGCGGGCTGCCGCCTGCTGCGGACGTGATGGAGCACTGGCAGCGGGAGATCGGGCCTGAGCTGAATCAAACCGCCATCGCGGCCCTGGCGGACTCGCTGCTCAAGTCACCACGCTTCGGCGAGCATTGGGGACAGCACTGGCTCGATGTCGCACGCTTTGCCGAATCCACCGGCGGTGACGCCAACGGCATCCATCTCCATGCCTGGCGTTATCGAGACTATGTCATCGACAGCCTGAATGCGGACAAACGTTTCGACCGCTTCATCCGAGAGCAGATCGCGGGTGATTTGCTGCCGATCTCGTCGGACAAGGAGTGGGCGCAGAACCTCGTCGCCACGGGTTTCCTCGCCGTGGGTCAAAAACTCGTCGGCGAGGTCGAAGATCGAAAGTTTTTTGCCGATCTGGTGGATGAGCAGATCGATGCGACCACTCGCGCTTTCCTCGGCCTCACCGTTTCATGTGCGCGGTGCCATGATCATAAGACCGATCCCATCCCGCAGGCGGACTACTATGCGCTCGCTGCCATTTTTCGGAACACGGAGACGCACTACGGCCTCATCAAGGCGCAGTCGCGGCAGTATTCCACGCTGCTCGATGTCACCGGCATGGGTCTGCCAGCAGGACGCGATGCTTTGACCGCTCAGCAGCTCGCGGACATGAAAGCCGAGCGCGAGGCCGCCGCGCAGAAGATGGATGAGATCATGCGCACGATACGCGGCGGCGATGGTGTCACGCGTGCGATGCTGCGGCGTTCACGCACACAGCGGGATGAAAGCGAGGCGCTGATGCAATCCTACGATACCCAGGGCAACCCGCTCACCTTCGTCATGGGCGTGCAGGACCGCGATGCACCTTTGGAGACACGCATCCTCGAGCGTGGCGAGCTGGACAAGCCCGGTGCTCTCGTCGCGCCCGGCTTTCTCCATGCGCTGCATCCGCAATCATCAACTCCCGTGCTGCGTCTGCGCGAAGGCAGCGGACGCCTGCAACTCGCCGACTGGCTCGCCAGCCCGCGCAATCCACTGACAGCCCGCGTCATCGCAAACCGCGCATGGCACTGGCTCTTTGACCAAGGCATGGTCCGCACCGTGGACGACTTTGGCTTCACGGGTGACAAGCCCACGCATCCCGAACTGCTCGACTATCTCGCCCTGCGCCTCATTGAGCACAAGTGGTCGCTGAAATCGCTCATCCGCGAACTCGTGCTCACGCGCACCTGGCAGCAGGCATCCACCTTTGATGAAGACAAGTTCGATCACGATCCCGACAACCTGCTGCTCTGGCGCATGAGCCCACGCCGTCTCGAAGCCGAGGCTGTGCGCGATGCCATGCTCGCCGTGAGCGGCAAACTCGACNNCCCGCGAAGCCGCTCATTGCCGCCGCAGGCGAGGGAACCGTGGGCCAGGCCGTGTTTGAGCCTGAAATCCGCAAGATCGAGGCGCCCGTGCGCAGTGTGTATCTGCCGCGAGTACGCAGCGTCCTGCCGGAGATGATGGAACTCTACGACGCGCCGGATGCCAGCAACGTCATGGGCGCACGCGAAACGACCACTGTCCCGCTCCAGGCACTGCACGCGCTGAACTCCGCCTTCGTGCGGCAGCAAGCGGAAGCCTTTGCCGACCGCCTCGGCAAGCTCACCGTGTTTGAGCAGCTCGATCACGCCTGGCTCTCTGCCTTTGGTCGTCCACCGACAACCAAGGAGCGTGAACTCGCCAACGCGTTCACCTTCGAGATGGAAGCGAGCCTCGAAGGCCCCAGAACGCAATCGCAACGCGAGGCACTCATCACATTCGCTCAATCCCTACTCTGCGCGGCGGAGTTTGTCGTCGTGGATTGATTTCAGCACTCTTCATCACATGAAACCCAACTCGTTCT
>DNXB01000190.1 GCA_003506995.1 Verrucomicrobiales bacterium
GTATTTAATTGCCGGGTTAATAGCTCCCAAGGCTTGGACTCAAACTTTCTTGTCCGCCATGCTCACTGGGCCACTGATGCCGCTCCTGACATGTCTGAGCGACCACAAGCCGTGATCAACCGCCAGCTAATCGACAAAGCAGATTTGATCGTGGCCGTGTTCTGGAAGCGGTTTGGCACACCGACCGGTGTGTCTGCTTCTGGCACCCAGGAGGAGATCGAACGTGCGATCACGCAAGGAAAGCGTGCGCTGATTTATTTCTCAGATATTGAGGACATTCGAGATGGAGATGACGATCAGAAAGCCCTGGTGAAAAGTTTCCGGGACAGTCTTTCGGCCAAAGGACTTTACTGGACTTATCGAAGCAGGGCTGAGTTTGAGAGGCTGTTTCGGACACACCTTGCCTCTGCCGTCCAGGAACTGACTGCCAAACATCAAAAGCCCGTGCCCAAGAGGAAAAAGGCAGCAGGTGTTTCTCTAACGGGAAGCGCGCTTGCGAACATCCAAGGCGACAACAATCAGGTGGACCAGAGGGTGCATCATCAGCCGAGGAAAATTAAGTTGATCGTGCCTCCACCCGAGAACGCGGTCACACCCGCCCAAAAAAAGAAAATCGAAGGGTGGATTGATGAGCTTGTGGACTGCACAGCGAACATGACCCGACCCGCAGCCTATGGCATGTGGTGGAAGCGACTTCAGAATGAATGCGAGGTCACACGCTACGAGGACATCCTGTCTTCACAGATGGGTGATGTGGAGAAGTGGTTCCGAAAGAACCGTGCGATGGGTGTTCGCAAGCAACGCACAAAATCACCCGATCTCTGGCGTAATGCACGAATCACAGCGATCAAAGCGGCCATGAAAAGCATTGGGCGGACCAATGACGATTATTACCCCGAGATCGCGAGGCGTTTGAAAATGAAGAAGCCTTTCGACAGCATCACCAAGCTGACAAAGACCGATCTCGAAAGGGTTTATCGAATGGTCTTGAAAGATGCTGGCAGTTCTTAGCCGAGGGCAGTTGAGAGGAGATAGCATCTAATGACAGCCGCGAGTTGATCTTTCAGTTTTAGCGCGTCGCTCTTTCTCAGGCAGCTGAAACCGCCTTTGCCCCTGCCGATGCATTCCCGGCGGAGGCCCCAGGGTGGACGTTGCTTTTCATGTCCCTGTCCAAAAAATGAAAGAGCTGTCATTTCTCCGGAAGATGGACCGGCACGACCGCCTCGATGCGTACGCCGTGCGGCTGAGCGGCTGACACGTTCAATTCACCGCCGCACTGTCGTGCTCTCGCCCGCATGCCGACCATGCCGAGGCTGGGTGGTGACACGGATTCCTCGGCAGGCAGACCTTTGCCGTCATCGACGATGCTGAGTCGGATGTGCTTGTCTTCGAGAGCGAGCTGGATCGTCACGCGACCGGCCTCGGCGTGACGTGCGATGTTGGTGAGCGCTTCCTGCGCGATACGGAAGAGATGCGTCTCGGTTTCATCGGCAAAACGGCCCGGACAGGTCGAGTCGTAGTCCACCTTGATCCGCGTGCGTTGCGCAAACTTTTCCGCCAGCCAGCGCAGACCGGCTTCGAGGCCGAAATCATCGAGAATGACGGGGCGGAGCAGTTGCGAGAGCTCGCGCACGTTGGCGATGGACTCATCGACGAGGTGCAGGCAGTCCGTGCGCAGCGCATCAAGGTTACGCGTGGCTCCTTTGGTCAGATTGGAGCGCACGGCGGCCAGTGACTGGCCCAGCTCATCGTGCAGCTCATGGGAGAAGCGCCGCGCGGCTTCTTCCTGCGTTTGCAGCATGTGCCAGGAGACGCGGTTCAGCTCGTCGGACTGCCAGCGGATGCGCAGGAGGCTTTTGCGCGTGAATCCAACGGTCAGCAGGGCGCATGTGGCCGCGAGTATGAAGCTGGCGCCGAGCAGCAGCGCCGCGTCATCGCCGAGTTCCTGCGATTGCTGCTCGATCTCGCGTTCCGCCGCCGCAAGCCGGCCGGAGCTGGCCTGGATGAGCTTGTTCACGAGCGCGACGACGTGGTCGTGATGTTTGAAAAGCGACTCCAGATTATCTCGTGGCACGGCCGCGTTCGTTTCCAGCACGCGATGCGCCTCACGCGTGAAGGCTTTGACGCTGGTCTCCAGATCACGCCACAGCGCCTCCCCCGCCGCCGCCCGCGCCTCCACCGACAGGCGGGCGAGCTGGCGGTCGCTCTCATCCAGGTCGCGGAGCAGCGCCGCATGATCCGGCTGCCGGGGCTGGAGTTGTGCGATCTGATGCAGCACCTCGGTCATCGCATTTTCCTCCATCTGCACGTCATGCACGAGCCGCGCGATGAGAAGCTGGTCACGCGCCAGCGCCGCCACACTCTGGCGGATGCGCTGGCTCTGCCGCACGGCGATCAGCCCTGCCGCGCCGAGCAGCATCATCACCAGCACAAAACCGAGCGCCAGCACGCGCAGCACATTGCTCTCGGTGATGCGGAAGACGGTGAAGGGCATGGTGTCTGAGTTCGGGAGGCTGGCTTAAGTCTGAAAAGGCTGCATTTCGAGGAAAAGTCCACCTTTCCGCCTGAAGGCGGGACTCCAAACTCAATCAATCAAACCGTTGCGGATGGCGAAGCGCACCAGCTCGCCGATGGAGTGCAGATTGAGCTTCTCCATGATGCGGCCGCGATGCGCTTCGACGGTGTACACGCTCAAACTCAACGCGGTGGCAATCTCCTTGTTCGTTTTGCTCTCGGCGATCATCTGCAGCACCTCGCGCTCGCGTGGGGAGAGCAGGTCGATGGGATTGGTGACGTGCTTGCGGTAGTCGTCGAGCACGGCGTCACTCACCTCCGGGCTGAGCCAGCCTTTGCCCACGGCCACGGCCCGCACGGCGGCCAGCAGGTCTTTTTCATCGCAGTCTTTGAGCAGGTAGCCCTTCGCGCCGGCACGGAGCATCTCGCGCACATAGACGCCGTCCTTCTGCATCGACAGCGCCAGGATGCGGGTCTTGGGCAGCAGCTTCGTGATCTGCCGCGCGGCCTCGATGCCGTTGAGCTCGGGCATCGTCACATCCATCACGATGACATCCGGGGTGAGTTTTTCGGCCATCTCGACCGCCTCGCGGCCGTTGGACGCCTCGCCCACGACTTCCATGTCCCACTGCGCGGCGAGGATCATACGAAAGCCATTGCGGACGACGCCGTGATCGTCGGCGAGAAGGATGCGTGTCTGTTTGGCGGCCATGACAGGGCCAAACATGACGAGCAAAGGCGCGAGAGCAAAAGGCGGCGGCTATTTTGTGGGGTGGTGGCGCTGAGGTCGTCGCAGAAGACGACCAACCACCTCCCCGAATGCCCCTTCCCCGTCTTTTTCCGGTTTCCGGCCTGCTGTTGCTGCCGCTGTTTCTGAATGCCCAGGTGCCCGTCGAGCCGAAACCCACCGAGCTGGACGAAGTCATCATTGAAGGCAAGGCGGAGAGCCTGATCGGCACGGCGACCTCGGCGTCCAAGGGCCAGACGAGCACGAAGGAGCTGCTGGAGCGGCCGTTTTCGCGCCGTGGAGAATTGTTGGAGAGCATCCCCGGCGTCATCATCACGCAGCACAGCGGGGACGGGAAGGCGAACCAGTTCTTCGTGCGCGGGGCAAACCTCGACCACGGCACGGACTTTCTCATCTACCTCGACGGCATGCCGGTGAACTTCCGCAATCACGCGCACGGCCAGGGCTATGCCGACATCAATTTCATCATCCCGGAGCTGGTGGGCGAGCTGGAGTACTGGAAGGGCAATTATTATGCGCAGCACGGTGATCTGAGTTCCTCGGGCGCGGCCCGTTTCAAGCTGGTGGACGAGCTGCCGCAGGGCATCCTCACCTCCACCTGGGGCGAGTATGAATTCTCGCGCACGCTGATCGCAGACACGATCCAGGCGGGCGCGGGCAAGCTCACGCTGGCGCTGGAGCACCAGTTCTACAACGGCCCATGGGATCTGAACTCGGACGCCACGCGCTGGAACGGCCTGCTGCGCTGGCATTGGGAAGACGGCACGGACAAGATCAACATCACCGCCATGGGCTACCAAGGCGACTGGATGTCCACCGACCAGGTGCCGCAACGCGCCATCGATGACAGCACCATCGGACGTTTCGGCTTCATGGATGCCACCAACGGCGGCCACTCACGCCGCTACAGCCTCTCCTTCGACTGGACGCGTGAGGAAGGCCGCACCACCACGCGAACGAGCGCCTACGCCGGTTATTACGACCTCGACCTGTTCTCGAACTTCACCTACTTCCAAAACAGCATGGCCCGGGGCGACACGCTGGGGGACCAGTTCGAGCAGCAGGACCAGCGCTGGTTCATCGGCGGCGAACTGGCCCGCGACTGGCGCTTTGACACGCTGGGGCAGGAGCAACGCTTCACGCTGGGTGTGCAGTTGCGTGGCGAGTGGATGAACGGCATCGGCCTTTACAACACCATGAACCGCGACCGCTTCAACGTGGTGCGCAAGGACGACATCTTCCAGGCCAGCTACGGCCTGTTCTCCGAGTTTGAGTTCAAGCCCACGAGCTGGCTGCGCGTCATTCCCGGCGTGCGGGGAGATTTGATCCACTTCGATGTGCAGCGCAGCACGCTCAATGAGAACACCGGCACCTTGTCCAAAGGCATCGTCAGCCCGAAGCTCAGCGTGGTCTTCGGCCCGTGGGCGGACACAGAGTTTTACTTCAACACCGGCCTCGGCTTCCACAGCAACGACGCCCGTGGCGTGAACATCGTCACTGACCCCGACACAGGCGGCGGTGCGGACCGTGTGGACCCGCTGGTGCGCACCTACGGCGCGGAGTTCGGCATTCGCAACGAATCCATCCCGAAGCTGGTGAACACACTGTCCTTCTGGCTGCTGCGCAGCGACTCGGAGCTGATTTACGTCGGCGATGCCGGCAACACCGAGCCAGGGCCGGGATCGCAGCGCTACGGCATCGAGCTGGCCAGCTACTGGCGGCCCACCGACTGGGCGATGGTGGACTTTGAGGGCACCTGGACGGAAGCGTACCTGCGCACGGAAAATCCTCCCAGCCAGGACATTCCCGGCTCCATCCCCTACACGATCAACGCCGGCATCACGCTCGGCAAAGCCGAGGGCTTCTTCGGCTCCCTGCGCGGCCGCTACTTCGGCCGCCGCCCGTTGAACGAGACGCAGGACATCCAGGCGCTGGAATCCTTCCAGGTAAACGCCCGCGTGGGCTACCGCCGGAAGAACTGGGAGATCGCCCTCGACTGCCTGAACCTGCTCAACCGCAGCGACAACGACATCGAGTACTTCTACGAAAGCCAGCTCGCCTCGGAGGCCGCCCCCGTCGAAGACCGCCACGTCCATCCCATCGAGCCGCGCATGCTGCGTGTGTCGGTGACCTGGCGGTTTTGATAAAGCGCCGGTTGCGGGACCATCCTGGTCCCGGTCACTCCTTCCCCTAGCCTGAAATTCGCGCGAGAACACTCTTCATACCCGGAAATCTACCCCATGTCCGACGCAAGAAAGGGGCATCTCGAGACGCGGATGCTCCTGGATTTTTTTGAACGACCGGGGACGGCAGGGGTCTGCTGTTGCTGCAAATCATCCGGGGAGCGTTTTTCCCGGCCCCCAATAAAAACACAATGCCACTGTTCCGCCCCCTGGTCCGCGTCTCCTCCTTCCTCACGATGGCTGCCATGCTCAGTCATTGCACCTCCACCAAAACCAAATCGGACAAGGTGGTCGTCAGTGTGAAAGATCAAAAACTGGGTCTGTATCAAAACGGCCGGTTGAAAAGACAGTATGTGATTTCAACCTCGAAGTTCGGACTGGGCAGCGATCCTGGCAGTAACAAGACGCCGGTGGGGCAACTTGAGGTGATGAACAAGATCGGCGAAGGGCTGCCCCCCGGCGCGGTGCTCAAGGGCCGCACATGGAACGGTGAAGTCCTCACTCCGGACGCCCCAGGTCGTGACCCGGTGGTTTCCCGCATCCTGTGGCTGAATGGCAAGGAAGAGCGCAACCGGAACACGCAGGATCGGCTGATCTACATCCACGGAACACCGGAGGAGCGCAATCTGGGGCGTCCTGCCAGCTACGGCTGCGTGCGCATGGGCATGACGGATGTGATCTCGGTATTCAATCAGGTTCCCGTGGGCACGAGTGTGACGATCACCGAAGACGGGCTGTCCCGTCATTTGAACGCCACAGCGGTGAACTGAGATCTGGTATCCGAACAACTGCTGAAGTTCTTCACGACGGATCCGACCGCCACGTTAGGTGGAGACGGCATCCTTCCCGGTTCCCTATCCGTGTTCGTCTTGGCGCAATGCCCCCATTTCCCTGCCTGGGGCCAGAGCCGGTGCGGAACACCTGCGGCGCTCCTGGCTTCGATGCTGCCATTTCCAGGGTAGTCTCGCCAAGGCTCGGCAGCCCTTGTTATTTGACCGAAGGCCATTGGCCTTCAGAACACATCATGCCAGCGACGCACCTCCATCTTGGTCAGGTATCCGCATGAACAGGCTCTCCACGCCTGAAAACGCATGCCCTCATGCCTGCCCTCTCAACGAGGGCCAGTCTTTCAATTTCCAAACATCTTCCAGACAAACAACTGACACGTTCGACCTTGCTCATTTTTGACAACCGTCGCATTATTGTGTCGTGAAAACGAAACATTCCCTTTTGTGTTCCACCCTCGGCAGACTCAGCATCCCTGCCCCCAGAGGTCGTCACGCTTGCTTCGCCAAGGTTCAGGCCCTCGCCGCCTTGTTTTTGCTGGCCTTCGCGGCTGAGAGCACGGCGGTCACGACCCTGGTGCCAAACCCGTATCCCTATTATCGCCCGTTGGGACAGCCGCCCGGTCTGACTTATGGCATCGCGGCGATGTATCGCATCGACCCCACCCAGACCCCGGACCCTTTTCTTGGGGCCACCATCGCAGGTGCCAACCCAAACGTGGACAATGCCTTTCCCGGCGGCATCGGCGTCAACTCTCCTGACACGGGCGACTTTGGCGTCGGCCTTTACACCGGCGGAGCCACGCCCCTGTCCACCGGCTTTTTCATTCAATTCGACCAGCGGGTGTTAAGCGACGGCCTCAGTGTGAGCCTGGGCAATTTCGGCGTGAACTCGCTCGCCGCAGGCTTCGATCCGGGCCGTGTCGCGCCGATGCTCTCCATCTATGGAGAAGGCGCGGTCTTGCTCGGCTCCTTCGACGCGCAGGCGATCCTGGACGCCAACGCCATGACCCTGCTCACTTCGAGCGATCCGCTCGACCCGAGCTACAACCCGTTCTTCCAGGTTGACACCTGGAAATTGAACCTCGACGCGCTGATCGGCCCTGGCGCGGAGGTCAAGGCCTTCGCCCTGGGCGCGGACACTGACAACGGCAGGGGACTGGCCACCACGAACAGCAGCGATCCTTACTACCTCATCTCCGTGGATGCCTGCGTCTGCGCCCCCATTCCTGAGCCAGGCTCCGCCTTGCTCGTTCTCTCCGCCGCCTTGGGCGCGATCATCATCCGCCGTCGGCGTTTCTGATGGAACGATGCCCGCCCCCGCAAGCTACTCCTGAAACTCCTCGCGGTCAGGGATGCGCGTGAAGGCGATCTTCGTGCCTGAAAACGTGCGCACGGTGTCCGGCGTGAAGCCGATCACCACCGAGTCGCGCCCCCGCTTCTGATTGATCTCGTCCAGCACGCGGCTGAGATGCTCACGTCGTTCGCGTGAGGCCTCCTCGGCGTTGGAAACAAAGAGATCGAGCTGCTGTGGCTGGGATTCCGCCTCCAGGCCCATCAGCGTCACGGACACCTTCTTCAACCGCTGCCAGCGCGCCTGCTGCATCACCCGCTGCCACAATTCGGCCAGGCAACGCGCCAGCACGATGCTGTCGCTCACCGGTTCAAATTTCACCTGCGCCTCGCAACGCGGTCCGTCCTCCGTGCGCACACTCAGATGCAGGTGCGTGGCCCGGTAATGCATGCGGCGCAGGCGGCTGGCCGCCTTCAGCAGCAGACGCCGCGCCACGATCCCCGCCTCCGGCGGCGTGCGCAGTTCCGGGGCCAGCACATGGCTGTGCCCCAGCGTGCGATGCCGCGCCGGCGGATCATCCTCCGAAGGCCCGCCATGCAGCGCATGCCAGAACCGGTCCCCGCCCACACCGCCCCAGGCACGATGCAGCGTCTCCCGCTCCGCCCCCCACAGATCCTGCATCGTGCGGATGCCGCAGGCATGCAGCCGTGGCTCCATGCGGCGGCCGATGCCGCACAGGTCGCGCAACTCCAGCTCCAGCAGGCTTCCCGGCAGTTCCTCCGCCAGCAGTGCCACCAGACCGTCCGGCTTCTGCATGTCGGACGCCACCTTGGCCAGGAAACGATTCGGAGCCAGACCCACCGAGCAGGTGATGCACTCCCCCACCCGCTCCCGCAGGCCGCGTTTGATGCGCTTCGCCAAATCCATGGCCGCCGGCAGCACACGACGCGGCGCGTCCAGTTTGCAGGCCATCTCGTCGATCGAGCAGATCACATGCACCGGAAAATGCCGCTCCACCTCTGTGATGACCTGATGGTGAAACTCCACATACACATCGTGGCCCGCCATCACCGTGATCAGTTCCGGGCAGCGGCGACGCGCCTCCCCGATGTTCGTGCCCGTCTTGATGCCGAACTTCTTGGCCTCCTGGCTCGCCGCAATCGCGCAGGTCGCGTCCGTGTCCACCGGTACCACCGCCACCGGCTTTCCCCGCAGTTCCGGCCGCATCTGCTGCTCCACGCTGGCGAAAAAGCTGTTCAGATCGAGAAACAGCCAGTCCACGAGCGGAGCAGGAGCAGAACTGGAGGTTGGGACAGGCATGGAATCCCTCACCCATGCCTCAAATTGGACACTGTTCAATAGAACTCCATCAGCAAGACTGGATTTGAAAAGGAGCGGCCAAGATCACGCGTGTTCGCCCCCAGAAGCTCGCGAGAATGTCCAGGTCGTCGGACAACGCACTTTGAGATAATCAATCATCAGGCAGTCTCACAGTCCCCTTCCCTGCCATGCACCGTCTCCTTGTCATGCTCCTCATGCTCGCCTCCTGTGCGCCCATGCCCGTCCCTGCCACGCTGCCGCCTGAAATCGCCGCCGTCTTGCCTGTGACCTGCAAGCAGGTGCTATATGTCACCGCAGCCGACGAGCAGAGCACTTCAGCACAACTCAGAATGCTGCAACGCACTGACGCAGACACTTGGACTCTCGTTGGCGAAACCATCCCGGTCCGCATCGGTCGCCACGGCCTTGCCTGGGGCGCGGGTGAGCCTGCGTTGCCCGTTCCTGCCGGTGCCCGCATCAAAAAAGAGGGTGATGGTTGTGCGCCCATCGGCATCTTCCGCATCACCCAGGCATTCGGCTCCGAACCTTCTCCCAAGGGGATCAAACTGCCCTACCTCCACTGCACCGCGCACCATTTCGGCATCGACGATGTTCGCTCACGCTTCTACAACCAGATCGTCGATGACCGCGAAGTCACCGGCGACTGGACCAGCCCGGAAACGATGATTCCGAGCAGCGGCTGCTACAAGCTGGGGGCCGTCATCGCCCACAATCCACGCCACCAGCCCGGCCTCGGCTCCTGCATCTTCCTGCACGTCTGGCAGGGCGAAACCATCCCCAGCTCCGGCTGCACGGCGATGAGCGAGCCTCATCTGCGCAAAGTTCTCACCTGGCTCGATCCCACCGCCGATCCACGGCTGGTGCAGCTTGTTGAACCGCGTTGAGAACAATCAGCGCCAGGACGCGGACCACTGCTTCGCGAAGTAGGTCAGAATCATGTCCGCACCCGTAANNTACCCGCACGGCGAATGCCGATGAGCGATTCGTGAACGATCTTCGCCTCATCGAGCCAGCCTGCCGCAGAGGCCGATTTGATCATCAAATACTCCCCGCTGACCTGGTACGCGGCGATGGGCAAAGTCGTGGCCGCGCGAATCTTCGCGATGATGTCGAGATACGGCCCCGCAGGCTTCACCATGAGGATGTCCGCGCCTTCGGCTTCATCAAGCGCGGCTTCACGCAAGGCTTCACGCGCGTTCGCGGGGTCCATCTGATACGTCTTCTTGTCGCCAGCCTTCGGGGCAGAGTCCAAAGCTCCACGAAACGGCCCGTAGTAGGCGCTGGCATACTTGGCCGTGTAACTCATGATCGACACGGCCTGAAAGCCCGCCGCATCGAGCGCTTCTCGCAGCGCGGCCACGCGACCGTCCATCATGTNNGCCGACGCGGCCGTCCATCATGTCGCTCGGAGAAACCATGTCTGCCCCGGCGCGCGCGTGGCAGAGCGCCTGCTGTTGCAGCACGGCGACCGTCTCATCATTCAGGATGCGGCCGTCATCTGCCACGAGTCCGTCATGTCCGTCGCTGTTGTAAGGGTCGAGCGCCACATCGGTGATGACCGTCAGCGTCGGATGCGCGGCCTTCAAAGCACGGATCGCGCACGGCACTAGGCCGTCATCGGCAAAGCACGCGGCGGCATCACGCGTTTTCAGCTCATCCGGGATGCGCGGAAACAGCACCACCGCCGGAACACCCAGCGCATGCGCCTCACCGGCTTCCTTGACGAGTCCTTCCAGGCTCCAACGCGTGCAGCCAGGCATGGAGGAGATAGGCGTGTTCTCACCGCCTTCCTGAAGAAAGAGCGGATAGATCAAATGGCCGGGATTCAGATCCGTCTCGCGCACAAGATCGCGTATGGCAGGAGACTGGCGATTGCGGCGAGGACGGACAGGAAGATTCATGAAAATTGGCGGTTTTGGCGATGGCAACCACTGTAAACAATCGTCAACTACTGTAAACAACAGCCAACCTCTGCCGGTCTCACGGCAGCTCCTTCAACTGAATATGCCGGTATTCCATCACGCCGCGATCCCCTTCGAGGCCGATGGGGCCGGTGGCAGGGAGGGCGAGCGCGGCTTCGAGCACTTCGCCGTTGCAGGTGCAGTGAGCGATGCCGTCCTTCACTTCGACGATCATCTGATTCCATTCCTGCGGCTTGTACTGCTTCAGTTCCTTGTAGGGGCCGGCCACGAGGTAGTCGCGGCATTGAAGCTGCGGCTTGCGGATGAAGACGCCGCTGTCCGCGTTCACGCTGGCGCGGAATTCAAGCTTGAGGGTGAAGTTCTTCGGAAACTCAGCCACGGTGTAAAGCTGGCCGGTGAGCTTGTCCATTTCCTCAGGGAAAGTGACCGCGATGGCCCCGTCCTTGACGATGTAGCGTCCTGCGTCCGCCGCCTCGGTCTTGCCATCGTGTTTTTCCAGGATTTTACCCGGATTCGGCTCGTCCTTCTTGGTCTTCTCGCGGAAGCACCAGCCGGTGAGGTCTTTGCCGTTGAAGAGCGAGGTGAAGCCTGCCTCAGGCTGCCAGTCTTCGGCGTGGAGAGTTGAAACGGCGAGGGCGAGGAGAAGTGAGATGTGTTTCATGGTTGGGTGAAGGCGGACTTTCGTCCCGCACTCAACGCAATCAAGCAAGCGCTTTCATCAGGTCGGCGATCTCGGTATCCACATCGTCCTTGGAGAGCACCGTCTGTCGCACCTCGTGTTCGAGGAGCTTGCGGTAGTCCTTCAGCAGGCGCGTCAGCGCCGTGCGCAGGGCGCCTTCCGTCATGGAGAGCTGCGCGGCAAGCGCGGCGGGATCATGACCACGGAGGCTGCCGCCGCTCATCAGCACGGGCTTGAGCACGTCGAAAAAAGCGGACTTGTTCTTCGTCTCGTAGTCGGTTTCGAGCCGGGCAAGCGCGCGTTGCAGCAGCAGCTCGCACCATTGCCGGTCAAAAAGCACATCCGGCGCGAGCTTGATGGAGGTGACCTCCCTTGCGTAGCGTTGCTCCAGCCTGGGATCGAGCTGGAACCGCGCGTCATCCACCGACAGCTCGCGGGCCTCGCGTTTTTTCTCGCGGTGATGACGGGAGATGAGGAAACGGTCGAGTGACTTCGCCAGAAAGGTCCGCAGCCGCCCCTTTTCCTTCTCAAGATCGGAGAAAGCCTCCAGCCGCAGCAGCTTGGCCAGGAAATCATGCAGCGCGTCCTCGGCGTCGTGATGCGTGAGGCCGCGTGAGCGGATGAGGCAGTAGAGCGGGTAATGATATTGGGCGCAGAGATCGTCTAGTGTAGTCCGTCAATCGG
>DNXB01000628.1 GCA_003506995.1 Verrucomicrobiales bacterium
AGCTTGTACTCCTGGCGTTCATGCCCTTTGTTCGAGGGGCTAAGCAGCTCGATGGCGGTGATGAGCCGACCGGTGCGGTCGGTGATCTCGATCCAGCGCGGCGGAATCTTCTCCTCCGCGACGATCTGATCCGGCTCCGCCAGCAAGGTGCCGCCGGCCTCCTGCGGCTGCCATTGCGGTGGGACACCTTGTTTCCAGGATTCGATGACCGAGACATCCGGTCTGCGTCTTGATGGTCGATCTCTGTCTGTATCAGCAGTGCCGATGGTCACACCCTCCTCGGTGCGCACCCGCAGATCCGGCGGCAGAGCCTCATTGATCGCATCCTTGATGTAGGTCAGCAGCGTTGAATGAGCATTCTCCCAGCCCAGTTCAAGCCAGGGATTCATGCCGGGGAAGGGATTTTCGAGTTTCATGACGTGCCGACGTTAGCGCAATGGATGAGCAGTGGCAAAATCGAAGTGCAAAGCGGGAGATACTGTGCTTCGGCTGTTAATCCGCATGAGCGACGATTTTTTCGCCCCACCACCCTCGGAGCCGCCTCGTGCCGCTGCGGCGGTGGCTCATGCAGGCGCGCCGCTGGCCGCGCGGATGCGACCGCGCACGCTGGATGAATATGTGGGCCAGCAGCACATTCTGGCCGAGGGCAAGCTGTTGCGTCGTGCGGTGCAGGCGGATCGTTTTTCCTCGCTCATCCTCTACGGCCCGCCGGGTGTGGGGAAGACGACGCTGGCGCACATCATCTCGCAGGAGACGAAATCGCGCTTCGTCGCGCTCAGCGGCGTGGAAAGCAGCGTGGCGGACATTCGCAAGGAAGCGGAGAACGCCGGGCATCACCAGCGGCTCTACAACAAGACGACGATCCTGTTCGTGGATGAGATTCATCGCTTCAACAAGGCGCAGCAGGATGTGCTGCTGCCGCATGTGGAGCGCGGCACGCTGCGTTTCATCGGTGCGACGACGCACAACCCTTTCTTTTACGTCAACAGCCCGCTCGTGAGCCGTTCGCAAGTCTTCACGCTGGAGCCGTTGGGCATCGCCGACCTCGAAGCGCTCATGGATCGGGCGCTGAGCGATGTGGAACGCGGTTTGGGCAGTATGAAGGCACGGATTGAGCCCGAGGCGCGTCATCACCTCGCCACCGTGGCCGATGGCGATGCGCGGCGCTGTCTGAACGCGCTCGAACTGGCCGTCCTCTCGACGCAACCGGACGCGGCGGGCGAAATCGTCATCACCCTGGCCGCTGCTGAGGAGTCCGTGCAGCAAAAGACCGTTGTTTACGATGGCGATGGCGACGCCCACTACGACACGATCAGCGCCTTCATCAAANNATCCCGACGCGGCGCTCTACTGGCTGGCCAAAATGCTCTACGCCGGGGAGGACATCCGCTTCATCGCCCGGCGCATCGTCATCGCCGCCAGCGAGGACATTGGCATGGCGGACAGCAACGCGCTGCGCGTGGCCGTGGCGGCGCAGCAGGCGGTCGAATTCATCGGCATGCCCGAGGCGCGCATCATCCTGGCCCACGCGACGATTTACAACGCCACCGCGCCCAAGAGCAACCGCGCCTACACCGGCATCGACGCCGCCTTGGAGGATGTGAAAAACGGCCGCACCCTGCCGGTGCCGAAGCATCTGCGAGACGCGCACCACAAGAAAGCCGCGAAGGAATTCGGCCACGGGGAAGGCTATCTCTACCCGCACAACTACGAGGGCGGTTTCGTTCCCCAGCGCTGCCTGGAAGGCGGCAAGCTGTACTACGACCCGACCCCAAACGGCCTCGAAGGCCGGATCAAAGAGCGTCTGGATCACTGGAGGAAGCTCTGGGAAGAGCAGGGGCAGCAAGTATAGCCGAAAAGCAGCTCGGATCGGTTCTATACCTCAAGTCGTCAGGTTTTATGATTTCCTGGCCGTTTGGAATGCTGGAGTCATGAAGTGGTGGAGTGCGGAGATGTAATGACACCGATACTCCAGGACTCCATCACTCCCGCAGCAAGGATTCACAAATCATGGTGACCTCAGTATAAAGCGCGGGGGGGCTCAGCTTTTGACGATGCAGTGGCTACGGTAATTAACATCTATTAAATTCTAAAAGTATGTAAATTATGTATTTTATATTGAGGATATATGAAATTTACGGTATTATTTTCGTAATTCTAAAAATATCCAGCCATGTACCACTCACGTTTGATGACCACTGGCCTGTGTGTTGCTCTTGCGGCCACTCTTTCTTCCTGCGCTCTGCCGAAGCAAGCGCTTCTCAGTCACTGGAGGGAAATGCGGCATAAAAAGTCCGCTCCCCTCGAAACCGGGAAACAATACGAGGTGCGCAAAGCGCTCGCGATGAACATCCCCTTCCGCCCGAGCGAGATCAAAGGTTACACTTTTGTGTTTCAAGCGGCCAGGCCGCCACTGATGCTTGCCTCGAATTTGCATCGCAATTCTCAGATGCGCGTGCGCACCACGGCCTACACGCACGATGAAAGCGACCACATCGTCTATGGTGTGAAGAACGCCATCGGCACCAATTTGAAGTTCGGCAACGTGCGCAGCGCCGCCGCTGACTGGTCGCGCTTCCCGGTCGGCACGAAGTTCCGCATCGCCGGGCAGCCGGGAGTTGTTTATGAGGTCGATGATTATGGCAGCGCCCTCGTCGGCACCGGCACCATCGATCTCTACAAGCCCAGCCAGTCCATGATGAACAACTGGGGAGTGCGCCATGTGGACATCGAGGTCATTCAGTGGGGCTCGTTTGAGCGCAGCATGCAACTCATGCGCGACCGCACGAAGTGGAAGCACGTCCGCGCCATGATGGAGGACATTGAGGCCCGTCTGCGCACCGCCGGGCTTCCTGCGGGCAAGCTTCCCATCACTGCGTCACTGTAAATCGTTGCTCCAGGGAAATCGGGCGATATTCCGCCGTGCATGCGTCGTTAAAAATGACACATGCGTGCCGCCCTCCTTCTGAGTTTCCTTCTCACCGCCAGTTTCAGCCAGGCCCAGAACAAACCGGGAGCGCAGCCGCCCGTCACGCCGCGCCAGATTGCGGCGGCCTTGATGACAGCCACCCAGCCTGCGGAGGAAAAAGCGCTGCATGACAAGGTGATACGCCTCTTTGGCATCAACAATCTCACTCAAAGCCGGGCGGGCGCGAAGATCGAGGCCACCACCGTCGCCTGGGCCGTCATCGACCCCAAACCCGCCCGCGTTGTGCAGCAGGACGGCACCCTGATTGGCGAGATGATCCCGCTCGGTGGGGATGGTCTCCAAGTGCTCGTCGCTGACATGCCGAACTTCACCGAGTTCGGCTACCGCGTCGAATCCGAAGGCATGCCGCGCCTCGCGGGCACCGTGCATGTGGAGCATTTCGATTACACCGCCGACAGCCAGCCGCAGAAAAACGTGCCGCAGGGCAGCTTGGAGAAGTTTGAATGGAAAACGAGCCAGATCTTCCCCGACACCGTGCGGGATGTCACGGTCTATCTGCCCGCAGACTTCAAACCCGGCGAGGAAACCTGCCTCATGGTCTGGCAGGACGGCTCACGCCATGTCGATCCCACCGGCCCCATGCGCGCTTCCGTCGTCTTCGACAATCTCATCCACAAAAAGGAGATGCCGCGCACCGTCGGCGTCTTCATCGACCCCGGTCGCAAACCGAATCAAAAGCCCGGCGACAAAGCCGCCAACCGCAGCTTCGAGTACGATTCCCTCGGCGACGCCTATGCCCGCTTCCTCATCGACGAAATTCTGCCCGAGGTCGAAAAGCGTTATCAGACCAAGTTCCGCCCGCAGCCCGAGGCACGGGCCATCGCCGGCGGCTCCTCCGGCGGCATCTGCTCCTTCACCGTCGCATGGGAGCGCCCGGACAAGTTCCGCAAGGTGCTCTGCTGGGTCGGCACTTTTGTCGATATTCGCGGCGGCAATCACTACCCGTATCTCGTGCGTATCACCGAGCGCAAACCCATCCGCGTCTATCTGCTCGATGGCGAGAACGATCTCGACAACAAGTTCGGCAACTGGCCCCTCGCCAACAAGATGATGGCCGCGTCCCTCCAGTACATGAACTACGACTTCCGCATCGACTGGACCCAGTGCTTCCACGGCAGCAAAGGCATGGCCCCCAATCTGCCCGCCGCCCTCCGCTGGCTCTGGCGCGATGTGAAGTGAGCCGAGGTAGGGCGCTTTGTCCCAAAGCGCCGTCTGGGCGTCTCCGCGTCCCTTTGTCTCCCCCCTCTACAACTCCGGTGCATGCCCCCCGTTCCCCGAAGGAAACACGGATTGACACCGGAGAGCACCCGAACTCATGCGACTTGATGGTGAAATGGAGGTATCCGTCATGCATGTCCCCAT